>CAZNCI010000122.1:0-10291 GCA_964571475.1 uncultured Saprospiraceae bacterium | reverse complement strand
TTGGGGAAATAATGCAAATAATTTCCGGCAAGGGTACGATAATAAGACAAATGTGCCGCATAAGCAATAATCGGTATTTCTGAGTCTTTATTGGCAAGGTATGCCAAAAAATTACACGTCCCCTCATCTCCAAATCCGTATCCATGACTCATTTCGTGCGTCATAACCGGAGGAATTTGTAACACATGAAGCCCCGCGTCAATATTACCTTCCCCCACAAAAGGGAAATATAAACCGGCAGAACTGAAGTGTAAAAAGATACCTTTTGGGGCAATTAATTTGCCTCGAACCCGTCCCGAAACAGGATAATGGAGCGATGCCAAAACAGTCTCCAAATTAGCCCTAAGCTGCTGCTCTAAATCACCCTTTAAATATAAATCAGTAATAGCAAAAGTATCAATATGATCAATCCTTTGGCGAATTGAATCCAATATTTGGGCTTCCCGCTTCATTTTCACTTCGATCTGCTCAAGCGTAACGGGCTTAACATCCAACCCCAATTGCACTTCAATAGGCACGCGGGCATAATTAAATCCCCAAATAAAATAAAACCAAAACAACAACAGCCCCACCCCGTTTATCCAGCTAAGCAAAACACGCCCCAATCGCTGGTTTAACTTTTTTTTATTTTTTTTAAATTTCTTTATTCCGAAAATCCAATAAATAATGATCCCGAAAAAGAATAAATACAAAGTAGGAAAAGGTAACCATGTCAAGATCGCATCCAGCACCACTCTAACCCCAATAAACACCCCTCTGCTATAAAACCGCTCCACCATTTCAGGAAACTGATGCCCCAAATACTTTAAAATCAAGGTCAAACCACCCAAAATCACTCCAAAATACTTTTTGTTCATGGTATTTTATTACTTCTGTCCTTTCAAGGACAAATATTTGCTCATTATTTAATATCTTTGTAAACCAAGTAAGGCATTATGCCGTTTACACAAGTGAACAACATAATTCCAAAAGGAATATTATTTAAAGATACAAATAAATTAGTAAAAATGACATTTGAATTCACTGATGACAACTTTCAGCAAGAAGCCCTGGATAAAGGGGGCGTTACACTTATTGACTTTTGGGCGCCCTGGTGTGGACCCTGTAGAATGATTGGCCCAATTGTTGCTCAACTTTCTGAAGAATATGAAGGGAAGGCCATTATTGGAAAACTGAATGTGGATGACAATCCGGAAGTCGCCATGAAATATGGTATCCGTAGTATCCCTACTGTTGCCATCCTTAAAGATGGCGAATTAGTTGACAAACACATTGGACTTACTTCCAAAAAAGTATTAGCTGACAAAATAGAAGCTCAATTATCATAATTTTATACCTTTTAAACCACGTTTTGGGGACTTGCGTGAAGGGCATTTCATGTTTTAGTCAATCACCGCCTCGAAACGTGGTTCTACTTTTTGTAAATAAATACAGGAAGCATTAATAAGGCACTTACCGCCTTGAATGCTCTATGTGTTTGCTTAATCATTTCTTTTCATGGACTTTTTAGATAATGCAGCCGTAAGGGGATATAGTAATTTGGAGCTTTACGCCAAGCAAGTCGTTGAAGGCTTCATTATTGGACTTCACAAAAGTCCATTTCATGGGTTCTCTGTCGAATTTGCGGAGCACCGTATTTATAATCAGGGAGAAAGTACCAAAAATATCGACTGGAAGGTTTATGCCCGAACGGACAAGATGTTTTCAAAGCGCTTTGAAGAAGAAACCAACCTTCGATGTCAAATTATCATTGATACCTCTTCCTCTATGTTCTTTCCCGAATATGGTAAAGATGGAAAACCCGCAGATAACAAAATTAGTTTCTCCGCCCTCGCTGCAGCGGCTTTGATGAATTTACTCAAAAAACAAAGAGATGCTTTTGGATTAAGCCTTTTTGATAATGAGGTAAAGCTCAACACCAAATGTAAGGTCAGCACTAAACATTACAGACTGTTGCTTTCTTATTTGGAAAAGGAATTATTATCGCATCCTGAAAAGCGTAGGACGAGTGCAGTCCAGGCGCTACACGAAATAGCGGACAGTATCCATCGTCGCTCACTGATTGTTATCTTCAGCGATATGTTTGAGAACAATAGAGAAAGCGCTGAATTATTCGCAGCACTTCAGCACCTCAAATACAACAAACACGAGGTGATTCTCTTTCATGTAGTGGATAAATCCAAAGAAATTGATTTTGAATACGAAAACCGCCCTTATGAATTCATCGACATGGAAAGTGGCGAAAAAGTAAAATTACAAGCTAATCAGGTCAAAGATTTTTATAAGGAACAAGTAGGGAAATTCACCAAAGAACTACGGCTGAAATGCCTTCAGTACAAAATTGACTTTGTGGAAGCGGATATCAATGCCGGCTTCAACACCGTTTTGCAATCCTATCTGGTCAAGCGAAATAAAATGGGGGTTTAAAATGTACGACTCACCCCCCACCCAATATTCAACTGAGTATTTCTTTTAATCAATTTCAAATTCGTACTTTCGGGAGTTAATTGGTAGTTCAATTGTAAAGTTGTACTCCATTTTCGATTGATTTGGTACCCCAATCTAAAGTCAACACTCATCAACCACCGATGAATGGAAACCGGATTTACTACGGTGGAATTATAACCAATCACCTGACTATCTGCCTCCTCTTGAAAAAAAGAAGTGGAATTATAAAGTCCGTTAAACTCTTGTGAATTAGCACTAAAGTTCTTTCTCGTAAAATTATCCAATAAGGAATAATTACCAGCATAGATAAAATTCACTACCTTACCAATATATGCCAATTGAATACCCGCCTGTAAAAAAAAACGGGAATTTAGCCGATAACCAAGCCGAACAGGCAGATAAACATAAGCGCGTGTAGAATAAAAATTTTGCGACATTTGTACCTCAGAAGCATTCAAACGCTCTCCATTATACCCTAATCTATCTGGATAAACAAAACCAGGATTGACCGTTGCAGATCTTGAGTCTGCATTCGCACCAATTGAAGTACTCTCATCATATTCTGTAATGATACCAACAGATTCATACTTCAGGGAAAGTGTTTTGCGGGCATAACCAATACCTGCACTCAAATTCAACCGCCCACTTCCATTCACAATCAAACCAGCTTCTAATGCCATGCCTGCCCACGATAAAGGATTTGTATTTCCTAAGGCATCCACCGCTAGATATACTTGATTTTTTCCGCTATTTTTCATCCTTCCGGGATTCAAAGACAAAGTCCGTTTTACAGGCACAACCTCCAGCTTTTTCAGGGGCAACTTTTGTAAAAGTGCTGCCTGTTGAATGGGTGTAGAAACAGCTGCCTTTTCCAGCAAAGATTTCTTTTCCAGTACTGCTAATGGTCCATCCTCCCTTATTTTAGTAACAAGGCTATTTGAACCAATATCAATGGCATTAGGTGGTGTGACCCAAACAGCATCCTTTTTATTTATCAAAACAGGCTGATGGATTGCCTGTTTAATGTGCGTTCCTTTCTCTACCACTTTTTGAGCGGTTGGAGATACATTTTTGGGAACCTGCGGCGTAATCACAGCAGCCTCCTTAGAAACGATAGGATCATTTGTCCCGGCAGGAACAGACAAACGCTGTTCCATCCGCTGACCACCTGTTGCCCACAACAACGAAAGCGCAATAGCAGCAACTCCAACTCCCGAAAACCACCACCATAAAAACTTACGGTTTTTCTTCTTCGTTGGCAGCTCCTGATCGAGGATTTGGCTCATATTGCGCCAGCCCTCCTCTACCATAGCTTTATCAAATCCGTTCTTTCCTTTATCCAACATTATTATTAATTATACGCTGTTTTCCCAATAGTAATTGTAATTTTTTTCGTGCTTCAGACACATGCCATTTGGAAGTACCCGGGCTAATATTCAATTTCTCCCCAATTTCTTTATGCGTATAGCCCTCAACGGCAAACATCCAAAAAACCTCTCTGGACGCTCCTTTCAACTGATCCACTAAATCCAAAATATCCTCAAAATACAAGCTATTCAAAGCAATACTTTCCGTATTTGTTTTTTCAATTACCGGTAGTTCCAAAAATTGAATCTGCCTGGATTCTTTTTTATAATAATCTGACAAACTATGAAAAACAAGTCTTTTCATCCATCCCTCAAATGACCCCTTAAAAGCGTAGGTATGAATTTTTTTAAAAACCCGCAAAAAACCCATATTGACGATTTCCATTGCCACATCCGGATTCTTAGCATAGCGCATACACATGCCCATCATCACCGAAAAATACTGACGATACAATGCCTCCTGACAGCGTCGGTCATTCCGAACACAGCCTTCTATCAACGTCTTATCATCTATCTTTTTCTTCATTATTAAAACTGAATACCGATCGCTATTTTTAACCTGTTAAAGACCCTGGTATATTCCTGTATATCACTAATATTTATAGTCTGCTTAACGTAATGTGGTTGAAAAATATACCCCACTTCCAACAAAATATTACCTCGTTGCCTCCCGCCTATTCTCAACCCAATGGCTGGCCTTACTGTAAATCCACCTCTCGTCTCAAGCACGCCTAATTTTTCAGATTTTTTAGAAAATCCATAACCCGCCTGTAGTACATAATAAGGCGACACTACTTTTTCCTTCAAATATCCCCGAACTTCCAAGAGTACGGGATAAATAACGGCCGTCCCTAAAACACTCAAATTATCCACTCCCGTCGAAAAACCATAGCCTAATTTCAAACTTTGCTGCTTTCCAACGGAAAAAATAGCATCTGCCCCAATACCAAATTCGGTCTCGTTTCTACTCAGGTTACCACCAAAAGTAAAAATGTAATACATGGAACCGGGTTGATAATCATAGGTATTTTTGTACAGACTCTTTATGGGTTCATAATCAACCGGATATTTCTCATCAGAAATGCTTTTCACTTCCTCTTGTTTGACCGAGATAATATCGCCATTGGTCAATTGAAATTCCATCATGCCATCCTTCACTTCCAGCAAATTAGCGATAAAATTCGATCCGTCTTCCAGTGTCACTTTGGAATAAGGAACATCCAACTGCGCATTTGCCGATCCGACAAAAAAGAAAAGCAGGAAATAAAATAAGGTTAGTTGTTTAGTCTTCATTACTTTTTTAATTTAAAATGGTTACTTAATCCTCCAAAGATATAAACAAGCAGCCCACATTATCAAAAATACCATCTTAATCTTATCTTAAAATCCCCTTTTCTTAAATTTATTGTTCAAAAAGTCAATGTGTAGCCAAAAACTTCTATTTCGCTATTCGTATGTTAATTTCAGTGTTCTACCCCAATTATTGGTTATTTCCACCGGATAATTATCTAAATTATATTTATACGTCGCTTCACAGGGGCTGCAAATTAAATCAAGATTGCCCGCGTAATCCTTCCACTTAATTTTTACCACATTATTTTCACTCCAATTGATGGGATCAGCAGCATTTATGGCCAATTTTTTCCTGTAGTTAACTTTATCATCATATTCATAAAAATATTCATAGTATAATTCGCCATCTGCATTATAATACGCTGCTCGTTCAATATTATCACCCTTCCAGTAATATTTCTCAATTGAAACATACGCTTCAATTGTCACAAAATAAGTTGACTTTTTAAAAACCTTACCTTCTGTATTATATTCATATTCATAAATCCATGACAAGGGTAAATCGTCCCCCGAATTCCTTGAAAAATTATAAATTGCCTGAATCGTCCCATCTGAATTATAAAGAAAGGAATCACGAAAAATTAATCGATCCTCCTCTATTTGATAGGTCGTATATTGCTGCCATTTATCATTTTGATAAGTTATTTCATACCTTTTACCCAATGAATAAAAATTTTCAACCATGTTCAATTCTCCGTTTGAGGAATAGGTGTAATTTTCTGTCCAATTTTTATCATTACTTTGGTATTCAATTGAAGTCAGCTTCGTTCCGAAAGATTGTTCTATCCCCTTATTCTTTGAACAAGAAATTGTGACTATCAGCCCTATTAAAATAGCTATCCTTTTCATCTTTCTTCCTATTAATGACTCAAACTTCATATATTCATTCTACTAGACGATAATTGCACGTTGAAAGGTTGGGTCATAATCGGTTTTTCAACCCTTTTTAATCCTCTCAGACCAATTTTGTTGCAAAAAAAATAGAGACTCCTTTCGAAGTCCCTATTAATTACTCGATTTATATAGCTAATTTTATTTAGGAAAAATAAATCAACCTAATGCCCATTCCTAGAATTTTGTTGTCCCATCTGCCTGATAGGCGTAATTAAAGGTAAAAGTATCTGCCTGATCGGTATCCGGATTTGGATTCGCCGGCGCATCCTTATAATAAGCCAGTATTTCCATTTTGGCGTAATTTCCCTCTACCGTTTTCACGACAATAATACGTCCCGGTATCGGAGAAATCAAGTGGTTAGCCGGGTTGTATTCGTACCAGCCATTACCACTACCAGAAGGGATGGCCGTTGCCAAATCCGTATCCTGCGTGAATTTATCTGCCGATGGTGCTTCCGTCAAGTCCGCAAAAGTTGATGCAACAACGGTTGCACTCACATTTCCGGTACCGTTTATACCGCCATTCACAATGATTTTTGTGCCTTTAAAAGCGATATCCCAGTCGGCTGTTTTGTCAACAGTTTTGCCCGATGAAAAGTCGAAATAAACAAATTCGTTTTGCTCGATAATCTCACCCGTTTGGTGGTCCCGCACATCACTTGGTGCATAGAGATTGGAAATTTTCAATACTTCGGCATGTGTTGGCAAAACAGGATCCTTATCACAAGACGCGAAAAGCACGCCTGCCAACAATAGTAAACTTAAAATTTTTATTGACTTCATTTTTTAAAATTGATAATTTATAGATGTATAAAATATTCTCCCCGGTAAAGAGGAGATAGTAAACTCCGGTGTTGCATAGGTATAATTAAATAGGTTGTCAATCCCCACCTTTAGACCTAACTTTTCATTAAAAAAAGATTTTTGAAGGGTCATATTGACCAAAAAATAAGCCTTCACGTATTCATCATCGATATCTAATATCTGGTTATTATTCAAATCAGCAAATCCAAACCGCCCCTTGTATAAAACCCGGGCATTGGCGTCTATTCCCTTCCAAATATCAGTCGCAAATACCTTAAAATTAGCCGAATGCCTGGCCCTGTTTAATAGGCCGCCATACCCATTTGGGGCAATTTTATAGGACACGCCCGTCTCCAAGTCCTTGGCAAATAACTGTCCCTTCTTCAAGAGGGCGACGACATTTTTATCCTTGGCTTCGAGGAATTGATAACCGGCACAGACCTTTATATGATCTCCCCAGTAATATTTGATATTAAGCTCTGCCCCCTGGGTAAAAACCCGGTTGATATTTTGATAACTATAGGCTTGCCAGCCATTATTCTTTAGGGCAATCGGTGTTGTCTCGATCAAATTTTTCAAATCATTCCGGAAAAGATTAACATCAATGATGGTATTTTTAAGCGCGCGAATACTCAACCCCAAATTTATTCCCGTGGAAGATTCTGCGTCTATTTTTCCACCGGTTTCCAAAATTTTATGGTACAAATCATAGATAACCGGCTGGTTGGTTTCCGGATCTATGGCGATTTGATTTTGCGCCAACAAATTCGCTATACCCTCCTCTACATAAGTCGTACCCAATACCGTATAACCAATCGCGTTATTGGTATAATTAAAATATAATTGCTTAAAATCCGGCTTTTTAAATCCCCTGCCAATGGAAGCTTTTAAGACGTATTTGGGTGAAATATTATATTTAAAAGACAATTTAGGATTGAACTGACTGGCGTAATTTTGATGCTGCTCATATCTTGCGCCCACTACTACATTGAGCTTATCTTTATGGGTCAAAATATACTGCAGATAGACGTATTTATTATTGGCATTGTGAAATTGGTCATCGGATAAACGCGAGGTCTGCACCCCTTCCCTTTCGTAACCTCCACCAAGGGTCAGTTCATTATTTTTATTGATTTTATAATCGTTTTGCAGCTCCAAAACTCCGTATTTTTCGTTATAAAAAGCACGGCTATACACTGCATTATTTTGAAAAATTTCATCTGTATTGGTACCGTATTGATTATAACTGTACCGAAGCGTGGATTTCAACTTTGCCGAAAACTGATGTGACAGCCAAGGCTTGACCGACCAGTCTTTAACACGACCGCTCCCGTTGATGATTTTATCATCGGCATCAATGAATTGATACACCTCTTTCTCGTTAAAATAGCGGGCATTCAGGAATATCTTCGTTTTTTTGGTGAATTGAAATTCATTCTGAAAAGAAAGTGCATAATTATCGTGCGGAGAGACCGTCTTGCCGTAATAATCCGTGGATAAATTATAGCCCTGATAATTAGAAGCCAGATCGTAACCACCCGTTTGGTAATAATTGGCTGACATAGATGCCTTGTATTTTCCCGATGAAAACCCCGCATCAATGGTGTAATCATAGGTCTTAAATGATCCCGCTTTGGCTGTCAATCCAAGTGACTTCTTATCCGTTGGAGATTTAGTTATAATATTAACCACCCCCGCTAAGGCATTTGACCCAAATAAGACTGAAGAAGGTCCTTTGACGATCTCGATATGATCGATATTAGAGACGGAAAGTCTGGACAAATCCAAAACCCCGTTCAAGCGGCCAATAATCGGCACCCCGTCGATCATAATCAGGGAGTAATCCGCATCCAACCCCTGCATTTGAATACCCGTACCCAAGGCACTGGAGACCGTATTCAGTCCGGTAGATTCATCCAATACCCCCTGCAATCTCAGGGCGTTGGTATTCTTCACATCCTTCGTTTGAATCAAAGTGACGGGTACAGTTGTGGTACTCAATTGCCGCTTGGTCTTGGTTGCGGTAATCACCACTTCGTTCAGTATTTTCTCAATCTCCGGATTAAGTAACTCATTATGCGCCTGCCCATAGAGCAAGCCCACATGAGTTACCAACGCAAAAAACCAAATTTTCTTAATTTTATAAAACATCAACTTTCAGTTAACTATTAAAACAACAGGGGCAAAAGTAAAGGAAAAAATAATATATAAATAACGCTAAAGGTTTTTTTAGTGTCGCTATAAAATTTTGATTTTATTTTGTTTTTTACAAAAAATATAGTAATTTTACCGATAAATACCTTGTTTTACTAGGTTTTTACAAAAAAAATGGTCCTATATAATTTTCATTAAAATAAAAATAACGCTAAAGGTTCTATGAAAATAACAACATTAGAAAAGGATTTTTTCTTAATAAAATATCAAAATACGACTGAAAAAATTCAAAAAAAGATCAAAGAGATCAGTAAGGATTACATCCAAATTCACTTTTCTCTCAAAGAAAAAAACCAACTCATTTTCAATAATGGGCGCTATATCATGGACATTGCCCCCAAAACTGCCCTATTTTTATACAACCCCAATGAGGACCTGCCCATCAATTTAGACCTACAGCCCAATGCGAAATATATCATCCTCGTAGTGGGTATTGATCGTTTTCACGAATTTTTCTCTGAAGAAGCCGGGCTCATCCAATTTCTGGAGGGAGAAAACGCCCAAAAAAAATACTACACCAAAAAGGAAATCACCCCAAGGGAAACCGTCGTCCTCACCGAGATATTCAACTTCAACCTCAATCCATCGCTGGAATCCCTCTACACCAAAGGCAAAGTCTATGAATTACTCAGTATCTTCTTCAGCAAAACAGAAGACGAAGGCAATTGCCCCTTCCTAAAAGACGAAGCCAATGTCAAAAAAATCATCAAAGCCAAAACCATCATCCTAGAAAAGATGGACAATCCCCCCACCCTACAATCCCTCGCTCAAATGATCGAACTCCCCCTCAAGAAACTCAAAGACGGCTTCAAACAAATCTATGGCGATACCGTCTTTAACTTTCTCTTTAATTACAAAATGGAAATCGCCCGGGAAATGCTCGAATCAAAAAAATACAATATCTCGGAAGTAAGTGACCACATCGGCTATAGTACACCGAGTCATTTTATCGCCGCCTTTAAGAAGAAGTATGGGACGACGCCTAAGCGGTTTATGGGGGGTGTGTGAAGGGGCTAAAGCCGGGGTTTATAGTAATTTTCTTCCGTTGGCTGAAGCCAACGGCAAAAAAGGCTATTTTCCTTGATTTATTGGTTATTAAAATCCTTTTTCTTAGCGTTCCAGGCTTTTAGTGAGGCGGTCAAAGGGTTAAGTAAGGATGTAAACAAAAAAAGGGAGCTCTACGAGCTCCCTTCCTATTCTTAAAAAGTCTT
>CAZNCI010000121.1:0-10301 GCA_964571475.1 uncultured Saprospiraceae bacterium | reverse complement strand
GACATCTTTTCAGGGAAGGAAGGAGAAGAGCAAAAGGTGTTATCTTATGGGGAGTCGGCAGTTGGCAGTTGGGTGACCTTATGTCGCTTTGACGCCTTGTTCTGCTACCATTTTTTTTGTTTTTTTGATATATTGGTACAAATCCACCAATGCCATAATCATGGGCCATGGTCGTAGGGAGTAGCCGCCTCTTTTTTGATTTTCGATGGCAATTCGCCGGATGATACGCCACTGGGTGGCAATGGAATGAACGATGGTAAAATAGGATGAATTTCGGGGATCATAGACGTGAGTTGGCTCTGCTCCGACGCCATTGAGTTCTAATATTTTGATATTTTGGCCGGTTTTGAGATCCTCCAGACTTTCACATCGGAGGTCATATCTGCCATAGGAAACGCCCTCAATTTCTTCATTAATTTTATCAAAAACAGCGACTACTTCGTCGTTTATCAGGTAACGACCATCTAAGAAAATCGTGCCTTTACAGTGATTGCCAATTTCCCCGAGCGGGATTTTTTCTCCCTTTGCAGGAATGGTATCGAATAGGTGACCGTGGCTTAATTTCAGGCGCCCCAACTGTCGAAAGGCCCGATCTTTGGCATGAATCAACTGTAACAAAGTCGATTGCCCATCCCCTTCTACCGAGAGGAATGATTTGAGGGTAATGGAGTTAATTTCACCCTGTACTGTGTCGGGAAAACGATAGTGCATAACCCCTACTTCTTCCGGCAAGTCGATAAATTCCTGAATCATGAAATCCAGGGGGTAAGTTTGCAAATAAGTTTTCAGCTCTTCGAGGCTATGAATTTTTTTGACCAAAAGACCTCGAAATCCAATATCCGGTTTGGCAATAAGTGGGAAGGTCAAACCAGCCGCTTCAATTCTGCCATTTAAGTCGGAAAAAGCTTGTCCGTGTTTGAATAAAATCATTTTTGGGAGGTATTGGCGGGGTACTTTCATCAGGGTTTCGTATTTGGATTCAATGCCGACACCGCCTGTGTAAATCCCCGGATTAGTAGCTGTAAAAAAACAAGAATTTCTAGCCCTCAACGCCTGTATCAGAAAAAAGGGAACCAAGGGCAAATAAAAGCTCCAACTCGACCAATACTCCCAACTTTTGCCCTTGCCGAGATCCACTTCTTTAGCTGCAAACTTTCTCATTATTCAAATTTAAGCTTATTGTTTTCACTGAATCATCGAGTAAATTAAAATGCCTCATGCACAAGAAATCTGTCATCAATATTTGAGTAATACTAATAGATCGGACGATATTATTTCGATTCATGACAATATCGATTTCGGGATCCCCTTCTCCTGCATTTCGATGAAAGTCCATGATCGCATCAGGGGAATAGTCGGCTTTTTCCTCCCAGGCTTCAAACCAGTCACGCCTTTTTTTCTGCATTTCGTCATCGTAAAGTGTAGCAGAAGACCAAATATGATTATTTTTTTCATCCATGCGTTTCAAGGTCATTTCTGCGCCCATCCATCGCAACTCCCACAACTGTTCCTGCTCCACCATCAAAAAAGTGAAGGGTTCCATTCCTTCAAAATCATAATTGGTCACAAAATCAGTTACCCCGTTATAATCAAAAAAAGACAAGACCATCAATCCCCGGCTTCTTTTGTAAGGAGGAGTTCGTTGGTGCTTTTCGTAGGCCCCATTGAGCAGGCAAACGACCTGACCGACAGAGGACGCCGCAATCCAGGTGCCGCCTGCGCCTTCATCTTTGGGATAAGTAATCAGCACGTCATTTTTCATTTCCTGAAAAAGGGTTTCTGCCGCGCGGGCAGGTGCTTCATCCCTATTGGAAGTCAGGATAAAACCATTGTCCTGTGGTATATAAGTTACTGTACACATATTAGGTTATTACTCAAATAAAACCATTATCTCCTCTAAAGGTTTGCGTTTCAAATCAGGCACCTCTGCCCCATCTGTCGGAAAACCAATAGGCAATAATAGAAAAGGTTTTTCATTTTCCGGTCTTTTTAGGATCTTTTGTAAAAAAATCATTGGGCTGGGAGTGTGGGTCAAGGTCACCAAACCAGCCTGATGAATAGCCGCAATCAAAAAACCCGTTGCCAAACCAACAGATTCATTCACATAATAGTTTTTATGCTTTTGAGCATTAATGAGGTCATAGGATTTTTTGAACACAACTATCAAATAGGGGACAGTTTCGAGAAATTCTTTGTGCCAATCGGTATTAAATACGGCTAAATCTGCCAGCCACTCTTTGGTCATACGACCATTATAACTAAGATATTCTTCTGCTTCAGCAGCCTTTCGGATTTCTTTTTTGATCGCGGGGTTACTCACCACGCAGAATGTCCATGGCTGTTTGTGAGCACCAGAGGGGGCAGAGGAAGCGGTTTTGATGATATTTTCGATTACCTCTATGGGTATTTCTCTATCGGAAAACATCCTCAAAGATCGACGTTTGTCCATGTATTCATAAAATTCTTTACTGCGTTTTATCATCTCTTCCTTAGAATAAGTTACTCCTTTGTAAGGAATAAATGCTTTGTTATTTTTCATGGTGTTTTATTTTTAGCTTGGTAAACTGAATTATTTAAGGAGTAGAAAGAGAAACTGGCAGTATTTTCCCATTAAAATACTGGTGTGCCCGAGTCGTAAAATAAGCCACAAATTCAGCCATCTCATTAGCTTGCAAAGGCGCCTGATAACCGGGAAATGCCTGTTCTAACATTTCGGTTTGTACGGCACCAAAGGCGAGGCAGTTAACAGCTATTCCATCTTCCTTAAACTCCAGCGCCAGGCATTCCGTCAGGGCAGCGATGGCCGCTTTGCTGGCACTATAGGCAGATAAGCCGGGGAATTTGGAAGCTCCCTGAAATCCACCCATACTACTAATATTGACAATATGCGCCTGTTGGCTTTTTGCCAAAAATGGTTTTAAAAGCTGGATTAAATGAACGGCGGCAAATAAATTCACCTCAAAAGTTTGTTGCCAATCGACTTTGCTTAGCGAATCGAATGGTTTATTAATTAAACGTCCGGCGTTATTCACAAGGGCATCTACGCCCCCCATTGATGATACTATTTTCAATAATTCGTCGTTCTCTACCCGTGTAATATCCGTGGCAAGGGCTTTGATATTGCCGTGTGGGCTCAAGGCTGCCAAAGCTTCGAGTCTATTTTTGTCGCGAGCAATAGCGAGAATTTTATGATTTGGATTTTCAGCTAAAACCAGGGCAGTTTCGTATCCAATGCCCTTACTGGCACCTGTAATTATAATTCGCATTTATATTTATTTTTAAAGTAATTCCAATAATTCATCCCCAATATTGCTAAAGTAATTAAATTTGCAGACTTAATTAGGAAAAAATGATTGTTTCAAAACTATTATATCACTTTGGTCGCTACCTAATGCTCCTTCGGCAGACCTTTTCAAAACCGGAGAAGGGCTCTATGTATTATAAAGAGACCATTCGGCAAATGTACGACATTGGTATCGGATCTCTGGTAATTGTCATGCTAATTGCCGTTTTTATCGGAGCGGTGACAGCTGTGCAGTTTGCCTATCAGCTCAATGGAACACTTGTTCCTCGATTTTATATTGGTTATGTTGTTAGGGACATGGTCATTATTGAGCTTGCACCAACGATTACCTGTTTGGTCCTTGCCGGAAAAGTAGGATCCAATATTGCAGCGGAAATTGGAGGGATGCGTCAAAAAGAACATATTGATGCCATGGAAATCATGGGTGTCAATACGGCCGCTTACCTGATTGCACCCAAAATTATTGCCGCCTTATTTGTTATTCCATTATTAGTTGCCGTTGCGGCCTTTGTCGGTACATTTGGCGGTTATATGGCCTCTGTTTTCACAGGGATGTTATCGGATGGAGAATATGTACTGGGTGTACGATCCTTTTTTAAGGAAGCGAATGTCAATTTCATGTTCATCAAGGCTTTTGTTTTTGCTTTTCTGCTTACGTCGGTCTCTGCCTATCAGGGTTACTTCGTTAAGGGTGGTAGTATCGAGCTTGGAAAAGCCAGCACCAATGCCGTGGTAATGAGTAATATTCTAATCCTTTTGGCGGACTATTTAATCGCCGTATTACTTTCTTAATAAGCCGAAAACAAAACTATGATCAGAGCAGAAAATATATTTAAATCGTTCGGAGAGACAGAAGTACTCAAAGGGATTACGACTGAATTTGAATGTGGTAAGACCAACCTCATCATTGGACGAAGTGGAGCGGGAAAAACCGTATTTCTAAAAATACTGGTTGGACTTTTCCAGCCTACAGAGGGTAAAATTTGGTACGGAGATACCGATTTCTTTTCTTTAGACAAAAAAGCCGTTCGGAATATCCGAATGGAAGTGGGGATGTTATTTCAGGGCTCTGCCTTATTTGACTCCCTAACAGTTGAAGAAAATATTCGTTTCCCTTTGGATATGTTTACGAATATGACCTGGAAGGAAAAACAAGCCCGGGTAGATTATTGCCTTGAGCGTGTTAGCCTTGGAAAAGTGAATGACCGATACCCCTCTGAAGTAAGTGGCGGAATGCAAAAAAGAGTCGGTATCGCCCGAGCTATTGTGCTTAACCCTAAGTATCTGTTTTGCGACGAGCCCAACTCCGGACTAGACCCCAAAACAGCCATCACCATTGATGAGTTATTAAAAGATTTAACCGTCGAAAATAATATCACAACCGTCATTAATACTCACGATATGAATTCCGTTATGGAAATTGGGGACAATATTGTACTCCTACACCAGGGACTCCTCGCCTGGACCGGCAATCGACATCAGGTATTAGAAAGCGATAATGAATTATTACTGGACTTTATGTTCGCTTCACCCTTTTTGCAACGATTACGGGCGGATGCTTTGAAGAAATAAGGGGGGCTTTTTGGCAGTCTTCAGGCTTCAGGCTTCAGTTGGCAGTCTTCAGTTGGCAGTCTTCAGTCCCACTCTTTTTTTGCCAGAGGCAAAAAAAAGAATGTTCCGGCTGAGAACTGCCAACTGCCGACTGAAGACTGAGAACTGCCAACTGAGAACTATTTCTTCAATAACAACTCTACTGCTTTTTTCAACTGTTGATCTTCTCCTTTAGCTCTGGCATCGGGTGCATTTTTGATTAATACATCGGGGATAGCAGGATTGTGTTCCATATTTTTATTAGTAGCTTTGGCGTACCAGGCACGGAAGGGCATACGTACAAAAGAGCCATCCATCAATCTGTAACCGCCGGTGGAAATAACCGCACCGAAGGTAGGTTGACCAACCAAAGTTCCCAAGCCCAATCCTTTATAAGCATGAGAAAAAATTTCGGCATTGGAATAACTCGCTTCGTTACACATTGCAATAGACGGCAATCTCATTGGAGGGAATGGTAGTCGTTCTCCAAAGGGATAATGATTGATAAATTGCTCATGATTTTTAAGTGAATTAGTCGCACCCCGGGGGATGGTATAAGCGTGCTGTCTATTGGTCAATACGGCCATCAACATATCCGTTGTCCATCCACCACCATTGAAACGAACGTCGATAATTAAGCCTTCTTTACCGTACCCACTGGCGGTCAGCTCGCGTTGAAAACGTTCAAAGCTACTCCAGTTCATTCCCTGAATGTGGATATAACCTAATTTCCCGTTGGAGTATTTTTCGGTTAGGCGTTTTTTCTCCTTTACCCAGGCTTCATAAAGCTCCTTTCTTAGGCTCATTGCCGGGCGAATAACAATTTGTTGCTTTTTACCTTTTTTATCTATAAAATCCACCAAAGTACGCTCATTGGCCTTGCCCCTTAACAATTGATAAATATTGGTATTACGGGTAATTTCCTGATTGTCGATTGCGATGATAACATCCCCTTTTGACAGTTTACTGCGCGTCCTGTCAGCCGGGCTGTCAGGAATAACAGATACGACTTCCAGTCCTTTTTTCACCTGCATTAATTCCGTTCCAAGTAATCCTGTGCTCTGCGACTGGGTTTTTTCCGGATCTTTGCCAAATAAGCCCATGTGACTAGCATTCAATTGTCCCAACATCTCGTTATAGACCATTCTAAAATCCTGAGTGGTGGAGGCAGCCATAGCGATAGGCTTATAGGTTGCCTTGAGTGCATTCCAGTCGTTTTGATGAAATTCAGGATCATAAAACCCATCTCTTAATGCGCGCCAGGCATCTTCAAATACCTGTTCTCTTTCCTTAGGATGATTAATTAATACTTTGGCGGAGAAAGGAATTCCCTTTGATTTTTTGGATGATAAATCCAATAAATTCATCGTTCCCCCTCTGGCTAAAAAGTACATTTTTTTGTGTTTATTATCCCAATTTAAGCGATAAAGAAGTTGATCAGAAAGGATGGTTTTTGAATCAGTCCCATCCCATTTCATACTCAAAAAAGGCGTCTCATCACCTGGTGCTTCTGCGGAAAAATAAAACGTCTCTCCATCTTTGGATATGGCCAAATCATCCTCATCCCCAACCATGGAAGTCACCTGTACCAATCGGTCATAGATATGATCAAAGTCAATTTGAATAGA
Organism: uncultured Saprospiraceae bacterium; assembly: GCA_964571475.1. Lineage (GTDB taxonomy): Bacteria > Bacteroidota > Bacteroidia > Chitinophagales > Saprospiraceae > JALVDO01. The sequence goes on along the minus strand of CAZNCI010000121.1, from coordinate 3,779 downwards.
CTTATCCTCGGTAGAGTCTTTTTTGCTGTTCTTTTCCTCCTCCTCGTCATCTTCCCAGTCTCTTTTTGTTTTTTGCCAGTCCTCTTTTTTTAACCAGACAAACCAAACATCATAATCATCATTATTTCTTTTAGAGAGGAATCCGAGTTTACTCCCATCTTGACTCCATACGGGGTGGGTATCCGTCCTGGGGTGCATACTAATATTAACCGGAGCAATTTTATTCTCGGCATCGTGAATGAATATTTCTTCATTAAAATCCAAATCATCCAGCGAGTAGGCCAGCCATTTTCCATCGGGAGACCACCGAATACCATTGGGGGTACTCCAGCCGTCCAATAGTATTTTTTCATTACTTAGACTACCGGTAGAATCAATATCGGCAACGACCAATTTACCTCTCCCCTCCCGAATGGCAATCTTCTTTCTATCTGGCGACAATAAAAACAATTCTTCTTCATTTTTGCTTGCACGGACAACACGGGTGATGGTTTCAAACCCTCTGTAAAGGTTGTCTTTCTGTCCTTTCTTTTTAGTCATTAGAAACAGATCCTTATTTCCATTTTGATCAGAAATAAATAATATTGTAGAGTCATTTAACCAAGCAGGTTTTATATCTCGTGCGGCGGACTGCGTGAGGGTTTTTGTCCTTTTCTTATCCTTATCACTAGGTGTAATGATTAATTCCCCATGTATGCTATAAACGAGAAATTCACCATTGGGAGAGAGGGCATAATCATCAATATTATTAGAAAATTGCTTGGTTTCTTCCGGATCAAAGTGGTAATCGGCTGATAATTTAATCACCAATTCTTTGGCTGCTTCAGGGTGCTCCGATTGCATCAGATAGACTTTCCTGCCTTTCTCATAAACCATCCACCTGCCATCATCCGAGACATCAAAATTCCGGATCCCCATATCCTTATAAGTGGTAATCATTTGGGGTTCGGCACTGACACGACCACCATCCAACGGCTGTTGATAAATATTATAGTGCCCACTAAATGCACTCAAATAATACAAGCGCCCTCCTCCCCATTTGGGGACAATATCCTGCCCGTCGTAAGTCGTAATCGAGGCATAGGTATTTTTCCGACGATCATAAATCCAAATATCTCGCTGAGCACTACCACGATAAGCTTCTCGGGTCACTCGACAATACCCTTTTTCGTAGGCGACAAATCGACCATTATTAGATACTGCCGGTGCATTGCCCAATACATCTAAAAAGCGGGTAGGCGTTCCTCCTTCGATGGAAACCCTGAAAAACTCAGGCGACCAATCTACCTGGGAAAACAACCTTCTCGTATTAAAAATAACATAACTATTATCATCCCACCTTGCATTATAATCAGTGGCGGAATGATGCGTAATTCTTTGCAATTGACTGCCATCTGCCGTCATGACAAATAAATCGTAATTGCCATATCTATTGCTTCTGAAAAGAATTTTCCTACCATCGGGTGACCACTGTGGATCCGCCTCATAGGCATCGTGTACCGTTAATCTTTTGGCGACACCATTAGGCAAATCCATCGTCCATATATCTCCCTGAAAGGAAAAGGCTAATTGAGAACCATCCGGGTTTAAATCGGCATTTCGAATTAAAGAGGGGGTATTCTGGCTTGAAAGTGTGAACAAAAAACTCATCAAACCCAGAACAGTTAGTATTATCTTACTCATATCGGGTGTTTTAGGGGACAAGGTAGGAAAAAAAGTCATAAAAATTAAAAAGTGAGCCAAACTTTAAAACTTAGCTCACTTTCTTCTTCATCTAAATAACTGCTTTAATCTTCCAGTTTGAATTTCACCGGCAAAGTAAAATAAGTTGCTGCAGCTTCTCCATTTTCACGCCCAGGAATCCAACGGTGGTCATGTTTCTGCAGGATACTAAACATTTTGAGCACAGCCTGACTAAGTGCAGCATCGCATGAACGAAGGATTTCCGGATTCATCATACGTCCTTCTTCGTCAACTAAAAACCGGAGCACAATCATACCGCCCCTTTTCGCACCTTTGGGATAATGAATAGTACCGTAAATGGCATTTAACAAATTCTTTTGTCCACATAATTCTCGTGCCTCCTCATCCTCGACATCCTCACAGCCTTCGAGCGAATAGACGGGCATTACGTCCAGTTCTTTGTATATGCGCATTTCTGATTTGACAATTTCTACCGTTTCTTCGAGCGTTTCCGGATCAAAAGTAACGATGGTATCGGTCACTTCAACTATTTTAAATTCATGGGGCTTTTCCTTTGTTGTGGACTGTGCATGGCTTTCCGCCGAAGCCAAAAACATTATTGCTAAGAATAAAGCAATAGGAAGCTGGAAGCCATTACGCTTCCATAAAAGATCACTTAAAGTCATGGTCATTTTATTTAATTATTGAAAAAAAATATTTAATTTCTTAAGGCACTACCCAAGCTTAAATTTAATGGGAAGAAAAAACTCTACCGCCACTTTTTTGCCTCTTTGTTTACCGGGAATCCAACGGTGTTCCTGCATTTTTGAGAAGACTCGCAAAACTTCCTTGTCCATAACATCTCCTAAACTTTTGATAATTCCCGGATGGATCAGATTACCATCTTTATTTACAATAAACTTCATAACAACCATCCCTTCGAGCCCTTTTTCTCTTGCCTGCTCCGGGTACTGAATGTTTTTATAAATAAACTCAAGCATTTTTTTGTCAGAACACGCTTTCTTTTCTGCCAATGAGCCATCACACCCCGCAGTTGTGAACAAAGGCATCTCGTCCACGACCTTAAATACTTCAAGCTCGCTTTTGACAATATCGAGCGTCTCTTTCGAGGTATTGGGATCAAAGGTGACGATTGTATCAATCATTTCCACCGTGGAAGGAGCGTCTATTACTTCGCTATTTAACTGGTCCTGCGCCACCTCAGGCGACTCCGGCAAATTCTCGTCTTCCGTATTACAGGAAACTAATATGATAGATGCGAAAGCTACGATTAATAACAAAGCCGGCAAATACCACAACTTCTTATACTTCCTGGATTTTTCTTTTAAAATCATTGTAATTCTATTTTTGATTAATGAATGAAAATTATTGGACAAAACCGGAGTAATCGCGATATTGGTTTGCCCTAATAAAAAATAGCTATATTTTTTTCTGGAGGTCGCCTGCAATACATAATCATCGGCGATGTATTCCTGTACCTCATTGATATATCTTCTATAAAAGCCAAATATTGGAACAATCCAATAAATGGCTTCCAGTAATTGAACTAGTATTTTATCCACAGTATGCCGACCTTTGATATGGGCGTATTCGTGTGCAAAAACAATGGGGTCGATCGGTTCTATATTACCCATAAATATCCATTTCCAAAAGGAAAAAGGCTGCTGTATCCCGGCAGAATAAACAACCCGGACGCCCTCATGCCACACGGTCTCACCTCTTTTTGCCTTTCGGCGAATTTGTCTTATTTCTTTGATGAATCTAAAAAACAAAAACACGACCATCACGCCATATATTATCCACAACCAAAAGCCATAATTGACACCTTGTTCGATCACAGGAGCTATCACTTCAGATGTCACGCCACTCAAACCCACCGTCACCGGACTCATAAACGCCACCAGTGGACCATCATGGGATTGAGTCATTGGCAGGAAGGGCAATAAAACGCCGGCAATTAATGTGGTTAATAAATAAAGCCGATTCAGCTCATGAAAGGTATATTTCTTTAAAATCAAACGATAGATTAGTAAAGATACGATCCAAAACAAGGCCGAAATAAGTAGCATCCTAGT
>CAZNCI010000120.1:0-10303 GCA_964571475.1 uncultured Saprospiraceae bacterium | reverse complement strand
GCATGACCAACACGGGGCGACGCTCCGGGCGACGGAAGTGAAGCCTAAGTTGGATCAACATATTTTTGAACGCCTAACTAAGTTAAAAGGCACTGAGGCAAGAATAAAATTTCACGAAAAAATATTTTCGGACAAAACATATTGGAGAAATTTTTTAATTGATAGAGGGCAAAAATTAAAAAGATCTTATTCCTCCGAAAAAGAAAAAAAAACTGCATTGGAACATATGGCATTTGATTACAAAATGACATTTATTCCGAATCAGGAGAAAAAGCTTTCACTAGCGGTACATACCAAAGGAAGCAAAAAGGAAACAGAGAATTTCCCCTTTTTGTTAGCAAATATGGGAGGGAAAGAAAATGAAAATGAACTAAAAAATTTCACCCTCCATGATATTGTATATGTTTCTATTCTTTCATTTCATACAGATTTACTTAATTTAATTGATACATATAAGGATTATTTTTTCATGATTAATAACTTTGGTAATCGGCAATCAAAAGGTTTTGGTTCATTCACTGTTATTGATGACAAGGGGAATAATAAACTTTTTAAATTACCTTACAAATTTCACTTGATAGTTTCGGGTAAAGATGATCTTGATATGTTTTTTTCTCTTTTCAATAGCGTTGAAATGTTTTACAGGACACTGCGAAGTGGAATCAATTTCCCTCATAGATCTTTTTACTTTAAATCGCTTGCTGCTGTTTTTGCAAGAGAATGCTTAAAAGCTCCTGAAGACCAGTGGGACAAAAAGACCATCAAAGAAATGTATTTTATTCCACCCTTTAGCACAAAATACACTTCTACGATTAAAGATCACTTTGGGTTATCTACGGAAGAAACCTGGGAGGACAAAGGTGCAACTATTACTAAAAGCTCAAAGACAATTGAACGTTATAAATCTCCTCTCTTTTTTAAGCCTGTTAGAGTTGATAAAAATAAATTTCGCATTTACTTCAAGGCAAATCCTATCCCTAAAGCTTTTTTAAATGCTGAATTGACTGTAAAAAAAGATAAAAAAGGAAAATTAGTATTGAAACCTGCTCAGATGTTTAAATGGAATGATTTTTTTAATTTTATTTTTAATGATTTGGATTTGGATGCACATGTTGAAAACTATGATAAGAACGGAAAAAACTTTGTTAAAAACAGAATTTATACGGAGACTATTCGCCCCATTTTTAATGAAATAATAAAAAACCAGGAGATATGAAATACACCGCACTAACCATTGGTCCTCTTGGGCAATCACTGGCACAAGCCCATAAAACCCGCGAAATATGGGCGGCTAGTTTTCTGTTTTCCAATCTCATGGAAGACATAATCCGACAGCTTTTACAGAATGGTATAGAAAAGGCACAATTTATTTTACCCTATCCAAAAGTAAGAGAACTATCCGGATATGATAAAAAACTTAACAGAGCCGGATTTTACTCCGACCAATTGATATTAAAATCAGCAACAGGGCTATTTGATGAGCTTCAGTCAGCAGTAAATTTTGCCGTCAATAATCTTGCGCAGGATTTTAATACAACGCTGAAACTTTCAAACAGTCTTGATTATCTAAAAAAATACCTCCGAACAGATATTATCCAATTTGAAGCAGAGGATAACACAACGGGTAATATTTTAAAAACGGCAAAAAAGTATTTAGACAATTGCGAATTACAAAATAAGCTGATTGCCAAAGACGATTTATTGCTCACCCGGTTTTTTGAAAAAATTCTCAATTCAAATTTATTTAAAACTGTATTTGATAAAAATCGTGCCTATCCGTCCATATTGGAAATTGGTATTCGCAAAATCAATGACGGGAAGGATTTGACAGAAAGTGAAATTAAATCCCTAAGGGAAGCAGGTAAAGCCGCATTAATAAATGAAGCCCAAAAAGGAAATTCTCCCAAAAAATGGGATGATGATGACAAATTGCTCAAAGGTCTAAAACTAAGCCCTGACTATAAAGACAAATTCAAAACCGCTCACAAATACATCGCCATCGTAAAAGCTGATGGTGATAATGTAGGCAAAATCATCAAAAGTATATACAAAAATGACAAGAAAAAAATTGGTGCTTTTCAGAGAGTGCTAGCTTCTTTTTCTCTAGAAGCGACCAAGACTATTCTAAACTATGGTGGTGAACCCATTTACGCAGGTGGAGATGATTTATTGTTTTTTGCGCCAGTCGTAACTCCCGATAGCAATATTATCGGTTTATTACAGGATATTGATGCCAATTTTAAAGAAAAAGTCATCGAAGCTGCCGAACTCTCCAGTCTAATTAAAAAAATGGAGCATCAACCTTCCATGTCTTACGGACTTTCTGTCACCTATTATAAATTTCCAATGCACGAAGCATTAAATAGTGCTGATGAACTGCTTTTTAAAAAAGCTAAAAACGGATCTAAAAACGCCATTGCCTACCGTCTGCAAAAACACAGTGGGCAGGCATTTGATGATGTTTTGGATAAAAATGCTGCCTTTTTTGAAAAATTTACTGGCATACTAAAAGTTGAAAATCTGAATTTGATTAGCTCTTTACTGTATAATTTAGAACGACAAAAAACATCTCTGGAAAAGATACTTGAGGAAAAAGAAAAAACAGAAAGAAAAAACCGACTGAAAGCTTTTTTCAAAAATACCTATAACGAAGATATTCATAAAACAGCCGAAGCAAAAGCCTTTGTTAAAAAGGTTCGGAAACTACTCCAGGTGGCTTACACCCAAACCAATGATATAGATACTGCCTTAAACAAAGTTTACCCTGCACTTAGATTTGTAAAATTTTTAAACCGAAAACACCATGACTAGATACCTTATGACACTCAAACCGCTGGACACTTTCTTCTTCGGTCAGGAGAATAAATATAGGAAGCGGGATAAAAAAATTGAAGCTGATTATTATCAAAAATCGGCCTATTTCCCACAACAAACCACCATTTTGGGTATGCTGCGGTATTATTTATTATTGAAAAATGAGCAGATTCCCATTCAAACAACCCACGCTGCTACCCTATTAGTAGGTGAAGAGAGTTTTAAGCCATCTGGAAAGAACCTGACTTTTGGGGCGATCCAAAGTATTTCACCCGTTTTTATAGCAAAAGAAGAAAAGAAGTACATCCCTCAACCACTCGATGTGCTTTTAAAGGAAGGAAAAATCCAGAATATCCGCTATGAAAAAGTGAATGTAAAAAGCAATTTTCCGAATAATAAAGACCAGTTGTTTTATTTTAAAGACTATGATGAAAAAATGGGATTAAGCAATTTTTTGGTCAATATTAGTGATCCTGCCGATTATATTTTGTATGAAGGGAATGGTAAAGCAAAAGGTATTTTTATACCTGAAGAAAGAACAGGCATTACCAAAGGGAGAGATGGACAAACTGATGAGTCCGCATTTTATAAACAGGTGGTTTATAAAATGAAAAATGCTGCTTTTGCCTGTATTATTGAGATGGATGATGGCTATATTGAAGACGGGCATTCCGGTTTGGTGCCGATGGGAGCAGAAAAAAGTCTTTTCAAAATCGGTTTTAAAAAGATAGCAGGAAATTTGGAAGATTTGGTGGAATTAAAAATGTATAATGCCCCCAAACTAGTACTGCTTTCAGATGCTTATATCCCGGACGAGGTGAATATGCTTCATCGGTTTTCTATCTCCCAAACAAAAGCTTTTAGGTTCTTGGAATCCGTAACAGATAAAAAAGCAAATTATGACAATTTTGAGTTTGAAACAGGAAAAAAGAGCAATGGTGTACGACGAAGCGACAGATTTAATTTATTCAAACGAGGTTCGGTCTTTTATTTTGATGACAATAAAAAAATGGATCAAATGAAAGTCGCATTGAAGAATCAACACAATTTTTACAAAATAGGTTATAATCATTATATCGAAATTCAAAAAAACTAATACTATGGAATCAGTATTTTATAAAATAAAAGCCCTCACCAATATGCACGTAGGCAGTGGAGATACCAATTATGGGGTAATTGACAATCTGGTGCAGCGGGACGTGGTTTCCGACTTACCTACTATTCACGGTTCCTCCTTAAAAGGTGCTCTGAGAGAATTTTTTGAGACTAAATGGGGTAATAATGATAACAAACTGGAGTATATCTTCGGAAAAAACGAACAAGCGGGAAAATACCGCTTTTTAAGTGCTCACCTACTGGCAATGCCTGTTCGTTCCAATAAAAAAGCATTCTTCATGGCTACTGCTCCAGAAGCAATCAAAGGCATTACCACATTTATGAAAGAATTGGGCAAGAAAAAAACTCCTGCTTTTCTGAATGAATTAAAATCATTAAATCCAGCAACAGGCAAACCTATTGTTTTTGTAAATAAAGATGATTTGCAAATTGAAGACTTTGAAGACTTCGAACAAAAAAATGTTCCATTTTCACCCGAAACCAAAAATGCACTAAATATATCTGATAATTTGGTCATTTTCAGCGATGAGGACTTTACGCAAATATGTGGCAATACAAATTTGCCTGTCATTGCCCGTAATAAATTGGGAGAAAATAAAAACCTTTGGTATGAACAGGTCGTACCCCGTGAATCCGTCTTTTGGGCAGCAGTTATTTTACCCGAAAGCAAGCAACATTTGACTGATTTTGAAGCTGGTTTTGAAGATATTGTTCACATCGGTGCCAATGCTTCAGTAGGGTATGGTTTTACTAAAATTTCAAAAATCTGAGACAATGAAAAAAAGAATTGAAACATTAGTACCTGAAGCAATTGATGTCGTTGCCATTTTAACAAATGATAAAGGACAAATTCCCAGCGAATACAATGGGTATATTTCCTCCTTTGGCGCATCCGTCATTCAGTCAGGTTTAGTTCCTGCCGTAGCTTTTTATTCCAACGAAAGCTCTAAAAGTGATCAGGATAAAAAAAAGCTATTAATAGCTATTACAAAACTTATGAAAATAGAAAAAAGCCTATTAAATTATGTTTGTGATAATGACAATAGTAAAACCAAAAATTGGATAATTGACATTACCACCGCAATAAAACTTGCTATTCGTACCTATGAATTAACCAAAAAATAAATTTCCAGACAATGAATGAATATACAGGAAATATTGGCTACCTTTTTTCTAAACTTTTTTTTAGAACTTATAAATATCACCCACAAAAAAAAGAAGACAAAGAAAAAGGAATAAAAAAAGAAAATGAAAAAGTGATATTTAAGGACCTAGACAAGCATAGCCAAATACTAAAGAATGAGGTCTTTTTAAACCGATATATAATTCCAAAAAGCTTGGGGAATTGCACTTTCGACCTGATAACCTCTTACCCCGGTTTACTAGTGGGCAGTGGGTATTCCCATGAAGTACATGGTGAAGAAGGTTTAAAACTCGGATTTTACTTCGACCATACCACCGGTTTACCGCTTATCCCCGGTTCTTCGGTAAAAGGAGTATTAAAAAGTGCTTTCGAAAAGGCTGACGGAGCTTATATTGAGGAAATTATCGAGGAAATAAAAACAGAAGAGCGAATACTTTTAAAAAATGAAAATAAAGCTGCTTTCGAAATGCTAAAAGTGGACACAGGCATCATTTCCGATTGGAGCAAAACCATTTTTGGTGATAAAGACAAGGCAGGAGAAGATATTTTCTTTGATGCCTGTCCAGTGCATTCAGCTAATGAAGCAAGTAAGCTGCTGGCTACTGATTATATTACACCTCATAAAGACAACCCACTCAAAAATCCCAATCCCATACAATTTTTAAAAGTGTTGCCGCAGGTGAAATTTCGATTTTATTTTCAGCTGAGTGATATAGCTATAAAAGCTGTTCTTAAAAATGAATTATTCAGACAAATCTTAGTTGACTTTGGTATCGGAGCTAAAACAAATGTGGGTTACGGGCAGTTTGAAAAAGATGGTTGTTTGCGAATGCCTACTTCGAAAGATCATGAAGATGCACAGCAAAAATATTTCACGGGTAGATTAAAAGAAGGGGTTCGGGTGGAGGCTATTGTCATCAAAAAAGAAAAAACTCCAAATAATCATATTTGTCTAAAATTATTAATAGAAGGAAAAGGAAAAGAACCAATTGTCTTTTTCAGATTCCCTTCTGGAGCTGAAGTTGAAAAAAGGTTGTCTATTAAAATTGTCAGTTTGCAAAAAGGAAAAATTCAATCAGTTGGTGAGCCCAAGTGGCATTAAATTACTCACAGAATTGAATTGTTTTTCAAGTGGAACAAGTTCCTTATTTTAGCGGATTCTACTTGTATAATTACATGATTTTTATCCACCAAAACAATAAAACAACATCAACCATGCAAAAATTCATCAACACCCTTCAGGTAACATTCAATCTCCCCCTCCACCCCCATCAAATACCCCAATGGCGTGGGGCTGTCATCGAGGCTGCTGGTTTAGAACACGACCTATTGCACAATCATAACAATAAAGTGGAACAAAAACGCCTGTCTTCTTCCAATGGGAGCATCTTTGATGGTGGAGATACCCTCACGCTTGCTAAGGCGATTTTGAGCGGCAGGAAAAGTAACCTCCATCGTTATCCACTGGTGCAATACAGAAGTGAGAAAGGAAAAGCCTGCATCTTTGCAATGGGAGAAGGGGTGGAAGTCATCCGACAATGGCTCTTGAATAATAAAGAGCGTTTTTGGATGAATAAAAGGGAGCACAATCTCATGATAAAAGGCCTGCAGGAAGATCAATTTGAAATAAAAATGAGCGATAAATTACACACCTATCGCCTCATGGACTGGCTGGCGCTCAATGAGGATTATTACCCTAAATGGCGCGCAGCAGACCGCTTAACCAAAAAAGTAGAGATACTTGAATCCGCATTAATAGCACACCTTATGACCTTTGCCAGAGGTATAGATTGGCAGGTGCCTTCCCGTGTTAATGCACACTTATTTAATCTCACTTCCATGAGAAAAGTACGTATGCATGATATGGACAGAATCGCATTCAATGTCTTATTCAGAGCTAATGTTGTATTACCTCCCGGTATCGCCCTGGGAAGAGCAGTTGCCTTCGGTTACGGTCTTAGCATGCCAGTAAAAAAAGAAGTGTTTTAGTCCCCCCACAAGTTCTTTGAGGTCTTGAAAACCTCCAAATGAATGACCTTGTGGAAAGCTTAACCATTTGGAGATAAAAATTATGCGGATGGCTAATAAACCTAAAATTCATTTTATCCGAAGAACAAAATCTCGTTTTTGTGCACTTAGGACTATAGCTGATTTGTCAAAAATCTTAAAAGTAGAATCGTATAAACTACAATTTTTGGCCATAAACCCCAAGTACCATATTTTTTCTGTACCTAAAAAAAATGGCTCAAAAAGGTGGATTGAAGACCCCGATGATAAGCTACAAGGGGTACAGAATGAACTTGGTTTTTTCCTAAGTGCCTGTTATTTCTTACAAAAAACCGATGCTGCTTATGGTTTTGTTTTAACAACAAAAAAGGATACTTCTCCTCGAAATATTGTTACCAATGCCAGACAACACTTAGGCGCTAAGTGGATGTACAATGCTGATTTGAAGGATTTTTTTCATCAGGTGAAAACCGAAAGCGTCTTTCGCATTTTTACCAATCCTCCTTTTGAATTCAATACGGATTTGGCTGATTTACTTGCCAATCTTACTACCCATCAGGGACGTTTACCAATGGGAGCGCCTACCTCTCCAGTATTATCTAATTTTGCGACAATTGAAATGGATAAGCAACTACTTCAACTCGCACATTGGGCAGGCTGGAAATACACCCGTTACGCCGATGATTTATGCTTCTCCAGTCAAAATTCATTTTCAGATGCAGATATTTCAAAAATTCAGGAGACCGTTGAAGATGCCGGCTTTGCCTTCAATGAGCAAAAGTTTAAATTATTGGGACCAACGGACACCAAGGAGATTACTGGTATCGAACTGGGAAAGGAAGATGTTCAAATTCCACTTGATTTTTTAGACTCCTTGAAAAAAGAATTAGAAAAACTCCGTCATGTAATCGAAGTAGCTAACCGCATGGGAAAGCACGAACGTTGGATTGATAAATTCCGCCAACAGGTCGAAGGAAAAATTGCCTTTGTACAATACGTCCATGGCGATGATGATAAGGTCAGTCATGAATTGGACAATCTACTCGAAGATGCACTAAACCCTCCTGATGAATTCGGTACGGTAACCTGGCTGGATTTTGGGTATTTTTGAGGTGGAGATTGGAGATTTGTGAGTGAGATTGAGATTGGAGATTGGAGATTGAGATTGGAGAATTTTTTTTGTTTATAAAATTAAAAGGATATGATATTATTGGAACAGATGGATATTTATCAGCTCTCCATGCAAATGGGCGATAAAATTTATGATCGGGTGATGAGCTGGGATACATTTGGTAAGGATACTATCGGCAAGCAGGTGGTCAGAAGTGCCGATTCCGTTGCCGCCAATTTTGCGGAAGGTTACGGTCGCTTTTTTTTCAAAGAACGCCGCCGATTCTGTTATTATAGCCGAGGTTCTTTAATGGAAACTAAAACATGGATGATAAAAGCCAAAAACAGGGGCTTGATTCCCGAAGAAAATTATAAAAACTTCTATCAGCTTTATTTGGTACTATTAAGAAAACTCAATGCTTATATCAAAAATTTAAATGACCAAATTAAAAAAGGAAAAGAATGAAGTGGAGATTGGAGGTTGGAGGTTGGAGATTAGAGGTGGAGATTGGAGATTGGAGGTTGGGGTGGAGATTGGAGGTTGGGGTGGAGATTGGAGACTGGAGATTGGGGTGGAGACTGGAGATTGGAGACTGGAGATTGGAGATTCTCTCGTCAAACGTCCCCAAAAAATCTCCCAATCTCAAATCTCCCAATCTCCCAATCTCAAATCTCCCAATCTCCCAATCTCCCAATCTCTCAATCTCAAATCTCCCAATCTCAAATCTCCCAATCTCAAATCTCTAAAATCTCCCAATCTCTAAATCTCAAATCATGCAATTAATACTAGACACCAACGGACTTGCCATAAAAATCAGAAACAAATGTTTTTGGATTATTGGTAAGAAATTTCAAAGGCAAATCAGTCCTCACCGGATTTCTTCTATTTCGGTCACAGCCGACTGCTTAGTGAGTACATCTGCTATTCGCTTAGCGGTAAAACATGGCATCCCCATTTACTTTTCTGGACGTTATGGAAAAACGGTAGCCAAACTTAGTAGTCCCAATTTTGGTAATATAGCCAGTTTGAGACGACAACAGGTGTTGTTTGCCGAGTCCATTGATGCAGGTAAATGGGTGGTTGATCTATTTGACTGGAAATATGGAAACAAAATAAGGTTACTCACAAATCTTAAAAAAATAAATCCAGGCAGGCTTGAAGATATTCGAACTGCAATCAATAAAATTGAGGATATCAGAACCTCAACAACCGAAGTACTACCTGCTACTATACCCGGTATTCGAAGTACATTATTGGGAAAAGAAGGCAGCGCTGCCCGTATTTACTGGCAAACAATTTCCTCCATATTACCACCCGAATGGCAATTCGAAAAACGAAGCCGCCGACCTGCAAAAGACCCCTTCAATGCCACACTCAATTATTTATATGGAATGATGTATGGTGTGGTTGATGGAGCCGTAATGGCAGCTGGTCTTGATCCCTATCTTGGCTTTTTTCATACAGATGATTATAAACGTCCGACCTTGGTTTTTGATTTAATCGAACCATTCCGACCATGGATAGATGCACTTTTATTAGACTTTATTTTTGATCAAAAATTATTACCTACACAATTTGACTTCAATGAAGAAGGGGTCCGTATCGGAAAAGCAGCAAAATCTATCGTCATACCATTATTTTATGAATATATCAACCAATCCATTCGGTTCCGGAATAAACAATTGAGTAGAAAAAATCACATTTATCGCTTTGTAGGTGAATTTGCCAAAATGTTATTGGAGTGGAATAAAACGGAAACATTATGATTTATTTAATCAGTTATGATATAAAATCAGATAAAATTCGGCTGAAAATAGCAAAAAAATTATTGGAGTACGGATTAGAACGCATCCAGTTTTCAGTCTTTTTGGGCATGGTGAAAGATAGCCTTCTGCCAACATTCAAAAATCAATTAAAGGAAATATTCAAAAAAGCTGATTTGACCAGCGATAAATTATTAATGATTCCCATGACCCGGAATCAATTAAAAAAATATGCCACTTTTGAAGGTAATGTCCCGGATTTTGATTACCTTTGTGGGGATGTTTTGGTACTCATTTTATAGATACGTAAAATCAATGTTAAAAAGTTTTGCAGCTTTTCCTATAAGT
>CAZNCI010000119.1:3615-10561 GCA_964571475.1 uncultured Saprospiraceae bacterium | reverse complement strand
ATATAAAAATAACGAATGACACTTTTGAGGTTTGATTTGGCAACTTATTGCCTGAGAAACGGTAAGACGCACTGCGAATGAAGGGAGGAGTTGTCATAATGCCGCACCGATGGTGCTTTTTTGTTTCGGAGGAATGGTAGCAAGTCATTTGATGGCGGCAAATATGTCGTGTCTGAAACCAGATTAAACTTACCTAATTTTTTGCCTGCTCCTTAAAGTTGAGTGATGCGGAGTTGATACAATAACGCAAACCGGTTGGCGCTGGCCCATCAGGAAAAACATGCCCTAAATGTCCCTTACATCGGGCACAAACCACCTCTACCCTGGTCATTCCAAGAGAACCATCTTCAATCAAAGTCACATTGCCCTCGAAAATGGGTTGATAATAACTAGGCCACCCCGTACCAGACTTGAATTTAGTCTTCGAATCAAACAATGGGGCACCGCATCCATTACAATAATAAATGCCCTCCTTTTTGTTGTCCCAATACGTTCCGGTAAATGCGCGTTCTGTCGCTTGATGTCTAAGTATTTCGTATGCTTGCGGCTCTAATTCTGACTTCCACTCCTCATCCGCTTTAACTATGGGAGCCAAAACCGTGCCATTCAAAGCATAAATAGTATCAGCTGTTGAAGCCCCCATTGGCTCCTTTTTTATAGCCTGATTTGAGCTAGTCCCAGAGATAGATTTATTATTTCCACAGGAAGAAAAGAAAAAAAGAAATAACGTAATTGATAAACTAAAAAATCTCAACATGACTTATTTTTTTGGTTGAGAATTATCATCCATTTCTGCCATATTGATGAGGTATTTAACAACGGACATAATTCCAATAAGAATAAAAAAAGAAACGATTAAAACAATATATATCCATCTAAACGTTTCGGCTTCATCTATTGGTATGCCTGAAAATAGCCTACTCCCGACAATTGTACCAACAAAAAGCCCCGAAAAGACTATTACAGCCTCTTTCCAGTATCTTAAATTATCCTTTACACCAATATAAAGCAGGCAAACAAAAAGAATGAATACAAACAAAAATGAAGCACCAATTAACCAATAAAAAACCGGACTAATCCCGCCTTTAAGCCAGTCAAATGCAATACTGAGCAAACTAACAGCCAGATAACCAACAGCCGCCAGCCTGCCTAAATGAGCAGGACTATATTTTTTACGAAAAGTAAAGTTCTCTTCTTGTAAACTCATAAAGATCAATCGTTGAGGCTCAAACGTATCTTTTTTTCTAATTCTTCCTGAGCCTCCTTGATTAAAAGATCTGTTTCAATCAAATCTCTAATTGTTTTAACGGCGTGAATAACAGTACTGTGGTCTCTGCCGCCAAGCGTCTCGCCAATCGTCTTGAGTGTCTGATCGGTTAACTTTTGAATTAAATACATGGACATTTGCCGGGCGATGACAACATGACGTTTACGCGTTTTACTTTGCAATGTATCAACAGAAACCTCAAAATGCTCAGAAACTAAATCAAGAATATAGTCGATTGTAATTTCTTTATTCATTTGCTTGACAAAAGTACGAACGATTTCTTTTGCCAATTCCAAATCAACTTCACGCTGACTCAAAGAAGACTGTGCAATAATACTGTTCAGTGCTCCTTCCAGCTCGCGTATATTATTGTTTATATTATAACAAATAAATTCGATGACATTGGGTGGCAATTCAATCCCTTCCCTATTCATTTTGGATTCAAAAATAGCTATTCTCGTCTCAAAATCAGGTACGGATAGATCAGTCGAAAGCCCCCACTTAAACCGGGAAGTCAACCTTTCTTTAATTCCCTCCAAATCTTTAGGAGCTCTATCCGAAGTCAAAATAATCTGTTTGCGATTTTGGTGCAACTGATTAAATACATTGAAAAATATCTCTTGGGTCTTTTCTCTTCCTTTCAAAAATTGAATATCATCCACGATCAACACATCCATCAATTGGTAATAAGTGACCAAGTCACTAACGGCATTATTTTTAATGGCGTTAATAATCTGATTCGTAAATTTTTCAGAAGAGACATACAACACATTCATCTCGGGATTTTCTGCTAAGATGGCATTGCCGATTGATTGTGCCAAATGGGTTTTACCCAAGCCAACATCCCCATAAACAACTAATGGATTAAAAGAAGTCGTTCCAGGATTTTTGGCGATTGCCAACCCGGCGTTTCTTGCAAGCCGATTACAATCTCCTTCGATAAATGAATCAAAAGTATAAGTAGGATTCAACCGCGATTCGACCTTCACTTTTTTAATTCCCGGAATAACAAAAGGGTTCTTAATTTTGTCCCCACTTATCATACCCGGCGTAAAACGCTTGCCTACATTTACACCGCTCGTACTATAAGATGTAGTATTGCGAATATTTAATGGTTTACTATTTCCGGTAGAGGAAGTACCAAGAATGTGATATTCAAGTTTGGCTGCCTTTCCCAGTTCATTGGTGATACTCGTTTTCAATAAGGATACATAGTTAGATTCTAACCACTCATAAAAGAATTTATTAGGAACCTGTATGGTCAATGAGTTCTCACTCAACTTGATTGCCTTTATCGGTTCGAACCACGTTTTAAAACTTCTGGAGTTTACGTTTTTACGAATCGTATTCAGACACTTATCCCATACTGTACTATGATCTAGAACCATACAACAAAAATTAATAAGTCTTATAAAAGACAGGTCAAAAAAAAGTATAAATATAAGTGTATCAGTAAGTTAGGACAATTCAAGACAGTCCTTGTAACAGCAATTCCTTGAGGTAAATATAATTAAAAGAAATAATTCTTTTTCCGTAAGGTGGAGTGCAAAGGTGGGGATTTTTATCCGAAAAAAAAAATACAACTTTCAAATCAATGGAATATTTTTCTTTTTTAAAAGCATAACTTATTGGAAGTCTATCCATTAAAGGAGAAAAAAAAAATATTTTTTTTTTAACATAAAATTTACATTCAAAAGATAGTTTTTTTAGAAGATAAATGAAACAAAAAATTTATAGTTGATCAATCATTTTTTGAAGCCAGCGGCGTTCAGCGACAACTTTTAATTTTTCTAACTTTTTTTGAATTTCCTCTCGCTTATTTTTTCCATATTTAGCGATTTGATATAAGGTCTTTACAAAATGCAGATATTGATTTTTGAATTCACCGGTCAAAAGCTTACTGCGTTTTAAATAAATCTCAAAAGAAGACAATAATGAAAATAAAGCATCCTCTTCTCCTTCTTCATAAAACATCCGCAGCAGTAAAATTTTTGCCCCAACATTGTAATGAACATTGCGAAACTCACTTAAATTTAAATTTTTATATGCCGCTTCAAAATGACCTTTGGCATACTGCAATTGGGCCATATTATAATAAAAAGCGCCTTCCACATCGGCCGCAGGTAATAATGTGGAATAATCCTTGATGAATAATTCTATCCAGTCGTACCTTTTTAATCCAATTCCCAATTGTACCATATTTTTATAAGTCCATGGTGAAATTTCACCTTTGGTTAATAGGTATTTTCCTTCTACCCCTGCGACATAGAGGTCCATCAAATCCTCAGCAAACTGCTTTTTCCCTTTCCTTAGCTGTCTTATACAATAATTGATAGCAAAATAAAATAGCGCCTTTGCCTCTGAGTCCAATAAGGAATCCAAAAGAGCATTTAGTTGACTATTAAGGATTTTGAAATATTTTTCATCATCGGTACGAAGCAGTAAAAACAAGGCTCGGTAGATAGAAATTAAGGGATTTTCCGGGTGTTTATTTTTCAAAATAAGCGCCTCCATTTCATCTATCATAAATTTATTAAAAATATTTGGCAAAACCTTTTCCCGATCCAATATTTCACACAAATATTGCAATTTTTTCAGAAAACTAAATGTGTCAAAACTATCCATCGCTTTTTGCAGGCAAGAACTATCGTTTCTCTTTAATTCATAATGTGAATGTTTTTCTTCAATTTTTTCCAGTAAATAAATTTGTTGATATCGTTCAGCGGAAACAGGTAGTTCTTCTACAGAAAGTCGCGCTGCCCTTAAATCTTTCCGATAATCATTTTCAAGATTATTTTCAACAAAAAAGTCCAATCGGTAATAATAGGGCATTATTCCATCTGCTTCAAAATGTGTAATGGAAATATAGCGATGCAATAAATGCAATAAATCACTCATTGCGTACTTCATTCGCTTTTCATTGTACGGACCTTTCGGGAAAATTTCAAAAAAAATCACCTCCCTACTTAAATTCTTCGCAGGAAATTTGAGCTTAGACTGTTTTTTTAAATACTCAAATAACAGCAGCACCTCTTTTTTTTTATTAAAAAATGGCGATTTTACAAAATCTGACAGGGCTCTTAGCTGTCCTGAATCCAAAACTTTAAATACTGCTAACAATTTACTTTTTTGCATTATCCCGACTTTTTTTAGAAAAAACAATAAAGGCAAGCTTTATTTTTTTGACAAAAATAACGATTTTTTCATTAAAAACCAATAAAATAAAACATTGATTATTAATTATTTAAAATATTTTTATATAATTATTAAACACTTTTTGTCCCGACAAATATAATAAAATGTAATTGCTAAAGCAAGTCTTCCCACTTATCTTTACACCATCAAATAACTGATACGCTCAAGTGCGAATAATAGCAATAATAAATTTATGCTCAGATTCAAAAATAAAATTCTAACCATTTCACTTTGCCTCCTTTTCCTTATCGAAGGACAGGAAGCTGTGGCGCAGATATTACCTGGTGATGCAGATAATAACGGTAAAGTAGAAAATGTTGACTTTTTATACATTGGTTTCGGCTATGGAGAAACAGGAGCTGCCAGACTAACACCATCAGGCACACCAGTAGAACAGGCCATTCAGGTTTTTTGGTCCGACATTTTCCCTACCGGACTAAACTTCGCCTTTGCCGACTCCAATGGTGATGGTCTCATTAATTATCTTGATTTTTTAGTTGCCTTACAAAACTATGGAACGACACAACCCAACTACAGTCCTCCCATTTTCTTTATCGATAATAATGGCGTGCCTTTTAATTTCGAAACAAGGTCAATTCCTCCTTTTGTTACACAGGGAACTTATTTAGAACTTCCGCTTATTTTAGGCCCGGATAACGGTACTGCACAGTCCTTCAATGGAGTGGCTTTTACCATTGAATACAATACTAATTTTATCAACAATTTCACGCTTGACTTCTCCAATTCGTGGTTAGGTAATAATATGGAGTTATTTCAAATCATTCAATCGCCTGAAGATGGCAAAATTGAAGTAGCATTAACAAGGTTAGGAAATAATGCAATATATGGCAATGGCGAAATAGGAAGAGCGTCGTTTGTCATTGAAGACGACCTCGCCGGGTGGTTGGCAGCACCAACAGATAGTATAGAGACAAGCATAAAAATCACAAAAGTAGCCTATAAAGCTGCAAACTTTGAAACAAGACCTATTCAGACAGAAGACGTAAACATTATGCTTCATCATCCAGATGCCTTATTAGCAAGGACTCCTACCCCATCTCCAAAGTCAATTTCCATTGCACCTAACCCTACCAATAATTCAACGACCATATCATCCGACTTTAACATGAATTCCATCGAGATATATGACATCTCGGGAAGAAAGGTTTTTGCTCAAAAATATCATCAAAACAAGCTCACCATTCATCATCTAAACCAATTCGGCAATGGGCTTTATTTTATCAAAATAAATACCATAAAAAATCAAATTACAAAAAAATTACTGATACAAAATTAATTTATTTAACGAATAAGTAAAAACGCGCTTTATTTTACTTAAAAAAACTTAAACTATGCTTAAAATTAAATTTAAAAATCTTTTCACCCTGATACTCCTCTTTTTGGGCTTCTCTGCTCAGGCAGTGACGGTGGATGGTCATGTCTATTTCGGCGGGGACGCACCCGCTCCAGGTGTAGAAGTATTATTTACAAATGCCAATTCTTTTTTCGTTGTCATAAGTGATGAAGAAGGATATTTCGCCGGTGATTTTACAGAAAGTACCGGAATCGTAACAGTAAGCGTTACCGATTTGTGCTCAGATAATATTTTCACGGAAACAGTTGATCTTGCAGCGGATTTCACAACCGTCGATTTTCATATTTGCGGCGATATCGACCCACCGGTTGATAGTCTTTGTGCTGCGGCATTCACCTTTCAGCAGATAGAAGCAGATAATTATACGGTAGAATTTACGGACCTTTCTTATACGCTGGATGCCATTACCAATTGGTCTTGGACTTTTGGAGATGGAGCGACGAGTGAAGAACAAAATCCAGTACACCAATACCAGGAAGTGGGCATCTATGAGGTGACATTAACGATCTCATCTACCTCCTGTAATTCAACCACTACTTATCCTATTGAAGTAAGAGAGGGAGCGTGGTGTAATTGCCCTGACTTTTGGGAGCCTGTTTGTATCGTGACTCCAGAAAGTGACACCATAGAGTTTCCAAATATTTGTTTTGCAGAATGCGAAGGATTTACCGCTGACGATATCGTCGAATGCTCCACCAATAATGACTGTATCTGCCCGGATATTTGGGACCCGGTTTGTGTTATAAGTGATGATGGCGTTGTACTATCTTTTGGTAATCTATGTGAAGCGGAATGTGCAGGATTCACTGAAGCTGACTTAACAGACTGCACCGGGGGCTGTGATTGTCCTGATATATGGGAGCCGGTCTGTATCCTAGACCCGGAAAACCCAGCGGGAGAACCACTCCTATTCCCAAGCTTGTGCGTTGCAGAATGTGCAGGTTTCTCAGCGGAAGACATAGTAGATTGTGCAGATCCTTGTATTTGCCCAGATATTTGGGATCCGGTCTGTGTCATGGCAGAAGATAGCACTTATCTGACATTTGGCAACCTTTGTGAAGCAGAATGTGCAGGTTTCTCAGCAGAAGACATAGTAGATTGTGCAGACC
>CAZNCI010000119.1:0-3515 GCA_964571475.1 uncultured Saprospiraceae bacterium | reverse complement strand
TTTGTGAAGCAGAATGTGCAGGTTTCTCAGCAGAAGACATAGTAGATTGTGCAGATCCTTGTATTTGCCCAGATATTTGGGATCCGGTCTGTGTTGTAGCAGATGATGGGGTTTTTATTACTTTTAGCAACCTATGTGAAGCAGAATGCGAAGGTTTCACTATCAACGACATAGTAGATTGTGCAGACCCTTGTATTTGCCCTGACATCTGGGATCCGGTCTGCGTTGCAACAGATGATGGGTTTGTCATTACATACAGCAACCTTTGTGAAGCAGAATGTGAAGGTTTCACTATCGATGACATAGTAGATTGTGTAGATCCTTGTATTTGCCCTGATATTTGGGATCCGGTTTGTGTCATGACAGAAGATAGCATTCGTCTGACATTTGGCAACCTTTGTGAAGCAGAATGTGCAGGATTTACAGCAGATGATATTGTCGATTGCCAACCAGATTGCAATTGTCCGGATGTTTGGGATCCAGTTTGTGTAGCTGCACCATTCCCAGGGGGAGGAACAATTGAATTCCCTAACGCCTGCATTGCAGAATGCGAAGGTTTTACGCCTGATATGTTTGTAGAGTGTGACACTACGGGGTGTGTTTGCCCAGAATATTATAATCCAGTATGTGTCATTACAGAGGATAGTATCATTCTCACATTTGACAATGAATGTTATGCACAATGCGAAGGTTATTATGAATATTTCTATTGTGATGAAAATCCAAGTGATCGCTGTTTTGCGAGTTTCTATATGGAGCCAACCATTGGTCCATCAGCATTACCACTTGAATTCCTCTTTACGGACCAATCATGGACTTTAGAAGGGGAGATTACTGCCTGGTCATGGGACTTTGGCGATGGTGAAACAAGCGATGAACAAAATCCAACACACCAGTATCAAGAGGAAGGAGTGTTTAATGTGACATTAATCATCGAATCCAGTACCGGATGCAGCAGTAGCTATGAAGAACATATTTGCGTAGGTAATGGCGGATTTGTAGATAATTACGACTGTCAGGCTATGTTCTTCTTCGATCAAGTGGATGGTTTATCGTATAATTTCCAGGATATGTCTTTCGGTGATCCGATCAGCTGGTCATGGGATTTTGGTGATGGAACGACAAGTGAAGAGCAGAATCCAGCCCATACATTTGCTGCCGATGGCTTATATGTAGTCACCCTGAGTATTGTAACAGACAACTGCGAGAGTACTTCAGCAATGTTAGTGGTTGCAGGAGCGAATGTAAATTACGAAGATGAGTGTTTCGCTCTTTTCATTCCAATTTTCGCAGATGAAAATCCATTCTTTGAAGACAGTCTAGGACTAGAGGGCGTACTATTCCTCAATTTATCATCAACATTTGATGGTACTGCAGCCTGGGACTTTGGGGATGGATCAACAAGTACGGATTATATGCCATTCCATAATTACGCTGAAAATGGCACTTATGAAGTAACCTTGACGATGACATCTCCTGATGGCTGTACGAGTACTTATACGGCCACCGTAAATATCACCAGCAATGAGTTCTTAGGGTCACCACAATACTCTTTGACAACAGCTACTCCTGATGTAAATACAGCCATTCAAAAAGTAACGGCTTATCCGAATCCAACGACGAATAATGTCAATATTAAATTCACACTGCCTCAGGCAGGGGATTATAGTTTACAAATATTGGATATCAACGGACGAGTATTGACGACTACAACGGCAAATGGTGTTGCTGGTATGAATATTAAAACAGTAAAAATGAATAACTTAGGAAATGGAATGTATTTCATTAAAATCACTTCCGGTCAAACAAGCGTTTCGACTAAGGTGGTAAAAAACTAAGTTGATAAAATAAATTCTAATATCGAAAGGCGTTTTCGTGGCTCTGCAATTCATTTTGTGGAGCCACTTTTTTTACAAAAAAATGCCAAAAAGTGTTATACTTTTTGGCATTTACAACCTAAATAAAACAAGAAAAACTCCCCTATTTTAGCTTACTAACCGCCTGCTTAATTCTAGAGATAGCTTCAATCAATTCCTCTTCAGATGCAGCATAGGAAATCCGCATACACTTATCCGCGCCAAATGCACTACCGGAAACAACCGCCACATAAACTTTACTCAATAAATAATTCGCAAAATCATCTGAATTGTGGATGGTCGTATTTCCATCACTCTTACCAAAATAATAACTAATGTCCGGAAAAATATAAAATGCCCCAGCCGGCATATTCACCTTAAACCCCGGAATTTCTTTTAGCCCGTTGAACACCAAAGCTCTTCTTTTTTCAAAGGCAGCTTTCATCGCCAGTCTCGGACTTTGATCTCCATTTATCGCTTCAATACACGCCTTTTGCCCAAAGGAATTAGCGCCTGAAGTAAATTGTCCCTGCATTTTAATACAGCCTTTTACGACCCATTCCGGTCCGCCCATATAGCCTAATCTCCAACCGGTCATAGCATAACCCTTTGAAAATCCGTTAATGGTCACTACCCTATCTCGTACACTTTCAACCGTCCCGATACTACAATGTTTCTCTCCAAAATTGATATACTCATAAATCTCATCTGAAACGATAATAATTTTATCATTTTGGGCAATGACATCGGCGATTGCTTCTAATTCTGATTGTGAATAAACAGAACCTGTAGGGTTACAGGGAGAAGAAAAAAGCACCATTTTTGTTTTATCTGTTATTGCTTCCGATACCTGAGCAGCCGTCACCTTATAATCCTGATCAATATCCGCACTCACAAGAACAGGTTTTGCCCCGGATAAACGAATAATTTCAAAATAAGAAACCCAATAGGGAGCAAAAATAATAGCTTCATCCCCTGGGTTTAATAAAGAAAGGGACAAGTTGGCAATAGATTGTTTAGCACCATTGGATATGACGATCTGATTAGCACTATAATCAAGGTTGTTGTCTTTTTTAAATTTTCGGGCAATAGCTTCTCTTACTTCCAATAGACCGGGGACCGGTGTGTATTTCGTATAACCATCATCCAATGCCACCTTCGCTGCTTCTTTAATGTGATCAGGAGTATCAAAATCCGGTTCACCCAAACTTAAACTGATAACATCTTTGCCCTGGGCTTTTAGTTCACGACCTAATGCCGCCATTTTGAGTGTGGCCGATTCAGCCATGTCATTGATCCTGTCCGAGAGTTGCTTTTGCATAATTTTTTGTCTTTAAAAAATAATCAGGTAGTGTATCAAATGTAATGCTGCCTCAAAAGAGGAAGTCACAAAAAATTTCTTTTAAACTGCCACGAATGCACTAATTTCCTTGGCTCGCCAAGGAAATTAGTGCATTCGTGGCAATGATATTTGTAACACCACTACCAATAATCCGACAAAAGTAAAGGTTTTCTTTGCTTAGGCAAAAAAAAACTTATAAATATTCGTCAATAAAAAGACTATTCAGTCAAACCTGTAAATCAACCAATAATCCTATTGTTACTTAACAACCTTCCTCTCCTCCTCCATGTCCACCTTCCTTGTAATCAGGTGACTTC
>CAZNCI010000118.1:0-10585 GCA_964571475.1 uncultured Saprospiraceae bacterium | reverse complement strand
GGTCATTTGATGGCGGCAAATATGCAGTATATGAAACCAGTTTGAACATAAAAATAATTAATGCTCCCGCCCCCTAATAAACACCCGCTCAACCACTTGACTCCCAAACGCATAAGGCAAATACGCGATAGAAGGCATGGGGCTTGTAATGAAAAAATTAGCGATTTTTCCTCTTTCGATTGTGCCTAACGTATCTTGTACCCCCATGGCGATAGCTCCGTTAATAGTGGCAGCATTAATGGCTTCTTCGGGCAACATTTTCATTTTAATGCAGGCCAATGCGACGACGAAGGACATATTGCCGGAAGGACTGGAACCCGGGTTATAATCAGTCGCAAGGGCTACGGGTAATCCATTGTCGATCATTTTTCGGGCGGGCGGGTAGTGGTCACCCAGGAAGAATGGAGCGGAGGGTAATAATACCGGCATGGTATTGGCGTGTTTTAGCACTTCTATCTCTTTGTCGTTTAATACTTCCAAATGATCTACGGAAAGGGCGTTACCTGCGACACTTGTTTCGATACCACCCATGGAGTTAAATTGGTTGGTATGAATCTTGGCGGTGAGTCCATATTGGGCTCCTTCTTCAATGAGTAGGGCGGTTTCCTCCGGGGAGAAAAATCCTTTTTCACAGAAGGCATCAATATAATCTGCTAGTCCTTCTTTGGCTATTTGTGGTAACATTTCATGGATGATTAATTCAATGTATTCGTTGCGATTCTTTTTATATTGAAGGGGTAGGGCATGTGCGCCGAGAAAGGTCGCCTTGATGGTCAGGTCACTACTTTCTTTGAGTCGCTTGATGACACGTAACATTTTGATTTCTCCATTGACACTAAGTCCGTAACCACTTTTTATTTCGACGGCTCCTGTGCCATAACTGCGTATTTCATCCAGTCTTTTTTGGGCGGATTCGAATAATTCATCTTCAGACATCTCATTGAGTCGCCGGGCAGAGTTGAGGATACCGCCTCCTTTTTGGGCGATTTCAGCGTAGGAGAGTCCATTGATTCTGTCAATAAATTCGTTTTCTCTGCTTTTCGCAAAAACGAGATGAGTGTGGGAGTCACACCAGGCTGGGAACACCATTCCGCCTGCGGCATCGATGATTTCATCTGCCTGATGGGGGCAGTCTTCCATCTTGCCAAAATCGGTGATGAGTTCGTTTTTTACCAATAACCAGGCATTTTTTATGCTGGGCAATTCCTTTAGTTTTTTCCCTTTGACCGCTTCGATGGTATCCTTTACCTGAACGAGTCTGGAAATATTTTTGATTAATAAAGTCGGCATGCTGTGTTGTTTTTGACAAAGGTAGTTTTTTTCTATTATATTATTACGGAAAGGATTTTTTTACTATTTTTGTTTTGGGAAATCAAAGACGCTTAATGAAAAAGAAGCGACAAAATGAAATGTACCCATTAAAATTGAGTCCTTGTAAAACATGAAATAATTATGGGAGGATGGACTGATTTTGTCATGATTTTTTTTGCAAAAATCACGCCAAAATCAATTGAAATTTCAATTCTAATTCCCCGCCTTAAAAGGCGGGGCAAAAAAGGCGGGGCAAAAAAGGCGGGGCAAAAAAGGCGGGATAAAAAAAGGGGGGACAATCATAAAATCTATTTTTCAATTTGAGGCGTTTGCCCTAATTTTTGTTTGGATAATCAAAATGTTAGAAAAGATGAAAGCTGTTACAAAATTCTATCTGAAATTATTTATGTTTACCGGAATTCCTTTTGGGCTGTTTTTGATGGGAATTGACTGGCTAGGAGGGAAGCCTCCATCTTTCATGGGTTTTGCCTTGAAGGCTTTCTTATTCGGACTGGTAATGGCATTTTTTTTGGGAGGATGGCACCTTTCCGGGTTGAAAAAATTAGGGGTGAAGGTGTTTACTGATGAAAATTTGAGTGTGCGACACAAAAAGCAAATTGTACTTAATTTGACCAGGGAAGAAATGAAAGTTGCAATAGAGAAGGATGCGCACTTTTCCTCTTTGCCGAAAAAAGAAGTAGAGGGGGGAATTAGACTAAGGACAAAGGTGGGCATCAGTTCATGGGGTTCCTATCTATACGTAAAAGTAAAACCTATTGATGACGAGAAAAATGAATTTATCATTTCAAGTAAACCGGTGTTATTTTTAACAATTATTGATTCGGGACTTGGTTACGATGGTGTAAACAAACTTGTAGAATTATTGGAAAAAGCGGCTAAAAATAAACTTGATAAAAAGGTTTGATTTCCTAAAACAAAGCCCGCACCTGTGCTCGTCCGGTATGGATCACACGAGCCGCTCCCGTTTTTCTGCCATCATAACCAATATTGACTTGCAGTGATTTATTTAATTGGCGGTTGATATTGACAGACCATAAGATATTGGCACCCTTTTGTAAGCCATTGAGTATGGCAAAACCCACGGGCGTATTGACATTGCCTATGAACTGAACATCGACATACGAAAGCCGGAAATCAAAACTACTGGTGGAGGTGTTTCGGTAGGAGATTTCCAGAGAAAGATCTTTTTGGAGTGCCTGTTCTCCGTTTGTAATTAGGGTATTGAGGTCTTTTCTGATTTTGCTACTGATATTGGCTTTAAATTTTTGATTGGGAAGGTAACTTAACTGCGGCTGTATTTCCCAGAATTTGAGTAGATAGTCTTTAGCGGGATAGAAGCCGGATTGATTTTGTTTTTGTCCAGTTTTTGAATTTAATTGTAGGCTAAATGAGTTTGTGATATTCCAGTTTCCCAATAGATGGTAATCGCTTAGTGACCGGGTTTCTAATCCCGTCGTCTGTACAAACCGCCTGCTGGAGATGGATTGTCCAATTTGTAGGTTAAAAACACTATTGCCTCTGTTGAAGTACAGGTTGTTCCTTAATAAAATGCTGCCCGTTATTAAGGTCGTATCTGATACGCTCAATTGATAGGGATTCCAAGGCTGAATATCGGGACTTTCTAATGTCTTGCGATTGATTTGCAGACTGGATTTGCTGGCTATCTTTTTGAGCCATTTTTTGATGCCCTTTTTTTCTTTGAACCATAGCGCTTTGGGGTTGAGATCGAGGCTGTGGTTGATAGATACGTTATTTGTCTGGATGTATTCATCGCTTAAGTTTCGCACCAGGATGTAATTGGCCTGATCTTGAAAGGGGGCAATGGCCATTTCATTGAGTTGGAGAATGCCATCGTTATTGTAGAGCGAATCCTGCCAAATATGGGTACCACTTCCCGGTGCTACTTCTACATAGGAGAAAGATTGTTTAGGGGCTTGCCCCGAACCAATTTCATAAGTGGCATTGAAGATTAATAAACCCTTCCATTTTTTAGGTCGTGCCTGAAAGTTGATTCTGCCTAAATAGGTTGACGCCGGTTCCTGTTCCGTTAATGTCGTTTGTTGGATGGTGAGGTTTCGGTAGTTCATTCGCCCTTGGAGCTGATAACCTTTTGGGGAGGAGAGGCTTCCTTCTATTTTGGCCTCCTGTGCCGTTAGCCCCAGGACAAAAGCGTTGTTGGAAGGGAAGAATTCGGTACGCTGTTTGATGTCAATTCTCAATTTTTTATTTTTGAGCTCATTGGTCGTGATAAAGCCACCCACTTCATTGAAGTGAAAACTATTTCGTTGGAGGGTGTCGAGGGTAAGGTGTTTTTTCTGATTTTTTTCACTAAAATAAATCAGACCGCTTCTCCATTTTTTTTGGGCGAATACTTTTATTAGTTGTATGTTGGGGCGGAGGAAGGAGGTGGTGAGGGTTTGATCTTTTGTTGTCAAATAACTGGTTTGTGCGTTTAAATTCCATCCTTTTTTCTCAATGATTAACCGGCTTTGATGTTTTTGCCCCTGATAGTCATTTTTTCGGGTGTAACTACTAATTCCATAGGAGAGTAGGCCGACTCCATCTTTTTTAATTGTGAAATCCGCAAAGCCAATGAATGCTTGTTTTTTTTCAAAGATAGTGGATGCCCCTTGTTGGTTGGCAAGGTTCCAGTCTCTTGAAAATTCGGGTGACCTATATGAATTTAGCGCGGTAAAAGCAGCTTGTGTCCATTCTGTTTTTAGGACAGATGAAAGGTGCCATCCACTACTGTCTTTGCCCAATTTTTTGTCACTTTTGAGTGCTAAAAATCCCGCAAGCCCCTGATTATCTTCATTGTCTAAAGGGGAGAAGCGATTGAGGTCTAAATTGCTGAGAGCCATTTCTCCCTGAATGGCTGTATTGGGATTAATATTGTATTGGCTACCCAAGGTGAAGAGTTGTTTTTGTTGAGGCGGAATTAATTGACCAATCGGCTCAAAATTACCCTGTGGCTGACAGGTTTCCTGATCGGGGGCGATATAGACATAGACCTTTTCGTTGTCCCCCTTTGTATTGTCGAGAATGTAATTGCCATTTCCCTGTCCGACATTGGAAAAAGAGGCGGTAAACAAGGTGCTGTCCTGATTGTTGGAATAAATTAATATCGTTGATTCAAACGGCTGATTATTACATATTTGAGTGATTTTAGCTAAGCGGTAACTAGAGCGTGTGGCAGCATCTCCTATGAGTGTATCAATTGTAGAGACAATAGCTTTTTGGGGATCATCCCCTGCCAGACTGAGGGCTAATTTGTCCATATTGTCTATGCCTAGGTCGCCACTTGAATTTTTGCTGTCTTGTTCGCTATAAAAATTAAAATAGAGATGACCTTTTTTGAAGTCCCAACGTTGATCCGTGGCATACATGGAGCGAAGATATTTTTGGGCGGCATATTCAAATTCGATTATGATTCGGCTTTCTCTTTTAATCAAATTTTTGGAAGTGAAAGTGATCTCTGCCTGATTATAATCAATGGTATAGTCATCGTCTATCCCCCTGACGAGTAGTTTACCGTCGAGCCAAACCTTTTCTGTGCCGGCTAAAATGATGATAAATCTCTCGCCGTTATTACCTCTTAATTTGTAAGGTCCCTGATTGCCTTCCAGCGTATGGAGGTTGTTTCGGGCAAACTGCCCACGGGAGATAGCCAGACTTGCCTTAGAGGAAAGAGTATTGTTTTCTTTGAGTTGATTTTGGGTTTTAAAAGTAGCTCCCTGTAATTTTTTGAAGTAGCGCATAAAATAACTGTCGGCTGATTTTAGCTGATAATCACCCGCAATGAGCTGTGTTTCTTTCTTTTTTAGACGGATGAAAATTTTATCAAATTCTTTGAGTTGACGGGTATTACCTTCGGCTTGAATGGGGAGGTTTTCATCGGAAATAACGGCGGCAATTTCGATGTCATTTTTGAGTTTACCGCCAAGTTGTAGATTGAATCTGGAATCGAGTACCAGATTTTGATTATTGCCAAAGGAAATGCCTCTGGAGAAGCTTCCCTGGTAATTGAGTCCCTGGTGATCAATGAGTCGTTCTTCTTTTTGATAAGGATTATACCCCATGATGCGATCCTTGGAATTGGCTATGAGGTCAAGGCTGTCGAGGTGCTGTCTTTTATTTAATAATAAAGGAGACATGGTTCGATAGGTTATTTTTACCGGTTCATTGACAGGCTGTAGCCAAATGATAAACCGCCCTTTAATTTTATAAAAGGAGGAAGGAATTGGTCGTTCATCCGTGACTTTGCTAATTTGGACACTTAATGGGAGTACGGGCAGGCTGTCTAATGCTATTTTACCGCTGGGGGCAGAAATTAATTTTTGGTGTAGATTGGACGGGGATTGAGCCGACAATTGGCTAATCGTTGAGAATAATAATAATAGTGTAATTATTCGTAATGTCATTTTTTATTTGTTTGGTGGGCTTCAGTGTATGGGGGACTGAAGAGCGCTCACCGTTAACTATTGTATAACTAATTCTTTGATTGATTGTTGTGTTGTGGGGGACTCTTGTTTTTTGCGAGAAGGATAGAAGTGGTATCGACGAAGGAGATAGGAACGGATAGCCTGACAGCATGACCATCGGGAATGGTGGCTCGCCCAAATAAATTCTAAAAATAATGTCCGCTTCAAGACGCTAAAATGATTGAAGGTGAACTACATTTGGGGTGAGATTGTTTATTAATTTTTAACGACCGAGAGATTGCTTGGTTTAAAGTTTGGAAAAATGTCAGAAAAAAAATATTTTGATCCGGAAGATTTGAAAAAATTTGGAAAGATCACGGAGTTTCAAGAGTCGATGGGTAAAAAATTCTTTGATTGGTATGGGGAAGTATTCGCGGAAGGGGCCCTAACCAAAAAAGAAAAGGCATTAATTGCTCTGGCGGTCGCTCATACGGTTCAATGTCCGTATTGTATTGATGCCTACTCAACGGAATGCCTTAAAACGGGGTCGGATGAGGAGCAAATGATGGAGGCGGTACACGTGGCAGCGGCTATAAGGAGCGGAGCATCTCTGGTTTTTGGGGTGCAAATGATGAATCACGTAAAAAAAGTGACAATGTAATGGGGGTAAAACAAAATACAAAGTCGATTAGTGTAAGAGGTGGGAATTTGGCGAATAGCTTCTTTCAACTCAGGGTGTTGAGTGGCAGTGAGGTGGCAGAAAGTGGCATTACGCCCTTTTCTAGCCAGTTGGAAAAGTTGAATGAATTGCCCTTGAAGCCATATTCGATTGAAGTCTTTCAGTTGAATATTGGGAAATTGTGTAATCAGACCTGTTTGCATTGCCATGTTGATGCGGGACCGGATAAGACCAGAGAGAATATGTCGCGTAAGGATTTAGAGACCTGCCTTCGTATTATTGGGGAAGTTCCCGGGATTACGACCGTTGATATTACGGGAGGTGCGCCGGAGATGCACCCAGATTTTCGATGGTTTGTGCAGGAATGCCGCAAATTGGGAAAAAAGGTGATCAACCGTTGTAATTTGACCATTATTCGAGCCAATAAAAAATACCATGATTTGCCTGCGTTTTTTAGAGATAATCAGGTGCATTTGGTTTCGTCATTGCCGTATTACTCCAAGAATAGAACGGATAAACAACGTGGAGACGGAGTGTTTGAGGATTCGATAGAAGCGTTGAAAATGTTGAATGAAGTGGGCTATGGAAAAGAGGGGAGTGGGCTTGTTTTGGATTTGGTTTATAATCCGGCAGGTGCGTTTTTGCCGGCAGGACAGGAAGTACTCGAACCGCAATTTAAATCCCAGTTGAAGCGTAAATTTGATATAGTTTTTAATAGTTTATTTGCCATAACAAATTTGCCGATCAATCGTTTTTTGGAGTATTTGATTGAATCTGGTAATTATCGAGATTATATGCAGACTTTATTGGAGGCATATAATCCTTCTACCATAGCGGGCATTATGTGTCGAAGTATGATTTCTGTTAGCTGGGACGGCTATATTTATGATTGCGATTTTAATCAAATGTTAGAATTAAAGGTCGATGTGCCGGGCGCGGAACATATTGATAATTTTGATGTCCAAAAACTGCTTAATAGAGATATTATCGTTAATCAACATTGTTATGGCTGTACGGCCGGTGCCGGATCCAGTTGCGGAGGAGAGGTGGTTTGATTATCAATCTAAGGAACTTTTATTTATATCTCATTCCTGAATTTGATAAGGCGTTAGGAATTAAAGCGTCATTGCTGAGCAGGGAATCCACCGAATACTACCGCAGCATATAACATCAACTGAAGACTGAAATAAATTACATATTGAATAAAAAAAGAGAAATGCGTTTATTGAATTATTTATGGATTGTTTTATGGGGGAGCTTAATGATTTCCTGCTCATCTCAAAAATCAACAGCGGAGAAGCAGGATAACGGGACGGAAGTATCAACTGAGACTGCCGCAGCAATTACCCAGAATGGGATCACCAATATCAATGATTATAAAGTCGGGAAAGCTTATGAGCAATCACCTTATGCTGTTTTTGCTGGCGGATGCTTTTGGTGTATAGAGGGTGCTTTGCAACAGATAGACGGTATTATTGATGTGGTGTCCGGTTATTCAGGAGGCGATCAAGCTTATCCGACTTATCACGAAGTGGGAAGCGGAACGACGGGCCATGCCGAATCAGTCGTGGTGTTTTATGATCCTGCCAAATTAGATTACCATACCTTGTTGGAATTGTTTTTTGAAGCACATGATCCCACTCAGGCTAATGGGCAGGGACCGGATATCGGACCGGAGTACAGAGCCATTGTCTTTTATGAGAATGAGGAGCAAAAGCAGGAAGTAGAGGCTTACATTAAAGAACTGAATGCGTCAGGAAAATATGATCGGCCTATTGTCACAGAGGTAAGTCCTTATAAATCCTTTTGGGTCGCAGAGGCTTATCATCAGGATTATTACGAACATCACCCGGAGAATCCTTATGTGCAAAACGTAAGTAAACCCAAGGTGGAGAAGATTGCCCGATTGTTTAAAGATTTATTGAAAAAATAGGTAGTCACTAAAAAATTCTTTTAAATTGCCACGAGACCCGTCCCGCAAGGGTGCGGGACGGGTCTCGTGGCGATGATATTAGCATTACATTTAGTACACCACTAAAGAATAAAAATAAAGGATTATACATTGAAACGGAAGTGCATAACGTCTCCGTCCATTACGACGTATTCTTTTCCTTCGACACCCATCTTGCCTGCTTCTTTAACGGCAGCTTCTGATCCATAGTGGATGTAATCTTCGTAGTGAATTACTTCCGCGCGGATAAAACCTTTTTCAAAGTCGGTGTGGATGACGCCGGCGGCCTGTGGTGCTTTAGTCCCTTTGGTGATTGTCCAGGCTCTTACCTCCTTGACTCCTGCAGTGAAATAGGTAATGAGATTGAGAAGGGCATAACTGGAATTGATGAGGCGATTGACACCAGGCTCGTGCAGATCCATGGTTTCCAAGTATTCGATTCTTTCTTCCTTAGACTCTAATTGACTAATTTCATATTCAATCTCAGCACTCACTAAGATAACTTCGGCATCTTCATTGGCGACTGCTGTTTTGAGCGCCTCGGTGTGTTTGTTGCCGGTAGTAGCGGAATCTTCATCGACATTACAGACGTAAAGAATAGGCTTTGCGGTCAATAATAACATGGAATGGACCAATTCCTCTTGGTCTTCGGTGAGTTCAATGGCACGTGCATTGATACCTTCTTCAAGCTGGCTGTAAATGTATTCTGCATTTTCCACCGCTTTTTTAGCTTCTTTGGTGCCGGTTTTAGCTTCTTTACGGAGTTTGTCCAATCTTTTTTCTACGGTTTCAAGGTCTTTGAAGATCAACTCCGTATCAATGATATTCTTATCGCGAACGGGGTCAACGTTGCCATCTACGTGAACAACATTGTCATCGTCAAAACATCTAACGACATGGATAATGGCGTCAACTTCGCGGATATTGGCTAGGAATTGATTACCTAATCCCTCTCCTTTACTTGCCCCTTTTATGAGCCCGGCGATGTCTAGTATTTCGATAGTTGTCGGTTGGATTCTTTGAGGGTTGACCAATTCGGAAAGTTTGTCCATTCGGGGATCGGGTACGGTGATGATACCAACATTGGGTTCTTTTGTTGCAAATGGATAATTTGCAGCCAGGGCTTTCGCTGAAGTCAAAGCATTAAATAAGGTTGATTTTCCAACATTGGGTAATCCGACAATTCCACACTTTAGCGCCATAAGAAGTGACTATTTTTTGTTTTTAAAATTTGAAGGCGCAAAGGTACGGGATTTTTTTGAAAGATTTGATATAAGTAAGTGGCAAATTAAATTACTATCAATCCTGCCACTTCTTTTACAGGAACGCTGCGTTGAAGAAGCAGTCACTATGCTTAGGCATAGCTCCTTGGTTATTTTCTGAAAGGGGAATTGTCATTTTTCGACGAGGGCTCAAAAATAGGTGATGATTTCTTACCTTTGTCAAATGAACTATTTAGCACATCTATTTCTTTCGGGTAAAGACGAAGGCATTATTGTTGGTAATTTCTTAGGGGATTTGATGCCCAAAAAGGATATTATTAAATTACCCGATGATATTCGGGACGGCGTTTTTATTCACAGGCATATTGATGCTTTTACGGACGATCACCCCGAAGTGAGAAAGGGTGTCTTAAGGCTGCACGGGAGACACCACAAATATGCTCCGGTATTGACGGATATTTATTATGATTATTTTTTGGCCAAAAACTGGTCTAAATATACGGATGAGTCTTTGACTGATTTTTCCATCCGCACTTATGCCGTATTGCAGGATCATGCGGCTTTGATGCCAGAAGGGGTGCGGAATTATATGTCTAAATTAGTGGCGGCAGACTGGCTGCATAATTACGGTCAACTGGAAGGGATTGAATATACGTTTAATCGGTTGAGGAAGCGGCTTTCCAGACCTGAATTGCTGGATGGCGTTATGGATAGCCTGATAGAACAGGAGGCTGATTTTGACCGAGAGTTTAAGTTGTTTTTTCCGGATTTGATGGAATATGTTAAGGACGAAATACTAAAGTTGAAAATAGAAATTTGAAAGGCTAAAGTGTAAATTTAAAAGGCTAAAGTGTAAATTTAAAAGACTAAAGTGTAAATTTAAAAGACTAAATTGTAGATTTAAAAGGCTAAAGTGTAAATTTACTGGATATAACGGATTGCGTACCTAACATCGATAGCCCCTTAAAGACGTAGAAAC
>CAZNCI010000117.1:0-10638 GCA_964571475.1 uncultured Saprospiraceae bacterium | reverse complement strand
GAATAAAAAACAACACCTTTAACTTTGACTTACCGGGGAAATATACCTGTTTTTATGCCTGTAAGATAACTTTCCTTATACCTTGTACCACAATAGTATTTTACTCAATAGGAATAAAGGGATGAAATTTGGCGTTTTTATATTAAATTAGGGGCTGAATTTGGTTTGTTTTCATCTTTTTTTGAAAAAAAATAATAATAAAATATTTTTTCCTTTTGAATGTGCACTTAAAAGCATACTTTTGCGCGACGAAATACATAGTGGAGTGACTTATCGACATAAGTTGCCCCATCTTATTTTACTACAAAACAGAGAATTCTTATGGCAAATGTTGGTCATGTAAAGCAGGTAATCGGACCGGTAGTGGATGTTAGTTTTTCCTCAGAGGGAGCATCTTTACCAGAAATTTTTAACGCCTTAATCATTAAAAGAGCGGGCGATAGTGATTTGATTTTAGAAGTGCAGCAGCACTTGGGAGAAAATAGCGTACGTACAGTAGCCATGGATGCGACTGATGGCTTGGCAAGAGGGGTAGAGGTGACCGATACTGGAAAGCCTATTATGATGCCTATTGGTGATCAGGTGAAAGGACGTTTATTGAACGTTGTCGGAGAGGCTGTTGATGGTATTGGCGAATTGGATATGAGTATCGGAGGAGCACCCATTCACAGAAAACCACCTTTATATGAGGATTTATCAACCAGTAAAGAGGTGCTTTTTACCGGAATTAAGGTGATCGATTTGATTGAGCCTTATATGAAGGGTGGAAAGATTGGATTGTTTGGTGGTGCCGGTGTAGGTAAGACAGTATTGATTATGGAGTTGGTGAATAATATTGCCAAGGCTTATGCTGGACTTTCTGTATTTGCAGGAGTAGGAGAGCGTACGCGTGAGGGTAATGATCTCTTACGTGAATTCTTAGAGTCTGACGTAATCAAATACGGTAAAGATTTCGTTCACTCCATGGAAGCAGGTGGATGGGACTTGAGCAAAGTAGATAAGAAAGAATTATTAGATAGTAAAGCGACCTTGGTATTTGGGCAGATGAATGAGCCTCCTGGGGCGAGAGCACGTGTGGCTTTATCTGGTTTGACAATTGCGGAGTATTACCGGGATGGTGACTTAAACGATCCAAACGGAGGAAGAGATATTCTTTTCTTTGTAGATAATATATTCCGTTTTACACAGGCGGGTTCGGAGGTGTCAGCCTTATTGGGACGTATGCCTTCAGCGGTGGGGTATCAGCCAACACTGGCAACGGAAATGGGATTGATGCAGGAGCGTATTACTTCTACCAAGCGGGGGTCTATTACTTCTGTACAGGCGGTATATGTACCTGCGGATGACTTGACTGACCCGGCTCCAGCGACAACATTTGCGCACTTGGATGCAACGACGGTATTGAGTCGAAAGATTGCTTCTCTAGGTATTTATCCTGCAATTGACCCATTGGATTCTACTTCACGTATCATGGATCCTGCGATCATTGGTGAGAAACACTACGCCTGTTCGGAGGCGGTTAAAAATATCATGCAGCGATATAATGAATTACAGGATATTATTGCTATTTTGGGTATGGATGAGTTATCTGATGAAGATAAATTAGTCGTACACAGAGCACGTCGTGTGCAGCGTTTCTTGTCGCAGCCATTCCACGTAGCGGAGCAGTTTACAGGTATTCCCGGTGTATTGGTTGATATTAATGATACTATTAAAGGATTTAATATGATCCTCGACGGAGAAGTTGATGAGTATCCTGAAGCAGCCTTTAACTTAAAAGGAACGATTGAAGATGTAATCGAAGCCGGTAAGAAAATGTTGGCAGAGGTTGGATAATCGGCTATTATTAAAA
Organism: uncultured Saprospiraceae bacterium; assembly: GCA_964571475.1. Taxonomy (GTDB): domain Bacteria; phylum Bacteroidota; class Bacteroidia; order Chitinophagales; family Saprospiraceae; genus JALVDO01. Next base: position 8,786 of record CAZNCI010000117.1, on the reverse strand, counting down.
TAATATAAATTTAGGACATGAATTTAAGTGTACTAACACCGGATAAACACGTTTTTGAAGGAGAGATTGTTTCTGTGAAAGTTCCTGGCACATTGGGATCATTTCAGGTATTGGAAAATCACGCTGCCTTGGTATCTTCTCTAAAAGAGGGGGAAGTGGAAGTGAAAGTATCTAAAGGAGGATATCAATTATTTGATAAAAAATCCGGCGAAATGCAAACCGTTGAGACAGCGAAAGATATTTCTTTCTCGGTGAAGGGCGGGTTTATTGAAGTAATTAATAATAAAATTTCCTTATTGGTGAGTAGCGTTGGCGAAATTCAGTAATAGAAAGAATTTTTATAAAATAAAATGAAAAAGCCTGGGGATTATCCTCGGGCTTTTTTTATGGCTGTAGGATGATATTGTCTGAGTCAATGTGCTGTTCTTTCCAGTAATTGGGTAAATCCTGGATGCTTTGCAATGCTCCTTCGGAGGTGATTAAGTAAGTTTTGTATCCAAAAGATTGAGCGAATTTCACGGCTTGTTGATGGCTTTTTTGATTGAGATATTCCATGACAATGGTCGTATTATTCGCGCGTAAGTATTTTTCGAGCCCCTTTAATACATCTAATTCTGCTCCTTCGACATCAATTTTAATAATTTGGGGGTGAAGCTGCCTTTGTTGGATGACTTTATCAATGGGCAATGCCTGAATGCTGACCTTTCTGGCATTCATCTTTTGGTACCAATGCTCGTCTTTGTATTGATCTGGGAAAAGGGTGTTATATTCAGAATAGAGAATGGGAAATTCAAAAAAGTCAATTATTTTTTCTACAGAAGCTGCCGCGATATTTAAAGGGGTTATATTACTTTTGCTTTTGCAGTTTTCCTGAAAAATTGCAAACATTTCGGGCGAAGCTTCTATACTTATTACCCTTCCTTTTTGTCCTACTAATTTTGCGGCAAGCAAACTAAAAAAACCAAAGTGTACGCCAATATCCATAAATTCACCACCATTTTTTAGATTTTTGATTAAAAACTTAGCTAGTCTTATTTCGGAGTCATGTGTTTTTGCCCCCCATAGATAGATGTCCATTGCAGAAGGTAACTGTAATTTCATCGGGCTGCCAAAAAAAGTAGGAGCGGTGGTCATTTTACCTTTTTGCGTCAGGGGGTATAGCAGCCGCCTGAAGATTTGTGCCCGAAGATAATGTACGGGTTGATGCCACATTTTTGACCACTTTGAGGCGTTTGTTAGCTGCTCAACAGCTTCGATATTAAGGCGTAATTTTTTTTCTATTTCGCCCATCTCATGCCTAAGTAGATACAAAGAATACAAATTAAAAGATTACTCGCAATATTGAGGAAGGCAAAGAGTGGATTACCCTCATTGAAAAGGGAAAAGGTCTCACTCGAAAAAGTAGAAAAAGTACTGAAACCACCACAAAATCCTGTCATAAGGAATAATCGATACTCGGAGGTTATAGATGTTTCTAAAAATAATTCTGTGGTAAAACCAAGCACGATACAGGCAAGCGCATTGGCGATTAAGGTCGATACAGGAAAATTAGCTGACCAATTGGCCAGACCTAAATTAACCCCATATCGAGTCATGCTACCGATTCCTCCTCCAATAAATACCCAAAAAAAGTTTGCCATGAATATTGATTAATTTACTTCAGAGATGAATTGCCCTGTAAGAGCCAGTTTCTTTTTTCTGACAACAGATATGTGAAGTATTGCGGTTAAAAAACCTGCGACTCCAATCTCTAATAGAAAAAGATAATGTACATTCATCTTATCGTGTAATCCGAAAACCATGCAAATAAACAACATATTTACAAAAAATAAAATTAATGTCGATTTTGTATGACTAAAACCATAGTCGATTAACAGATGATGCAAATGCCGACGATCTGGCTTGAATGGAGATGTTCCCCTTAAAACCCTCGTTGTGAAAACCCGAATCGTGTCAAATAATGGGATAATCATAATACCGATAGCAACGACCGGTACTCCCTCAAACCGAAAGGGGTTATCAAGGGGAAGGTGGTAGTTAAGTTCGATGAATTCAATGACTAAAAAAGAAGCAGCAAGACCGATTAGCAAGGAGCCGGTATCGCCCATAAATATCTTGGCTGGGGTGAAATTATACCGAAGAAATGCCAAAGTTGCTCCGACTATGGCGAATGATATGGCAGCGTAACCCATTTCTCCTACCATGTAAAACCAAACACCCAAAGTACCTAAGATGAGTACACCTATGCTTCCCGCCAGTCCATTAATCCCATCAATGAGGTTGAAGGCATTGATGATAACGATCATTGTAAATACAGTAATGAGAATGGAAAGCCATTCTGGAAATGTCCCTGTGTAGCCAAATAATCCGTAGAGGCTTGTTAGGGTAATTTTGGATTTAAACACGAGGATGAAGGCCGCAAGGAGTTGTCCTGCTAGTTTGTACCGTGCAGATAGGGGTGAAATGTCATCTCTGGCACCAATGAGAAAAAGGATAATGAACGCACATAAAATATACTGTAAATCAGCAAACTGAGAGAATGGCGTCCATAATACAAAGGAGAATATCGCTCCCGAAAAAATAGCAATTCCTCCGAGAGAAGGAGTGACCTCTACATGTGAACTTCGATGGTCGGGTTCATCAAAAAGTTTTTTCTCATGGGCTATTGAGATAATGGAGGGAATGGCAAAATACGTGATTATAGCAGCTGTCAATGTGCATAGGAAAAGCGTTGTCATTTTCAAGGAATTTAATCTGTTGCTAAATATTTCTTTCTTAATCCTGGGCAAGATGTTGAGTTAAGCGAATGAAATATGGGATGAGTTGAATGCTTTTTGAGTTTTTGATTAAAGTTTTTGATCGTTTACAGATAAGAGCCATTGCTCAATTTCTTTCACCAATGATTTTAAAGTTCCCTTTTCGAAAGGAGATTTTAAATTGGCTAATTTGACTAATTCAAGAAAGGAGCGACTGCCTCCTGCCTTGCATAGTCGTAAATAATCGTTCCATGCTTCATCGTGATTAGCCCTGTCTTTTTTCCAAAACTGAAAGGCGCAGGCAGAGGCTAATGCGTAATCTATATAATAAAATGGGGAGACAAAAATATGGCTTTGTTTTTGCCAGTATCCACCCTTTTCAAGGAAGTCATTTGAGGCATAAGTTTTGTGGGGTAAATACTTTTTTTCTATATTTCGCCACGCTTCATGTCGCTCCTGAGTACAAATATAAGGGTTTTTATAAATAAAATGTTGAAATTCGTCAACAGCGACACCATAAGGTAAAAAAAGGAGGGATGAAACCATGTGTGCAAAGCGATATTTATCCGCATTTTCTTTAAAAAACAACTCCATCCATGGCCAGGCAAAGTACTCCATACTCATGGAGTGAATTTCGCAGGCTTCATAGGTTGGCCAATTATATTCTATAAGGCTGGTGTCTTTACTGGAAAAAACCTGAAATGCATGACCTGCTTCATGCGTCAGCACGTCAATGTCTGCACTTGTACCATTAAAATTTGAGAAGATGAAAGGCGCTTGATAGTTCTCAATAAACGTGCAATAACCTCCTGTTGATTTTCCGTCTTTAGCCAAAAGGTTCATTAGCTTATTCTTTCTCATGAAATCAAAAAAGATGGAAGTCTCTTCGGATAGCTCATGATACATCTGGGCTGCATTGTCGATAATTTCTTCAGGTGAACCGACTGGTTTTGCATTACCGGAGAGAAATTGGAAATTCTCATCATAATAATGAAGGTTTTCCAGATTTAATCTTTTTGCCTGCCGTTGGTACAGCTTTTTGGCGACAGGTACGATATTTTCGAGTACCTCCTGCCTGAAGATTTTAACCATATCTTCATTATAATCCGTCCGGAGCATACGTGCATAACCTAATTCTATGAAATTTTCAAAGCCCAGTTTTAGTGCAATTTTATGACGCACTTTAACAAGTTGATCAAAAATATCATCAATTTTTTCTTGATTATTTCGGTAAAAGTCCCATTTTTTATTTACAGCCTTTTTTCTGGTTGCCCGATTATTATCCACTTCCAGTGCATAAATGGAGGAAAGGTTGTAATTTTTTCCTTCGACATCAATGACTGCAGTTGCTTTGAGTTTGATGTATTTACTGCCTAGTTCATTTTCTAATTTTAAATCTTCCAAAACGTCATCCGAAAATGTTTTTAGGCTTTGTTCTGCAATTTTGAAAAGTTGGGAACCCAATTTTTTTTCGAGTGCTTCTTTTTGAGGATGATTTAACAGGCGTTTGAAAAAATGATTATTTAATGCGTCGTATTCCGGTACAGCTGCATCAAAAAAGGCATTTTCTTTCTCATAAAACTCATCATGGGTATTAGTGGTATGGCGAATGTAAGCCAGGTTGTACATCGTCATGAAGTCGGACTTGACCGCATTTATTTGTGTGATTATTTTCAAAAGATGTGCAATATTTTGCGTACCATCAAACTCATCTAAAAGTGTATTTACACGATTAGATAATTGCTTCATATCTGGTCTTTCGTATATAAATTGATCAAAACTCATAACTTTAGTTTTTGGGTATCCTTTATTTTATTCAACAAAAGTACATATTTTTATGGAAAAAAATGGCAAAAAACTGTAAAATCAAGGCAAATGCACTGAATTTAACAATAGATTCCTTAGCATTATGCAGATCTAAAGTTGAACATTAAATTATCATAGTATTTGGCTATTTTATTACTATTTTTTATGTAAATATAAAGTATGTTGATGAATAAACGGATTGTGTAATCCAAAAATTCGCAATTATTCGTGGCAATTTAAAAAGAAATTTGAGGTGACATCCTCTTTTGAGGCAGCATTACATTTGGTACAGGATCAACAAAAACTCCGACAAAATTTAGCAACAAAAAATCAGCCTTTTTTCCGACTGAAACAAAAAATAACCCATCTTTGGAATTGCTGGTTTAATGTTTTTGTGATTTAAATAGCTGGTAATCAATTTTTTATATTTAATTTTCATTTTTTCTTTCTTTTTTTTTACAAAAAATGTGACTACTGAGAATATTCTCGTCTTAATAGCGAAAGAAAGAGGATGATTACTCAATAATCAGTGAAACAAAGAGGGGACAGACTTAGATGATGAGTGCATACTATGAGTTGCGGAGTAGAAGTACAGATACGTGAAACAAATTTATTGTAGAAGTACTTCTACTGCCAACACTTTCAAAAAGAAAAAAGACATCTTAGGATGTTCGAAAATATAATATGGGTTTTAGGTGTTTTTAAGGGGAGTGATTCTATTACTTCCCTTTTTTTATGTCAAAAAATGAAGTGAAAAATATTTTTTTACAAAAAATGTGACTATTTGAAAAACACTCGTCTTAATAGCGAAAGAAAGAGGATGATTACTCAATAATCAGTGAAACAAAGAGGGGACAGACTTAGATGATGAGTGCATACTATGAGTTGCGGAGTAGAAGTACAGATACGTGAAACAAATTTATTGTAGAAGTACTTCTACTGCCAACACTTTTAAAAAGAAAAAAGACATCTTAGGATGTTTGAAGATATAATATGGGTTTTAGGTGTTTTTCAAGGGAAGCGATTAATTTGCTTCCCTTTTTTATTTGTAGGACTAACAATTCCTTTTTTAATTGCCTCGATTAATGCATGCTGCGTCAAAAGCCTGTTTCGCATCCCTTTGGGAGGCACGATTGGATGCGAATAATCACGATTTTTTCGGCTTGCCGGGAAAATATTCGTGCATTCGAGGCTAAAACATTAGCATTACATTTAATACACCATCCTTTTTTGTTACCTTTGCATTAAAATAATAAAAAAATATGTTTACAATAAATCCATACTTGAAGTTTGCACTAATTGCAGTTGGTATTATCGGAGGTGTTCTATTGTCTGTAACACAGGGGTTTTGGTACGGTTTTCCATTTTGGTTAGCTGGAATAATACTTTTAATAGGATACCTAATGTTGGGAACAATTGGTTCGGCATCAAAAATGCTCCAGGCGCAGGATTTTGAAAAGGCAGAGCGTTTATTAAGCCTTACTTTTTTCCCGGGCCTATTATATGTTACTTATAGAGCTTATTATTATATGCTGAAAGGTTCTATTGCTATGCAAAAAAAGGACATGGATGGTGCTGAGGAAAATCTTAAAATGGCAGAATCTCTCGAAATGCCAACCGATAATGACAAGGCAATGGTTTATATTCAATTAGCCAATATTGCTGCTACGCGTAATAAGTGGCGACAGGCCGAGATTTATATGAAAAATCTTAAAGGTATGAAAATCAGTGAGCCTTCCATTAAAGAACAACGTAAAATGCTCGAAAAAGCATTGAAGAATAAAGGGCAAATGAAAGCCGCTGCCCGTATGGGAAACAGGGGGATGATGCAGGCGGGCGGTAAGCGCCGTCGTCCAAAAATGAGATAGAGATTATTCATTCCGAATCAAGAAATCTACCCTTCCATTCTGGTTTTGGAAGCCAGCAACTTGCTTTTTTACCGAACCATTTATACCTGTTTTTTGCCATGAAATTGTAGCAGAAATCACGAATGGGGCGTGGAATGATTAGAAGTAGTTTTAGCAAATTGAGAGGGAAGTTTAATTGACCTGCTACCTGGAGTGCGGCACTTGACTGTGTAAATATTTTCCCTCCCTTTATTAAAACAAAAGAGTCAAAATCATCTGTGGCTAATCCGTGTGCTTTGAGTAGCTCCTGCCCCACCTCTGACTGCAAAGAGGCAAAGTGAAACCTTGCCTTTTTATCGTGTTTTAATACAAATTGTACACTACTGCTACACAGATTACAAAGACCATCAAATAACAAAACAGGAGTTGAATGGCGAGATTTCATCTATAAAACTGTTTCTTGTAAAAACGGATGTTTGTCCGGATAATCCGTCGTGAAATGAAGTCCTCTGCTTTCCCGGCGCATCGAAGCTGATAGCGTGATCAAATACGCAATGGTTATCAAATTACGCAATTCACATAATTGGGGGGAAAGTGTGGTAGAATGATACAATTCTTCCGTCTCTTTATACAATAAATGTAACCTGTTCATGGCTCTTTTTAATCGGATATTTGACCGGACAATACCCACGTAATAACTCATGACGTCTTTTAATTCTTTCAAACTTTGGGTGATCAAAACCAATTCCTTTGGGTCGGTCGTACTACCGGCATTCCACTCCGGTATGCCTTCCTGAAAGCTGACTCGATCAATGTTTTTAAGAATATCCAGATGAATTCTTTCCGCAAAAACAACGGCTTCCAATAACGAATTTGACGCAAGTCGATTGGCGCCATGTAGTCCGGTACTCGTACTTTCCCCACAGGCGTATAGGAAGTTAATCGAACTCCGTCCCTGTTGATCTACATTGACCCCTCCGCACATATAATGGCAGGCCGGTACGACGGGAATCATGTCCTTTGCCGGGTCTATACCAAGGCTGAGGCATTTTTCTCTAATGGTTGGGAAGTGTGCATTAAAACCTTCTGTGTCCAGATGTGTGCAGTCGAGGTACATACATTCCTCTCCCCTTTTCTTCATTTCATTGTCAATGGCTCTTGCCACAATGTCACGTGGTGCAAGAGATTCCCGTGGGTCGTACTCTTTCATGAATTCCTCCCCTTCTTTTGATTTTAAGATTGCGCCAAAACCACGAACGGCCTCCGAAATCAAAAATGCCGGATTCTCTCCCGCCGGGCTGAATAATGCCGTTGGGTGAAACTGCACAAACTCCATATTTTCCACATGACCCTTGGCGCGATAGACCATTGCAATCCCATCTCCCGTAGCGATGCCTGGGTTGGTGGTCGTCCGATAGACCTGCCCTGTTCCTCCGGATGCCAAAAGAGTATTTTTTGCCAAAATAGTTTTGACTTCATTCGTTTCTTTATCGAGGACATAAGCACCATAACAATCGATATTTTTCATCAGGCGGGTGACATTATACCCCAAATGGTGCTGCGTAATCAAATCCACCGCAAAATAATGCTCGTAAAGGGTGATGTTAGGTTGGCTTTTAGCCTTTTCCAAAATAGCGCGTTGTATCTCCCATCCGGTGAGGTCCTTATAGTGCAAAACCCTGTTTTCAGAGTGACCTCCCTCCTTGCCAAGGTCGTATTTATTCTGCTTGTTTTTATCAAACCGGGTGCCCCATTCGATGAGTTCCCTAACCCTTGCCGGACCTTCTTCTGCTACGATTTTAACCACCTCTTCATCACACAATCCATCTCCGGCATCAAGTGTGTCGGCGATGTGTTTTTCGATGCTATCCCTGCTGTCATCCCATACGGTGGCGATTCCGCCCTGTGCGTATCTGGTATTGGATTCCCCTTTATCCGTTTTGGTGATGACCATGATGTTTAAATCCGGACGCTTAAGGGCGACTTTGATGGCAGTGGTGAGTCCGGCGACTCCCGAGCCAATGACTAAAATATCGGTATGTTGCATATACGAAATTTAAATTTAATTTTTTTTATTTGGGCAAGCCCCACGCCACAAAATGATCGTTACAAATAATCATTAAGTGTTGTGGCGTGGGTCAGGCTATCCACTCCTACCCATCCCGAAAAATCGGGATGGATACCGTTCCTATCCTTCTTGCAAAAGTACTTGTAAATAAATACTTTTTCACTTTTTTTTAAAAACAACTTTAAAAATCAAGCATGGCAGTACTGTGGTTGACTTTTTAACTGAATAACCCAGCGGGAAAACAAGTAGGCTGGTTAGTGGCTTAAGAACTAAGTTATTCCTATATTAAACGCCGTCTATTTTTTGTCT
>CAZNCI010000116.1:0-10644 GCA_964571475.1 uncultured Saprospiraceae bacterium | reverse complement strand
TGTGACCTCGGCTGAACCTGCAACCTTCCCGAGACAAGCTCGGGATGTGCTATCCTGTTGAAACCACTTGTGACCTCGGCAGGGTTCGAACCTGCAACCTTCCCGAGACAAGCTCGGGATGTGCTATCCAGTTGAAGCCCCTTGTGACCTCGGCAGGGTTCGAACCTGCAACCTCCTGATCCGTAGTCAGGTGCTCTATCCAGTTGAGCCACGAAGCCATTTTTTTTGCGGGTGCAAAGGTAATTATTTTTTTCTTTATTGCCAAGTCAAAAGAAATAAAATTTATTCTTTTTTTTATTTTTGGCTATTTTTGGTAGCTACCAAATTACTCCTTTCAGTTATTAAACGCTCTTTTTTACTCTTTAGGCTTAGTTTTTTCAAGAGAACAAGCCTGATCTTTTGCCACATACCAATTGCCATTGATCTTTTTCAACCCATAACTAACGGCCATCCTATTAAAATATGGCACGCCATTCCTTTCCGGTTCTCGATAGATAATTTCTACTACAGCAAAAGCAATTTCCCTGCCAATATTCATGTCTAAAATCTTCGTTTCAAAGGTCCAGGTAGTATCCTGAAACCATTTTTCATGAAACGCTGCAAAGTCACTTGCCCTAGTCATAATTTCCGACTGAGGCATGATAAAATAAAAATCTCCTTCGGGCACTAAAGTTGACCGAAGTGTTTTTATATCTTTATTGGTAACAGCGTCGAGATGCTTTTGTAACAATGCTTTACACTTTAATTCATTTTGATCTTTATCATAAGCTGATTGTCCTACTTTTTTCTGTATTGCATCTGAAGCATCTGAACAGCTTGACAATACAGCGATAATCAGCGATAAAATAAAGTACGGATATAATAAATTCTTCATAATTAACCTAATAAAATTTTCACATTCTCCGGTGGACGTCCTAGTACAGCAGCATCTCCTTTTACCACGATGGGGCGTTCTATTAGTTTAGGGTGCTCGACCATTGCATCCAGCCATTCTTCCTCAGAAAGCTCTTTGCCTTTATATTTTTCTTTAAAAACAGCCTCCCCTTTTCGCAATATCTGTGCTGCTTTTAAATCTAATTTTTTCAATAAAGACTTCAATTCATCTTTGGATGGCGTATCCGTTAAATATAGGATTATCTCCGGTTCTATGCCACTCTCCTGAATCAAAGCAAGTGTTTGACGACTTTTAGAACACCTTGGGTTATGATATATCTTCATCTTCTTTTTTTTGCAAAGTTAACATTTTTTTCGATTAAGGGCTTACAAAAAGACAACTACTCTCCCTCCTATTCAAAAATGTTATCACAATTATATACCTTTGCGAAAAAATAACAATATGGATAATGGATTATATGCAAAAATCAATACCAACAAAGGTAGTGTTTTAATAAAATTAGCTTTTGAAAAAGCCCCGGGTACCGTGGGTAACTTTGTGGGATTAGCAGAAGGGAATATTGACAATACGGCAAAACCTCCAGGAGAACCTTATTACGACGGTCTTGTCTTTCATCGAGTCATACCTGACTTTATGGTACAGGGAGGATGTCCTCAGGGATCTGGAATGGGAGGACCAGGATATAACTTCAAAGACGAATTTCACCCGGATTTGATTCACGACAGACCGGGGGTATTATCAATGGCAAATGCAGGCCCCAATACGAATGGCAGTCAGTTTTTCATTACACATGTACCAACGGACTGGCTCGATGGCAAACACGCTGTTTTTGGACAAGTAATAGAAGGACAGGACGTGATTGACGCAATCGAAGGCAGAGATACCATTGAAACCATTGAGATCATCCGGGAAGGAGAGGCTGCATTGGCATTTGACGCCTTAGCTGCCGCTGAAAAATTAAGATAATAATCGGACTACCAAAAATTGAATCCACTTCGAAAAGTCTTCAATATCCAAAATATTTCTTTTCGGAGTGGACTTACGTCTTACGTTTTTTCTTCTTAGCTGCCGGGAATAAAATATTATTCAAAATCAAGCGGTAGCCGGGAGACTGGGGATGAAGACTCAAATCCGTCTCCGGATCATTCACAAAGTGACGATAATCTTCCGGATCATGCCCTCCGTAGAATGTCCAAAACCCCTTGCCAAAAGTACCGTGAATATAACGCACCTCATTGAGTGGTTTGGTTTCACCAAGCACCAAAACATCGGACTTGACATAACGACGTTTAAACGCCGTTGTCTGCCCCATAAACCCCTTGACTGTACGGGTGTGATTCTGTGTCAACATCGTAGGGACCGGATCCCATTTTGCGGAAAAATCAAATAGGGTAAAATAATCCTGTTTTGGGTCAACCTTTCGTGTCCGACCGGTATTATCGATACTGGAATACTCATAAGTCAACGGATTTTTGATTAATTTAAAATCTTTAAAAGCGAAGGTTCGACTGAAGTCTAATTTGCTTTGAGCATTGGGATCAGCAGGGTCTCCATCATAAATATCCGCACAAATATCCACACCGTCAGCGGCAAGAGCGATATCATAGGTATCCGTAGCGGAGCACATAGCAAACATAAATCCTCCTCCTCCGACAAACTCCCTTACTTTTTTTACGACGGCTAACTTTAGTTGAGAGACCTTTTTATAACCTAATTTTGTAGCAAGCGCTTCCATCTTTTTTTGATTTTCACGATACCAGGGTTGATTGTGATAATTGGCATAAAACTTTCCGTATTGTCCGGTAAAATCTTCGTGATGCAGGTGCAACCAATCGTACTGTGCCAGTTCATCCCCCAGAACCTGTTCATCATAAACCGTCTCATAGGGAATCTCCGCATAAGTCAAGACCATGGTCACGGCATCATCCCATGGTTGAATTTTTTCCCCTTTATTATTAAAATCCGGGGTATAAACCGCTATTTTGGGTGCAACTTCGAGCTTCATCGCATCCATATTCACCTCCGGATTGGCAATTTCGGTCAAAATTTGATTAAATTGGGCATCGGCAAGAATTTCATAAGAGACGCCTCGGACTTTACACTCCTTCTCAAAGGCAGGATTAGAACGAAAGGCAAAACTTCCACCGCGATAATTCAGCAGCCACCAGGCCTCAACACCATTATCCAAAACCCAATAGGTAATACCATAGGCTTTAAGGTGATCTTTTTGGTCAGTATCCATTGGTAATAGAATATAAGCCGCTTTCCCAACCTGAATACTGGCAATGAGAATTATTACAAGAAAAATTAATTTTTTCATCTATTTTTTTTTAGTAAAACGCTAAATTTGCCCTTTAGGATATACAGATTCAAATAAAAGACCGTTATTCATAACAAAACAATGATTGGTTTGTTGTGTTACTTGTGATAAAAAAGCCTATAATTGTGGCTAGTAATCAACTTTATGGAACAGATAAGCTTTCAGTACCCGACTTGGTATTTTATTTTTTGCGTGCTCGCAGGCATTGTTTATGCGCTAGGGCTCTACTTTAGAGATCGCTCAATGGGCGAAAATGCGCCCCGTATGAACACCCTACTCGGTATCCTCCGATTTTTGGGTGTAGCCATATTGAGTGCCTTATTACTCTCTCCGATTTTAAAGACGAGAAAGACCGAACATAAAAAACCAATCGTCATTTTCGCACAGGATGTCTCCGAATCAATTGGAGCTAATACCGATTCTTTGGCACTAAAGGAGTATTCCCAACAAATAGAAGCCCTCAAAAGCACTTTGGGCGAGCAATATGATTTCGTCCCTTATTCTTTTGGGGCTAATACCCGGGAAGGGATTAATTTTCCTTTTTCGGACAAGACGAGTAATCTGGCAAATCTGTTTTCGGACTTATACGACCTTTACAGTAATCAAAATTTGGGTGCGATTATCTTTGCTTCTGATGGAATTTATAATGAGGGTAGTAATCCGGTCTATGCCAGCAACAAACTTCCCGTGCCAATTTATAGCATTGCAATGGGTGATACAACGCCGGTAAAAGACGTAGTGCTCAAGCGGGTCTTCCATAATAAAATTGCTTATTTAGGGGATAAATTCACCATTCAGGTAGATATTGCAGCCCAGAATTTTGCAGGAGAGACAACCGCGCTCAACATTTATAAAGTAAATGGGAAGAAAACCAGCCGGTTGGATCAATCACCTATTGAAATAAAAGGCAACCAGTTTTTTACCACCAAGGAGCTTATTTTGGATGCAGATCAGGCAGGGGTTCAACACTTCCGACTTAGTCTAAGAAGCTTAAAAGGAGAAAAAATAACCGCTAATAATACGCAGGATATTTTTGTTGATGTACTCGATGCCCGACAGAAAATTCTCATTTTGGCTCATGCTCCTCATCCCGATATTGCTGCTTTAAAAAAAGGAATTTCTCAAAATAAAAATTATCAGGTAAATACCGCTTACGCCAATGATGTCTCAAAAATAAATATTGCTGAATACGATTTAGTCATTTTGCACCAATTACCCGATTTTAACCATAATCTGGATAATGTTTTTGCCGCTTTACGCAAAAGGAAAACACCCGTATTATACATATTAGGTGGTCAGTCCAATGTCCCTTTTTTAAACAAAGAACAAGGCATACTAAAAGTAAAAGCAGATATTTCCTCTATTAACGAAGTACAGGGTGTTGTTAGTAAAGATTTTGGTCTGTTTAAAATCAGCGAAGAGTTAAGAAAAAATTTACCCAACTTCTCTCCCTTACTCGCTCCTTTTGGAGACTTTAAAGCAATTGGCAATGGCAAAGTATTATTGCAACAGAGAATTGGAAAAATCACTACAAAATACCCGCTGTTGGTCTTCGGAGAACACGAAGGTCAGAAAATGGGCGTTCTTGCCGGTGAAGGATTATGGAAGTGGCAATTATTTGACTTTTTGGAAAATAATAACCATGATGTATTCAACGAATTAATCGAAAAAACAATACAATACCTCAGTGTCAAAGATGACAAAAGAAAATTCAGGGTTAGTGTCGCCAAAAATATCTTCAAAGAAAATGAGGCGGTCGTCCTGGATGCAGAGTTATACAATAATTCATACGAATTAGTCAATGACCCTGAAGTCTCTATTACCATTACCGACAGCGAAGGGCGAAATTACGATTACACCTTTAGCAGAAACGAAAAGACTTATTCTTTGAATGCCGGCATTTTACCCATAGGCAACTACACCTTCAAGGCATCTACCAATCTCAATGGAGAGCAGCTCAATTATAATGGCAAATTTGGTATCCAACCGATACAGCTGGAATTATTTGAGACAACTGCCAACCATACGATACTCCAACAATTAAGTAGTCAAAGCGGAGGAAGATTCCTGTATCCAAATCAACTCAATAGCCTACCCGATCTACTCGCTGCATCCGGTAAAGTCAAACCCGTAATTTATGAAAATTATAAAACTCGCCCCATTATTCAATTGAAAGGCATTTTCTTTTTGGTATTGTCTTTATTGTCCATTGAATGGTTCTTTAGACGATACTTTGGCGCTTATTAGGATGCAAAAACAGCATTAAGGAGCGACAAAACTACCCGTACCCCCCATTTATTACCCCAAACTGTCAAATTCCGAACAAAGTAGTACTCCAAATTCCTATACATTTGCCGGGCATTATAATAAAACGCAGCTTCTTTTGCGTTAAGGGTAATCTAGGCAGGAAATATCAGTATCACAAACAGATGGATGTTCATTAGTATTGGCGCATAAATAAACGCAAAGTCCTAAAAAAAGTAATATTTTATAATTTTATTGTAACTTTGGGTGATGATAAAAAAGATTTATATCGATACATCTGTTTTTGGAGGTTATTTTGACATTGAGTTTAGTCGAGATACAATTCCATTTTTCGAAAAACTAATCTCAGGTCAAATTGAAATAATTGTTTCGGAAACACTTGAGTTAGAAATTTATAGAGCGCCATCATTTATTATTGATCTTTATGAAAGTTTGGAAAACATAAAGAGAGTTGAGTTGACAACAGAAGTTGAGAATTTAGCATTGAAATATATTAATGAAAAAGTTGTAGGCAAAACAAGTTTAGCTGATTGTCATCATATAGCTTTAGCAACAATCAACAATGTTGATGTATTGGCAAGTTGGAATTTCAAACATATTGTAAATTTAGAACGAATAAGAGGATATAATTCAATTAACATCCGTGAAGGATATAAAATGATTGAAATCAGAACACCTAAAGAAATTTTTGATTATGGAAGTAATAATTAATAAACCAAACGTGGTAAGATTAATGCGTGAAATTCGTGACCAATTTAGTTTGGAAATCATGAATATGTCCTTTGATGAAAAAAAAGCATATATCAAAAAACATTTAAAAGAAATAAAAGAAAAAAGAAAAAAAGCTCATGACAACCAATGATTCCGAATCATGTCTTGCCACAAAGCCTACTCTTTGCCAATAAATGCGTCACTTACCCCTACAAACCTGTCGGACTGTCAGGCGGGGCTCCCCATTTGTTGGCTCGATTAGACAAAAAATAGACGGCGTTTAATGTAGAAATAACTTAGTTCTTATACACTGGAACAGCACTTAGGCGCAACAAAACTACCCGTACCCCCATTTATTACCCCAAACTGTCAAATTCCGAACAAAGTAGTACTCCAAATTCCTATACATTTGCCGGGCATTATAATAAAACGCAGCTTCTTTTGCGTTAAATTGATAAAAAAACAAACAAATATGAAAGTTATCTTATTAAGCTGGATATTTCTGGTGTCATGCACCAATACACAGCCAACTCCAACAACAGCTTCCGCTGACGAAAACATTCAAATACTCAAAGAGAACACGGCGAATATCAAAGAAACAGATTCTACTGAAATAGTAACGCCCGAAAAGAAAAACACGGCAGAAGTAAATGCTAACTCAGATACTGCTAAAAAAGTCGTACTAAAAGAAAAACAAGCCACACCAAAAGCTCCTGCAAAACCGAAAAAAGCACAGCCTAAGGTGATCGAAAAAGAACCCACCGACCCAAAAGCAGCTATCTCTCATAAAACATGGGATGGACTTTTGCAAAAGTATGTATCCAATTCTGGAAAAGTCAATTATAAAGGTTTTAAAAGCGAAGAAGCTACACTGGATGCCTATTTAGACTTTTTGAGTAAAAACGTCCCCACAAAGGCTACGGGTAGAAACACAGCAATGGCGTATTGGATCAATGCCTATAATGCTTTCACCATAAAATTGATATTAAAAAATTATCCGGTCAAAAGTATTATGGATATTAATGGAGGAAAAGCATGGGATTTGAAATTCATCCAACTAGGAGGTAAAACCTATACTTTAAATGATATTGAACACACGATACTAAGACCAACATTTAAAGATGGCCGCATCCACTTCGCTGTGAATTGTGCAGCAAAATCATGCCCCCCCATCCACAATCATGCCTGGACAGCCGGTAATTTGGAAGCAACTCTGGATAAAAAAGCAAAAGCTTTCATCAATAACGCTAACTACAATAAAATCTCCGCTAAAAAAGTAAAACTTTCCAATATTTTCAATTGGTATAAAGAAGACTTCGGCGACTTAATTTCATTTTTAAACAAATACGCTGACACTAAAATTGAAGCAGATGCAAAGGTCTCTTTTATTGATTATAATTGGGCTTTGAATCAGTAGATGTCTGCAGGCTTCAGTTGGCAGTTGGCAGTACTCAGTTGGCAGTTTTTAGTCATTTTATTGCCAATGGCAATAAAATAATGGGACTGAAGACTGCCTACTGCAGACTGCCAACTGAAGCCTGAAAACTGTCAATACTCCCACCTCAACACCCCGGTTTCGCCTTGAATATCGTGTGCTTCGAGTGTCAGGTGTAGGATACCGAGTTTATCGTCATAATTTGTTTTTAGGATTTTCAGATTAGGGTTGCTACTTTTCATTTTCAGGGGTTTTTCTATACCAAAAATGTCGATTTGTTGGGTACCGTACATCCTTAATCTCAGATTAGCTTTGCGTTTATAGTTATTGAAACTGTAAATATTATAAGTTCCAGTGCTTTGGACATAGGTGGGCATTTTACGGGTGGACACCTCATAAGTCAATTGATGTTCTATGGCCTTTAGTTTGGGGACAACAATCATACCGTAGCCTCCTTCTTCGTAGTAAACCCCTAGTTTTGAATCATCTAATTCAATATTAGAAATGTGTTCACCCGGGTTCAGTTTTACTTTGAGGATTAGGTTTTTTAATAGTTTTGATTTGTATGCTACTTCGGGCATTTGGGTATTATCAATCCGTACTTTTCCGGGGGAAGTTTCGGTGACAGTGGTGTATTTATTGTATAACCATTGTGAATAAAACTGCTCTGTATTTTTGGCAACAAAACGATTTTCAGCCTTAGTTACTTCCTTAAAATAATCCACCCATCGTTGATTTAAGTCAGCCTGTAAAAAATCATCCTGCACCAGCCAATTCGTCCAGTGCGTTTCGATAATATCCGATTTTTGCTCCTGAAGAGGGACGGTAGGCAAAGATGCCAGTTGATACCAGGGATTGCCGTAATTAATGCGATTAACGACCAATACATTATGGTCAAAACCACCACCATTTTCACCCTGGGGAGGATTCAATTCTTCGATGTAAGTAAATAAGGTATTGACGTATTTCAAACCTTCTGCCCCCAATTTTGTACCCGTACTATAATCTCCATTTGGATTCCAATAATAACCATAGGCACAAGGCACAAAACTCTCTGGGAAGGAATGCCCATGCGCTTTATCAATTCCATATTGTGCCATTATTTTTTTAAAAACATCAATATGCGCCTGAACCACCGTTTCCGGCCAGGGTTTATTGTCATCGGTACTGTACCATTCTGCTCTATTTCGCTTACCTGCCCCATCCGGCCAGAACTCATGCCCTACCCCATGCAATCCAAACTCTAACCAGGCGGCATTCTTTTTAACAAACTCCATGATTTTAATCTGTTCATCATTGACATTGGCACTATTATCCCATTTAGCCCCATGTACATTAGTAGAAGGTACCGTAGCCAAAACATTCTCGCGATCCATTTCCCCAATGACAAACAAAGCCTGTAATCGCACCCCGGATTTTTTAGCCACATCGACGATACATTGGTAATCACTTAATTCCATACGTCTTTTTAAGCCAATTCGATAAGGTCCCTGTTCAGAAGCACCTGAATTATTGCCTATATTCCATCCCAAATCATCAATGGCAAAAGCAAAAGGATGCGGAAAAATAATCTTTTGAGCCTCCCCTCCTTTTAGGATAAAAAATAAAAATAATAACACAGGAAATACACGTATTAATAAACGGCTATTATCATTTTTTTTCATAATACAATTTTTTTAGTGAAGCAATGCTCAAAACTCACAAAGCTCCAGCTTTATTTTTTAATAAATTGAACCGACTTAGAAAGACCGGCTGATGTCTCAACCATCACGATGTACATTCCGGCATTTAGCCCGGCAACATCTAGTGTTTCATCGTCAATATTCTTTTCTAAAACAACTTCCCCAAGGAGATTCATCACTTTCACCTTTGCCTGCACTGACTCTAGCCCGGAAATAGAAATTTGATCCGTTGCCGGATTAGGCGCAACTCGGATATTTGGAGATTGACCAACCTTTACAGAGATGGTTTGGGCATATTGATAAGCACCATCGTTATCCTGTTGCAACAAACGGTAATAATTAACACCCGGCTCAGGTGCTCTATCCACTACGGAGTAGCGATTCAAACGCACACTATTTCCATTGCCTTCAATAAATTCAATTTTGCGCCAATGCTGCCCATTCGTACTTGCTTCTATCTCAAATCCTTTATTATTTACTTCACTGGCTGTTGCCCAATTCAGGTAAACCATTTTATTTTTATAAATGGCAGAAAAATCCAAAAGTTTCACCGGCAGTGCCGCGCAGTTGGTTGAGTAAGTATGGTGCACCTGTTTGTTCGTCCAGTTCGCATTGGACCAAGCCACATCATCCACCTCAATGCACATCGTATTCCAATTGAACCTAATATCAAAATCAGCGGTGGCAATATTGGTATTATTCCCGTTTTTTATTTTAAAACTATTGGGATCGTTAAATCCCAGATTATTTGTTAATGCCAAAACTTTGGTCAATGCCGTATTATTGGTTAAATCCAAAGACAGCAAAGCGTTACTAGAACAAACCAGTGTTTTCAAGGCGGTGTTCTGTGTTAAATCTATGGTCGTCACACTATTATTAGAAAACACCAAATTCTCCAAAGCTGTATTCGTGGTCACATCTAAGGCAGTAAGGCTATTCCCATAACACTCCAACGACTTCAAAGCTGTTAATCCCGTCGTATTTAAAGAGGTTAGGTTATTATTATAGCAATTGAACCACATAATGTTTGTATTCGAAGTGACATCGAGCGTAGTCAATGAATTCCCCTGCACTTGCAAGGTGACGACATCCGTAAATATTTCGATACCAGTCAGGTCGGAAATACTTGAATTGGAAACATCCAAACCATAAACCAAAAGGGCATCATTTGTCAGCATTTGACCGTCCAAAGTACCTTCACTATCTATACCCAGATCAATTAATTTTTGTTCAAAATTTGCATCAGGAATGGCCGTATATTGACCCATTATCTGACCAATAAATAAAAAAACAAGTGCGAGTGTGTAAATTTTCTTTTTCATAATTATTCGTTTTT
>CAZNCI010000115.1:0-10666 GCA_964571475.1 uncultured Saprospiraceae bacterium | reverse complement strand
ACTGCCGACTGAAGACTGAATACTGCCCACTGAAGCCTGCCAACTGCCAACTGCCCACTGAAGACTGCCAACTGCCGACTGCCAACTCCCCACTCATCCAATTCTAGTCCCATTTTCGACCTTTCTTTCCGGCCCAATAAGTGTGACTTCCTGCTCATCGCCTACCGCCCCCAATATCAAACATTCACTCATGATATTGGCAATCTGCTTAGGAGGAAAATTGACCACAGCGACGACTTGTTGACCGATAAGCTGCTCCGGTTGATATAATTTCGTGATTTGAGCCGAGGTCTTTCGGATGCCGTATGCTCCGAAGTCGATAATGATTTTGTAGGCGGGGTTTCTTGCTTCTTTGAAAATTTCTGCCTCCAGAATCGTGCCGACTCTCATTTCAACTTTGGTGAATTCTTTCCAATTGAGATTATTATCGTTCATGATGTTTTATTTTGTAAAAATGGTCACTTTGCGAAGTGGATTTATAGTTCGTTTTTTAATCAAGTCACTTATATCCATTCTAAATTACGAAAAGGGCATTCTTGAAGTAGGAATAATTATATTTTTTTATTAACTTTACCCGTGCTGCCTACTTTTTCTGGTTTTAGACACAAAAATATGAAAAATCTCATTCTAACACTACTATTCGTTCTTCCTATTACTTTTTTATCTGCTCAAATTTACGATGACTACATCGGAGCTGGTCATTCGCAGGGTATTTCTATCCAGACAAGCGATAATTTACAAATTTCGGGCTGGGAGCAATCCGCAGTTGGGGAGAATACCTTAAATACGAATGGTTTGGAGGGGAAATTAATGGAAGCTTCCCGATTTTTGGCGCAGGCTACTTTCGGTGCAGACTGGGAGACTATCCAAGAGGTGGCTCAAATGGGAATTGAAGAGTGGATCGACCAGCAGATGGAAGTAGCACCTACTTATATATTGCCCGAAATGATAGAGGTATATAATACGGCATTACAGATTTATGTAGATAATGGAGGTAATCCTGCCAACTATAATGACCGGCCAGAATGGGACCATTTTGATTATGCCTGGTGGCAGGTGAATATGACCAGTGAGGATCTTCTTCGCCAGCGAATTGCCTTTGCATTGAGTGAAATTTTGGTTGTTTCTGTTAATTCCGGCTTGTCGAATTATGGGGAAGGATTGGGAGATTATTACGATATCTTTATCAGAAATGCTTTCGGTAATTATCTCGATATTTTGACGGAAGTCACGCTTCATCCAAGTATGGGCGTGTATTTGAGTCATCTCAATAATCCGAAAGCTGTCCCGGAGGATAATATCCACCCAGATGAGAATTACGCCCGGGAAGTCATGCAGCTTTTTTCCATCGGTCTTTTTGAGCTTAATCTGGATGGGAGTAGAAAGACGGATGCCGACGGCAATTTTATTCCCACTTATACCAACGATGATATTAAGGAATTTGCCAAAGTATATACGGGCTTGGGCGCAGGCGGGTTAATTATTCAAAATGATGAAATATTACCGACCTTTGGACGGGGGCCGAATACGATTGATTTTACCGTGCCCATGGCCATGTACGAAGACTGGCATGAGACCGAAGAAAAGCATTTGCTAAACGGTTACATCATTCCAGCAGGACAGGATGGCATGACGGATGTCAGACAGGCGATTGAGCACTTATTTAACCACCCCAATGTCGGTCCATTTATTGGTCGTTTATTGATACAGCGTTTGGTGAAGTCCAATCCAAGCCCGGAATATATTGCTCGTGTGGCGGCGGCTTTTAACGATAATGGAGCAGGAATCAGAGGTGATATGGCGGCTGTGATTAAAGCAATATTATTAGATGAGGAAGCGCGAAGTTGTGAATGGGTGAACCACCCAAACCAGGGAAGATTGCGGGAGCCAATTACGAGATACACTCAATTTGCCAAAGCAATAGGTGCCAGAAATCAATATGGTCTGTATTGGAATATCGGTCGTCCTTTTCAGGAGGATGTAGGGCAGCATCCATTACACTCCCCCTCTGTTTTTAATTTTTATTTGCCCGATTTTCAACCCAACGGGCCTATTGCTGCACAGGGGCTTGTCGGTCCGGAATTTCAGATTCACAATGCACGGACAAGTGTCGGCTATGTGAATGCGGTCAACAGCTGGGCGGTAGATGATTATCTGTTTGAGACCTGGGAGTCTAATTCTTTCTTTTCTGAAACGGATTATTCGGGTTTATTGGAATTTGCAAAAGATCCCGATGTCCTAATCAATAAACTGGATGTTTTGCTGACCAATGGTCAATTGACGGAGGATACCCGGCAAATTATCAAAACGGCTATTACGCCTTTCTCTAATAATACCGTTGGCGACTATAATAGGTTGAGGCTGGCTGCTTATTTATTTATGATTAGCCCGGACTATAATGTGTTGAAGTAGTAGTGCAAGCTATCGGGTGATTAATATTTTAAAACAAAGGAAAAGGAAAGAAAGATGAAGAATAAGTATTACAAATCAAGAAGAGATTTTCTCCGTCAGTTTGGTATTGCTGCCCTTGGTACGACGGCTGCCAGCTCTGTATTTAGGCTCCAAGCCATGAATGCTGCTTTCCTGAATAGTAGTGCAGCTGCCACCAGTGGTGATTACAAAGCACTGGTTTGTTTTTTCCAACCCGGGGGCAATGATTCCTTCAATATGTTGTTGCCTCGTGGTGATGCGGAGTATGCAGAATATGCACTGACGCGATCTAATTTGGCCCTGGCACAAGATACCATCTTACCCATTAACCCTTTGGTTGGCGATGGAAAAGATTACGGAGTGCATCCAAGTCTCACCGGTATTCAGGATTTATTTAACAATCAAAAATTATCCTTTGTAAGCAATATTGGTTCTTTGATTGTGCCAACGACAAAAAATCAATTTCAGAATGAAACGGTGCCTTTACCACTTGGTTTGTTTTCTCACGCAGATCAAATCCAACAATGGCAAACTGCTTCTCCGCATTATCGGACACCTTATGGCTGGGGGGGCGCACTAGCGGATATGATGAGCGAATTAAACACGAATGAAGATATTTCAATGAATATCTCAACAGCGGGAACCAACGTCTTTCAATACGGGCAAAATATTGTTGAGTTTTCTATCAGCCCTTACGGTGGAAGTACGGGGATTATTGGATATGATAACGACGCGGAAAATGGATTTGATTATCATCGTACCAAGGCGATTAACGCCATGCTGAATAAAAATTATGATGATATTTATAAGGAAACTTACGCTAAAGTATTGAAGAGTGGGCGAGATGGCAGTATCGCATTTCAGGCAGCTATTGATAATGTAGATCCTATAACGACTCAGTTTTCAAACAATAGAATTTCCCAGAGTTTTAATATGGTGACCAAAGCGATTCAAGCCAGAGAAGAATTGGGCTTCAAGCGACAAATATTTTATGTGGAATATGGTGGTTGGGATCATCATGATGGATTATTGGTCAATCACGCTGATAAATTGACAATTGTCAATAATGCTTTTGCAGAGTTTGCCGCCGCCCTGGAGGAGCTCGATTTGTTTGATTGTGTGACGACCTTTAGTATCTCGGAGTTTGGACGTACACTGACCTCGAATGGAAACGGAACAGACCATGCCTGGGGCGGAAATGTTATGGCGATGGGTGGTGCGGTCAATGGCGGGAATATTTTGGGAAGTTTCCCTTCGCTGGAGCTGAATAACCCATTGGAAATTGGCGGTGGCGTATTGATTCCAACAACAGCCAGTGATTTGTATTTTGCAGAGTTGGCGCTTTGGTTTGGTGTTGAACCATCTGATTTGAGTACACTGTTTCCTAATATTGGCAACTTTTATGATACAGGATCGGGTACACCACCTTTAGGTTTAATGAATTATTAAATGGCATACATTATGAAGCTTTTTACTACGATTTTTATTTCATTGTTTATTTACGCACAGTCATCCTATGCGCAATGTTTTCCCGATCGGCACAATACGAGTTGGTTTGATGGGTGGATATCCTGTGCTGCCTCACCGAGTCCGAATGCTTCCCGTGGGGAGGGGCATTGGATATTGTACGATTTTAACCATCTATACAAATTAGGGCAGATGCACGTCTGGAATACCAATGCCGTTGGATTTTTGGACGATGGGATGAAGGAAGTGGTGATTGATATTTCCGATGATGGAGTCAATTGGACAGCGCTTGGGCAGTTTCAGTTTGAGAAAGGCACGGGCAGTACCACTTATGAAGGATTTGACGGACCGAATTTGAATGATGCAGAGGGACGGTATTTATTGATTACGGCACTTTCCAATTGGGGAGGTAGTTGTTACGGAATGAGCGAAATAAAAATTGATGTGGATGTCATAATAGGAACGAAAGAACCTATTGTCAAAGAAAATTGCCTTTCGGTTAATATCTTCCCCAATCCGATAACCACCCAGTCCAAAGCTTATATTTCAGTAGGCTGTAGCCCAATGCCCATTGATTATACGATTTTGGATATAACCGGAAAAATTTTGAAAAAAGGTCATTTGAAACCCATTGGAAATGAAGCCGTTCTTGATTTAAATCTTTCGGCGATGAATGCCGGAAGTTATATTTTGAGCTTGAAGCAGGAAGATGTGCTCGTAAGAGGAAAATTTGTAAAAATAAAGTAAACAGCCATGCGAAAAATTATATCTTTTTTATCTTTTATTTTTTTGACTTCTTATCTTTTGGCTCAATTTCCCGAAGGCTTTGAGGGGGATGTTTTTCCGCCGGAGGGCTGGTTAATAGCGGATAATGGTATTGGTCTTGACTATGAGTGGCAGACAACGGATGATGCATTTGTCGGTAATGCTGCCGCCTTTATTCGTTGGGAAGACGTGGCGGATGGATTGGCGGAGGATTGGTTAATATCCCCGCAGTTTACACCTACGACGGAGACGCACATTCTTTCCTTTTTTCAGAAAAAAGATTATGCTGCGGAATATGGTACGCTGTATTACGTCGGTGTCACGACAGGAGCGCCGGATGATTTGGCAGCCTATGATGCGCTTGATGTGCAGGGGGAGTCTGACCTTGAATTGGTCTATACTTATCATCAGGTTGACCTCAGTGAATATATCGGGCAGGCTATTCATATTGCTTTTTTAATGACCAATGACGATGGTGATAACTGGACGATTGATGAGGTTAATTTATCCAGCTGTTTTGCTCCAAACGGACTTTTGGTGGAAAATATTACAACTACCGGAGCTGATTTAGGATGGACGGATGATGGTGCTTCTTCCTGGAGCGTTGAAGTGGTAGAAGAGGGCAGTACACCCACGGGTACGCCTACGGTAGAGGGACTTACTGCTCCTACATTTACCTGGTCGGGGGGTGCGCCACTGACTTCTTATGATTTTTATGTGAGGGCAGATTGTGGTAATGGAGATGTTAGTGGTCTGACAGGACCTTATACTTTTATTACAGCCTGCTCCGAAGGAACTTGCGCCTACCAGCTCGTCCTTACCGATACTTATGGGGATAATTGGAATGGTGCGTATATTGAAGTGCGGCAAAATGGAGTTTCAATGGCGGAATTTACTCAGGCTGGGGGTGGATTTGATCCCCAAATTTTTGATTTTTCTTTCTGTCATGGGGCTGATTTTGAATTGGTTTGGCATGGTGGGAATTGGGATCAGGAGTGTATTTTTGAATTTTATGACCCATGGGAGCAATTGTATCATTCTTTTGGCGCATTTGAAGCACCTGAAGATGGCGTTTTCTTTAGTAATACCGCAAGTTGTGATCCGATAAGTTGCCGTTTTCCTTTTGATTTAAAATCAAATAATCCAACAATAAATGGCGCAGAATTATCTTGGACAGAAGCCGATAACGCGACCGTTTGGGATGTGGAAATTGTCCCTTATGGAGATGCGTTTGCAGGTGTAGCAACCCAGTCAGATATTACTGATATTCCTTATGTTTGGCAAGGTGGTGAGCCCGGCACTTATTATAGTTTTCGGGTGAGGTCACATTGTGATGATGGTAATTATAGCAGCTGGTCGATTGTTGCACATACATTTGCTACCTTATGTGATGATGTAGTAGCTGATTTTCCCTATGATGAAAATTTTGATGCAGATTTGTTCCTGCCGGATTGTTGGACTTCTCTTTTGAAAGGATCGGGGGATTACCATTGGCGTTCAAGGCAGGATACCTATTTGGATGAAATGGTGGTGACCTGCAAAAACGATAGAGCCGATCAGGATGTTTGGCTGGTTTCTCCGGAATTTGATTTCACAACCATGCCCAATCATCCCGTGCTTTCCTTTGATTGGAAAACAAGCCATTATTGGATGACTTATCCTTATAATAAAGGAGATTTGAACCTGAGAATCAGTACCGACGGTGGGTTATCATGGACAACGCCAATTTGGTCAGAAGACATGGTGGGAGAATACCCCTCTTTTGTCTGGCAGCAGGCGGAGATTGATTTGTCTGCTTATGCGGGAATGACGCGTGTTTTGGTCGCCTTCCAATACACTGGTAATGATGCCGCAACGGTGTATTTAGATCATTTTAATCTGAAAGAGCCGGGGGCA
The DNA here is from genome assembly GCA_964571475.1 of uncultured Saprospiraceae bacterium. Taxonomy (GTDB): domain Bacteria; phylum Bacteroidota; class Bacteroidia; order Chitinophagales; family Saprospiraceae; genus JALVDO01. Next base: position 4,108 of record CAZNCI010000115.1, on the reverse strand, counting down.
GTAGTTGGTATTAATGAACCGGCAATCGCCCAAGATGGAATTGTAAATATTTATCCGAATCCTGCTCGCAATTGGATGACGATTGACTTCCAAAACAAAAATGAGGCACCTGTTTCATTACTTTTAATGGATATGATGGGAAGGAAGGTTTTAACCCTTTCTGAATCAAAATTGCATGGTCAGGATCATTGCACAATGGATCTTTCTTCAATGCCGGTCGGTGTGTATTTTATCCGCATGGATATTGGTAATTATACAGAAATTCGGAAAATAGTGAAGCAATAGCCGGTAAATTGAAAGCGTTTTGGGGAATTAAAAAATAGACCCACCCGTCTCCGTCGTCAATCGCTCCAGAAAGTTCATACCCTGGAAGGAGTTCCCTTTTTCATTGAGACGCGGACTCCAGGTAGCGATGGCGTAATGACCAGGGTGAATGGCAGCGATGCCTCCACCGACTCCACTTTTGCCTGGCAGTCCGACTTTGAAGGAAAATTCCCCCGCTTCGTCATAGAACCCACAGGTGAGCATCAGGGCATTGAGCCGCTTTGATCGACTGACTGTTAATATTTGTTCCTGGGAATGTGGGATGATGCCGTGATTGGCAAAGGGCAGAAAGGCGGTCGCCAATTCTTTACAGTTCATTTCGATAGCACATTGGAAAAAATAAAAATCAAGTACTTTTTCAACCGGATTATGGATATTGCCGAATGATTTCATTAGGTAAGCCAATGCGGCATTCCGATGACCATAATTCATTTCTGATTCAAATACATTCTGGTTGATATTGATAGAGGGATTATTGCTCATTTTTCGGATAAAACCCAGAAGTTCCTGCTTGGGGTGATCGAAGGTGCTGACTAAAATATCCGCAATGACGATAGCTCCTGCATTGATGAGGGGATTGCGGGGAATACCATTTTCGTTTTCGAGTTGGATGAGGGAATTAAAGGGGTCTCCGGAGGGTTCTACGCCTACTCTTGTCCATAATTCACCTCCGTATAAGTTATAAGCCATGGCAAAGGTAAATACTTTTGAGATACTTTGGATGGAGAACTTTTCGAGCGCATCACCAATTTGGGCGTCATCTTCTTGCAACGCAGCGAGGTAAACACCAAATTTGTTGCCTGCTATTTTTCCCAATTCGGGAATATAATCGGCGACTTTTCCCAAGTGGGGCAGTTGATTGACCTCTTTAAAAACTTTTTTGAAAATGGACGGGTAGTTTTTACTCATTTTTTATCTCCAAATTTTTCTTTTAGCGTTCGTTCCGTTTGGTAAATTATATAAGCAATAGGGATAATGACGGCGACGACCCCCAAACTGACTTTTGTGCCTGCACCAATAGCGGGCATAAAAAAATCAAGGAAGGAGACAAACATCATCAGTGCGCCATATTTTTTAAATAGCTCAGAGCTGTAAATCTGGGCAAAATCCCAACTTTCCTGATTTTTCATGGAACGGGGCGTCCGGTAGCCCATCAGTGGGTTTATTTTCTTAGGCGGATGATTGACAAAGTAGAAGCCCAGTATCCAAAAGACCAGTCCAACCGGAAAAACAGTAATAAAAAATGGGAATTGAGAGAGATAATCCATACTGCTAAGTTTATTCTACATACCCCTGTCTGATGACTAATGCGACCATGCCATCATCCAGTTCGATGTATCCTTGTTCGTAACAAAAATGATAAATATTCCCCGACTTGGTGACGTATTCGTTGGTGAAATAAGTAAATTTAAATCCTTGTTCCAGCAGTTTTTCTCTAGGGATTTTTGCTTTGCCTTTGGGATTGTTTTCTTCCAGAATGCGGCGGTTTTTTCGTAGGATATTATTGACGTTTCTAACAAAATTAGAAGCATCACTATTCATGCGATTGTGATAGGAACTGCGGCAACTGTCCGAGCAATAACGCTTATCGCTTCGACCTTTCATATCGGCTCCGCATTCAATACATTTTTTGCTATTGGTACTCATGGAGTCAAATTTGATGATTTTTTTTGAAATTATGGAATTTTTCATGAAAATATTGAAAAAATATTTTTGTCATCGCTATTGGTGATTTCATAGAGGGACTGCTTTAGTCGGGACTGTCGGCTTGTCCTGCCAATATCCAATTTCCCTGCAATTTTATTGCCCGGGCTTCCGAAAAGACCTTTTTGAAGCCCTGAATATAAAAATTAAAGGTATTGGATTCGTGTTCGGGAAGGGCGGTGAGGCGGTTGTACAGTAGCGTGCCTTTGGGGGATAATAAGCTCTTTAATTGTTCGAGAAATTCGATGGATTCAAACTCAGAGGGGACCATGGCATCCTGAAATACATCCATGCAAATCATATCGTATTTTTCCTGGCATTGCCAGACAAAGGGCAGGGCGTTTGCTTCGATTAATTCCAGGGGAGAGTTGATTTTGTCCAGCATATATTTGTGGGCAAGGTATAGGACGGAATCGTCAATTTCTACGCCAGTATAGTGATAGTCGAAACCGGATTGTTCCAAGATAAAAGGGATGCTCCCCAGACCAAAGCCAAGGATTAATACGTTTTTGATACCCATCTTTGCCAGCGGTAATTGCTCGAATGCCTGTACGAAATTGGTGTATTTATCCTCGTATGAATAGATGGCATTATCCGTGCATAGCTGATATCGCCCATTGCGAAGGCTCACATAAAGATGTGGATTGATATCACTGGGCGCACTTTCAATATGCAACTCCGTCACATAACTTAACATTCTCTTCCAAAAGGGTTGCTGCATATTTTTTTATCGTTTTTAATGAAAAACACTCCATTTTAGAGGCCAAAGTGGGAGGGAGTGATGACTGGAATAAGATTTATCTTCGTTTATTTTTATTTAAATATTTAACTAATTCATATACCATCGTAACTGGGTTTTGTTGGTGATACTTTAAATGCTTTTGATTTTGAAATAGTTTTTCTGAATTTTTAATTGCATTTTCTTGACTTGCATTTTTATCTTCTTCTAATTTGCTATAGATTGATTGGCAAAACATATAAGTTTTTCCATCTTTTTCATAGTTAAGGTTCCATTGTTTTCCAAGAAATTTATAATAGAATATTCTGTGATTTTTTTGTTCAGTATAATTGAAGTGTAAATAAAACCATAACTCAAAAGAGTCATTTGAATAGGCAATATTGTACCCTAACGCTTTACCCTTTGTAATGGCGTTGTCAAAATCAGCAAATTCTTTTTCTTTTTGTTTAACATCCATATCAAAGACGCACCAGACTTCTTCATATTTTGACTCCCTGTTTTTAATTAGCAAAGTAGTGGATTCAATTAATTTCAACTTACTCTGACCTTCTAGGTTTATCGCTTCTACTGTTAGTGTTAATACAGGAAAAGATTCAAAATATAATTTTTCAGTTTGACCTTCGGTAACTATTAAAATTGTCTTGTTTGTTTCTATTGATTCTATTATGTAACGCGAAGCATTGACTTTTTTCAGCCAGGGCTTTTGTCCTTTAATATCTGTTATTTTTATTGACTTAGACTTTTTAGGCATCTTCTTTAGGGTTTAATAGTTTACTGAAATCTCCTAAAAAAGGAATTGCTCCATATTTTCCTTGTATATAATCCTTTTCAAAGGAGGCTGTATTTCTTATTCCTTTAAATTGAGTTAAAGAATATAAATGGCTTGCTCCATATTTATCTTTTTCGACAAACTCTATTTGATCTCTCCTCAATAAATTTGAAGATAAAAGATTAGTATCGTGCGTTGTGAAAATAAATTGAGATCCAATATTGTTTTCAGAATTGAAAAGTTCTACTATTTTTTTTGTTAGTAAAGGGTGAAATCTTGCATCAAATTCATCAATAACAATAACTTCTTTATTTTTAAGCGCATTATAAATAAAAGGGCTTAATTCAAATAATTTTTTAGTTCCTTCTGATTCACTACGTCCAAACAGAAAAGATTCTGATTCTGTTGAGATTAAATTCTTATCGAATTTTTTTCTTGAAGAAATAAGTAGTTTTCTTTTTTTATTGAGTTCTTTCTTAATTCCATCATCTATATCTTCAGGTAAATCATCAACTTCGATTTCAACAGTATCAATATCGTCAATATCAATGTCTCCATATTGTAAAAAATTA
>CAZNCI010000114.1:0-10668 GCA_964571475.1 uncultured Saprospiraceae bacterium | reverse complement strand
CTTCCTAAGCGGGTGCAAAGATACATCCTTTTTTTTAACTTGCAAATTTTTTATTCGAAAAAGATTATTTTATTTTTTCACAGGTGATGTAGCAACGTTAAACGGCAGGTTAAAGATAGTTCAACTTCACGCTCATCTCCTTTGTTTTATTAAGCGCGTTTTTTCGATAATTTTCTTCACTTTTTTCTTTCCAGGTATCGGTGGAAATACTCCAATTGGCCTTCCATGTTTTCAAGGCTGCTTCTCCCTAATTTAATATTTTTCCTAATGACTTTGATCCGACGAAAATCTTTATCGCCCGGTTTCATCAATTTACTATAGGATTCAGCTTTGATGAATAACTCTTTGCAATCTATAATTAATTTCTGCCAGACATCCAGCTGTTCAGTAGTTAATAAATCTAGATTATCTTTAAGTGGTTTTGTGTCTAATCGATATTTTTTGATTTTATTCCATGCTTTCCGGTTGTAGGCTTCAGCTGCTTTGGCTTTGGCGTAATTACTTTCGGGATTAAACCGTAAAATTCGCAATGCCCGGTTAAGTTCTTTTTGATCAGAAGGGAGTGCATGGTAATAATTGATGGAATCCTGAAAATTGATGGGGTCTAAAGATTCATTTTTAAAAGCTGTTTCCGGGATTTCTTTTTTCTTGTAATCCAACCATTGAATGGGGGTCGGTAACATTTGAAAAATATAATCCTGCGGGTAATGATCCTGAATAAAGACCTTAGGTGCTGCCAGAAAGTATTTTTCCTGAAATACCCGATGAAATTTTTTCTTGTCAACATCTACATAGCCGGCCCCCCATGTATTATCCACTAAAAACCATTGGTTATCTATCTTTACAGCATTCCATGCGTGGCTGGTCCGGAGTACTCTACCTTTTCTTTTGGTTGGACCGGTTACAATCTCGGATGGAATTTTGGCAGTGACACATAATTCGTGAAAAAGATTGGCATAACCTTCACAGACTCCTTTTTTATATTTCAACACACTGGGATATTGCTGTTTTTTATGGCGGACTGCAGGGTCGATTGGTTTCCCGAAGTACAACTTAGTGTCGTACCGAATATTTTCGGTTACCCAGATATAAAAAGCTCGAACTTTTTCAAGATCAGAATGAGCATTTTTGGTAAGGTAAGCTGTCAATTCCTCAATGGAGTTAGTATATTTTTTGGGTGTTTCCCGAGCTATTTTATCGATTGAAGAAAAGTCTGCCGCTTTTTGAGCTATAATAGGAATTTGAGGCAACAACAACAGAAGGATTAAAAATTGTTTTTTCATTGTTTGATAGTTTTAAAAAAGTTATTTTGTTTAAAGGTCGAGCCCACTCCGTGAAGTCATCAACGTCTAAAATGGTTTATTTTGTGATAATTTCCACTTTTCAGGGTGGACTCAAGCTTGAGTCAAAAACAGACAAAGGTTTTTTCTGCCTTTTAGTCCAAAGATAGCGTATTTTGTCAAAAAAATAAAAATTTGCACTTCCTATTATTGAAAAATTGTTACACAAGTCGAAAGGCACCCTAAAGTTCTTTATCAGGATAGTACTCAAAAAAATACGCTTTTTCGCCTTTTCTATTCCATAAAGGATGTACTTTTGCATTCTCGAACATAATTAATGAAAAAAATAGATCATGAAAATACATAATTTTAGTGCAGGACCTGCGATTTTGCCTCAAAGCGTAATGAAAGAAGCAGCAGATGCCGTCGTTAACTTTAATGGAATGGGGTTGTCCATCTTGGAAATTTCCCATAGAAGCCCTCAATTTGTAGCAGTAATGGACGAGGCCGTTAGTTTGGTTAAAGAACTATTGAATGTCCCCGATAATTATGAGGTATTATTTTTATCAGGTGGTGCAAGTTCGCAGTTTTTTATGTCGGCGATGAATCTACTGGGAGATGATGATAAGGCTTATTATGTCAATACGGGTACCTGGTCCAATAAAGCGATTAAGGAGGCATTGGGATTTGGACAAGTGGAGGTATTGGCTTCTTCACAGGATAAAAAATACAGCTTCATCCCTAAAGACTACGACATTCCATCAGATGGAAAATACCTGCATATTACCAGTAATAATACTGTAGCAGGGACACAATATCATTCATTCCCCAAGACGACTATGCCAATAGTATGTGATATGTCTTCGGATATCTTTAGCAAAGCCATTGATGTCTCTAAATTTGGAATCATCTATGCCGGTGCCCAAAAAAACATGGGTCCTGCGGGAACGACACTTGTAATCGTAAATAAAGATTTGCCTGGGAAAATTGACCGCAAGATTCCTACCATGCTGAATTACCAAACCCACATTGATAAAGGATCTATGTTTAATACACCTCCCGTTTATCCTATCTATGTGAGTATGCTAACACTGAAATGGCTCAAGGCCAATGGAGGGGTAATGGCGGCCGAAAAAAGAAATCAGGCGAAAGCTAAATTAATTTATGACGAGATCGACCGCAACCCTTTCTTCCGTGGATTAACAGCCAAAGAAGATCGCTCTTTGATGAATGTTACTTTTGAAACAACTAATCCCGATGATTATGATGTGTTTTTGAAGGCTACAATGGAGGCGAATTGCTCCGGTGTCAAAGGTCATCGCTCCGTTGGTGGGTTTAGAGCATCTATCTATAATGCCATGGAAATTGAAAGTGTGCAGGTATTAGTGGATGTAATGAAGGGGTTTTAAAGGCTTTTAGACAGAGACTCAGGTGGATGAATCAATTGAATAGCAATGATTGATACCAAACAATAGGCGGTAAAATAGTAGAAGCCTTCGTGTAATTGAGCGTGAATATTATCATCGGAGCGAGTGGCAAGAAAGGCTAAAAAGACGCCTACTACAAAGACATCAGCCATTGACCATTTCCCAATAAGAGCTACGAAACGATGGATTTCAACTTTGTGCTTTAGGGATGGAACTAATAATACCAAGAGTAATAGAATAGCTTTAATGACTGGTACCATCACACTGAATAATAGGATTAAAAACCCGACTAAAGTATTGTCATTATCAAATAGGGTCTGTATGGTAGTGATAATACTTTGGGTGGCATCATGAAGGGATATTTGTCCCAAAAGAGGGATTTTAGCACCGATGTGAATACTCATAATGGGTTTTGTCAGCCCAGGAAATAACAAGAAAAGCGATATAATAATCAGTATAATGGCTATTTTGTTCGACTTCGGCATTTTTTTTGTGTGCAAAAATAGTTTTTTTCTGTAAAATAAAAAGTTGAGACCGCTTTGAAAAAGTCATCAATGCCCAAAATGGTTCTTTTGAGAGTAGCATCAAGCATACTTAAATAAAGAAGCGTTGTATTTTGTTGATTTAGGTGAACAGAAAGAAAAAAAAATCATAAAATTGTTAAAAGCATATTTACATAAAGGAAAAATTGAAGCAGGCTGTGATGAAGCCGGCAGGGGCTGTCTCGCCGGGCCTGTCTATGCCGCTGCCGTTATCTTGCCTAAAGATTACGAAAACGACTTACTGGATGACTCCAAAAAGATGACAGAAAAACAGCGATATAAGGTAAGGGAATTAATCATCAAAGATGCCTTGGCGTGGGCTGTTGGAATAGTAGATCATAAAGAAATCGATAAGATTAATATCCTAAACGCCTCCTTTCTGGCTATGCACCGTGCTCTGGACCAACTAAAAATTCGCCCTAATCACATACTTGTGGATGGCAACCGGTTCCATTCCTATCAAAATATCACTTTTGATTGTATTGTAAAGGGAGATGGCAAATTCCTGTCAATAGCCGCAGCTTCGGTCTTAGCCAAAACTTTCAGGGATGACTTCATGAGAGAAATTGGTGATAAATACCCGGTGTATGACTGGCAAAAGAACAAAGGATACCCAACGAAAGCTCATCGGGCGGCAATCATGAAGTACGGTGCCTGTCCACATCATCGGCGATCCTTTCGGCTATTACCGGAGGTAGAGCAGGGGCGATTGTTTTGAATTAAAAAAGGGTTAAAATAAATAGGTAAATATGCATTATCACAAGAAAAAAGAGAAGAAGAAAAAGACGGATTTGATTTATGGCCGGCATCCGGTCATTGAAGGGATAGAAAACGGGATCAACCTTGAGAAGGTTTTTCTTCAGTTGGGAACAAGAGGCGATTTTGAAAAACAACTTAGACGACTATGCCGAATACATGAAATTCCTTTACAGGTAATTCCCAAGGAACGCATGAACAAATGGACACGACAAAATCATCAAGGCGTTATTGGCATTATTGGACTGATTCGATATTACAAAATTGAGGATATTCTGCCTGCCATTTACGAAAAAAATGAATCACCTTTTATCGTTATACTGGATGGTATCACGGATGTACGGAATTTTGGAGCAATCGCCCGATCTGCCGAAGTATGCGGTGCTCATGCTATTATTGTGCCTGGTAAAGGTACAGCTCAAATCAACTCCGAAGCAATCAAAACTTCAGCAGGAGCTTTGAATATCATCCCCGTCTGCCGTGACACCAGTGTTGTCAATGCAATCAAAACGCTGCAATTATCAGGTGTTCAAGTCTTTGCCAGTAGCCTAAATGCCAAACAACCATTGCATAAATTTGACCTAACAGGACCTATCGCTTTTGTACTCGGTGCAGAAGGGGAAGGTATTTCTTCTCAGGCAGAAAAGGCCGCAGACGAAACTTTTATTATTCCTCAAAAAGGACAAACAGACTCTTTCAATGTTTCTGTAGCCGGTGGCATTATGTTTTATGAGGTAATGAAGGGACGATTTTCGAATTAGAAAGCTGAACGAAGCTTTAGCGAAGAGAAGATTGCTAAGCCGAAAAGGACGGAGGCGTGGGAGGGGAGCTGTTTATTGATTAAATTGTTGATAGTAATCAACCAAGCCATTAATGGGCCTTCGGACTGTTTTTGTAATATTGATGCCTCTTTTATTGGCTTCTTCAATTAGTATTTTTTGTCCAAAATAAGCCACTGAGCCAACGAGGTGAAACGAAGTTGTTTGGGATTTAAAGGGTAAAATGTGGGTATCTAAAAATGAAGCGAAACCTCTCCTTAAAATAGATGCGACAAACGGATCGTGCTGATGCTCTATCAGGAAAGGCATAAAAGATGCAATATAAACATTCGCATTGGGCTGTTTATAAATATGATCAAATGCAATAGCCTTACTTATCCTGTACTTTTTTTCAAATTCCATCAAAATGGAAGCAGGTAATTCTTTGTAAAAATATGCCCGTAATAATTGTTTACCAAAATAAGCCCCACTTGCTTCATCTCCCAATATATAACCAAGTGCCGGTTTATTATAATGCAATGCCTTACCATCAAAAAAAGCGGTATTGGCACCTGTGCCCAAAATACTTACTATGGCAGGTGCGCCATCCCAGGTAGCAAGCGCTGCTGCCATTAGATCACTTTCGCAGGTAATAGACCTAACATTGGGAAATACTTTCTGCAGGGCAGCAATGATTATCCCTTCCAAATATTCATCTGTACTTCCTGCACCATAATAATATACTTCCTTTACTGCCGGAATATACTTCGTGAGCGCAATTGCTGATTTTAATTGGGCAATGATGTAATCCTCTTTATTAAAATAGGGGTTAATACCCCGAGTCGTAAAACGAACTTCCAAATCATCCGCTCCAATTAAGACCCAATTACTCTTGGTCGAACCACTTTCTGCAATGAGCTTCATGTTCTTTTATTTTGCAGGGGTGAAGTTACAATTCTTTGGGGAATTTAGAAATAGAGCATGAGGAATGAGCAGTAAGCCAGAATTTAGGTACAATTGATAAATTGAGGGGTAATTATTGCAATTTAGACATTTTGTCAGTTGATTTACATTAAAGCAAGACATTTTGTCGTAAAAAATGACGCTTTTTTACAAAAAACGGGGATTGGCATTTGATTTGATAGAAGAAGGGTGATTACAAATTTTTAAAAAAACTAAAATAAAAAATATAATTATGGGAACTTTAGTAAAATGGAACAAACCAGTTGCACCAGTTTTTTCACGTTTTTTAGATGATTTTTTCATCAATGATTATCCTTCTGAAGGTAGAAATAAATTCGGATTACCTTCTGTCAATATCAAAGAAGATGAAAATGCTTTTGGCATTGAAGTAGCGGCCCCCGGATTGAAAAAAGATTTATTTAATATTACTATTGATGAAGACGTAATGACTATTTCTTATGAAGAAGTAAAAAGTGAAGAAGAAAAGGAAGATAATTACACCAGAAGAGAATTTTTTCAATCTTCATTTTTGAGAAGATTCACCTTGCCGGAAGCTGTTGACAGTAGCAAAGTAGATGCTCAATACACAGATGGAATTTTGCACATTACGCTTCCTAAGAAAGAAGAGGCAAAACCCAAACCTGCCATTGACATCAAAATCAAGTAAGCTACCCTTTGATTTAAGCGTAGAAAAAATAGGTTATAAAACAAAAGCCATGCTGTTTTACAGTGTGGCTTTTTTCGTGTTATGACCGTAATTTACGCAATAGAGCTGGCAATTTACGCAAAGCGGCTAATTCTTTATAGACCTCTCTGTATTCATTGGCGGGAGCACCAAAATAAGTTTTTCCGCCTTCAATACTTTTTGTCACCAACGCCTTGGCCAAAACAGTAGCTTTAGCACCTATTGTAATATTCTGAACGACCCCCACCTGCCCGTATAACACCACATCATCTTCAATGATCACATTTCCGGCAATGGCAGATTGTGCAGCGACGATGCAGCGTTTACCAATTACCGTATCATGACCAACCTGTATTTGACTATCCAATTTGGTCCCTTCTCCTATTATGGTATCACTTGACACACCTATATTAATGGTAGAAGTAGAACCAATATCTACATTATCTTCTATTATTACGCTCCCGGCTGCTCGCCACTTAATATGACCGACCTCTGTTCTTTTATAATAAAAGGCATCTGTTCCGATGACTACCCCGGATTCAATCGTCACCTTATTTCCAATAACGACATGACCGGTAATAACTGCATTCGCCTGAATATAACAATCTTCACCGATGGTCACATTGGGGCCGATTACAACATTAGGTTCGATAATTGTCGAGCTTGCTATTTGTGCCTCAGGGCTGATATTAACCGTCAGAGGGCGAAAAGGTCGATAGGTTTTTACAATATCGTTATAAGCCATAAAAGGGTCGTCGCATAGCAATAAAACTTTACCCTCCGGACAATCCACCACCTCGTTTAAAATAATAATGGTCGCATTAGAATTCAGGGCTTTATCAAAGTATTTTTTTACATCGACAAAGGTAATATCACCCGGTCGAACATGATGAATTTCATTGATACCCGTAGCGAATAAATTAGGGTCGCCAATAATTTCCGCACTGATAATTTGGGCTAATTCTGTCACTGCAATTGGAGTAGGTAGGTTCATTTTTATATAAAATTTAATGTGCTTCCAGCCAATTATTTCCTTCATCCATTCCAACGAGGATTGGCACTTTTAAATTGGGCATAGCGTTGACCATTTTGTCTTCGACCATTGCTTTAATAGCTGTCAATTCAGACTTTGGCACATCGAATACCAATTCATCGTGCACCTGAAGGATCATCTTTGTTTTATAATTTCCAGCCTCTAATGCTTTGTGAATATTAATCATTGCGACCTTAATCATATCGGCAGCAGTACCTTGAATAGGCGTATTAATGGCATTTCGCTCGGCATGGCTTCTGATCATCCCATTTTTGGAATTAATATCCCTAAGTGTGCGACGTCGTCCCATCATGGTGGTAACGTAACCCAGCTCTCTTGCGCTTTTGATTGTTTCGTCCATATAATTCCGCAAACCGGGGTATTGTTTAAAATAATTTTCGATTAATGCTTTTGCTTCTGTTCTTTTGATCCCCAACTGTTTAGATAAATTAGTGGCGCCCGCACCGTAAATGATACTAAAATTAACGGTTTTTGCCCGGTAACGCTGCTCTTTGGTCACTTCTTCAAATGGCACATCAAATACAGCTGCAGCCGTTGCGGTATGAATATCTTTTCCTTCAACAAATGCCTTCAGCATAGCTTCTTCCTGACTCATTTCGGCAATAAGCCTGAGTTCAATTTGAGAGTAATCGGCAGCCAAAAGAACGTGATTTTCATCTCGTGGAATAAATGCTTTTCGGACTTCTGCTCCTTCGGGTGTTCGGATTGGGATATTTTGTAAATTAGGATTATTAGAGCTCAATCGCCCGGTAGCCGTCAATGCCTGATTGAAGGAGCTATGAACGCGCCCCGTTCTGGGGTTTACCATCCTGGGTAGCGCATCCACGTAGGTGGATTTAAGTTTTGCCAGACCTCTATAGGTCAAAATATCTTTCACAATAGGATTTTCAACCGCCAATTCGGTTAATTTTTCCTCATCTGTCGAATATTGTCCGGTTTTTGTTTTGCGCCATCGGTAAGGAATTTCCAGCCGGTCAAAAAGAATCTGCCCGACCTGTTTTGGAGAAGCTATATTAAAAGGACTTCCGGCTACCTCGTATATTTTTTTCTCCAGTTCAAGGATTTCTGCCCCTAGTTTTTTACTATATTCATTCAAAAAATCAACATTGATATTGATTCCTTCAAATTCGACATCAACCAATACTTTAATGAGTGGTTCTTCAATTGTATCGTAGAGCGACTGAAGCTTTTCTTCTTTCAACTGAGGGAACAACTCCTCTTTCAACCGAAGTGTAATATCGGCATCCTCACCGGCGTATTCCGCCACTCTTTCGATAGGAATATCCCGCATTGACAATTGCTTTTTTCCTTTTCCGATAAGGGTCTCAATAGATACCGGCTTGTATTTAAGGTAAGATTCAGCGAGATAATTCATATTGTGCCGCAGCTCGGGGGCCAATAAATAGTGCGCAATCATTGTATCGAAAAACATACCTTTGACCTCTACGCCATGACTTTTAAGCACAATGGCATCATACTTGATATTTTGCCCAATTTTTGAAATTTTGTCATGCTCAAATACAGGTTTAAATCTAGCTAAAATAAGCTCCCGTTCCTGTTTATCAGCCGGGATAGGGACATAATAAGCCACTCCTGCTTTGATAGAAAATGAAATTCCAACCAACTCCGCAGAAGTAGGATCAATACTTGTGGTTTCAGTATCAAAACAAAAAATGGATTGATCCGCTAATTTAGCAGCCAAATCCAGCTGTTCTTCGGTCTCATCCACCAATATATAATCGTGAGGTGTATTGTGAATGTCATTTTCTGCCACAGAGTGAGCAGACAAGGAGGATTTAGGCTTAGCGGTCGTGGTCGTCGTTGTTTGCATTTCGGTCGTTCCAAAAAGAGAGCCCTGAACGCCAGCAGTTGGAGCAGCGGCTTTATCCGTAGCCCCTAAAATATGCTGTGCGAGGGTTCTAAATTCCAATTCTTTAAACAGGGGACTCAATATCTCCTTGTTCATCTCCGTCAATTTAGCATCCTCTATATCAAACTCCACAGGCACATTCAAGTCAATTGTTGCCAAACGCTTAGACAACAAACCCTGCTCGGCATAGGTCTCAATGTTTTCTCTTTGCTTCCCTTTTAGTTCATGAGAATGGGCAATAATTCCCTCGATTGTATCATATTTTTCAAGTAGTTTGACGGCTGTTTTGGGGCCAATACCAGGGATTCCGGGAATATTATCAGCACTATCCCCCATCAAACCAAGCATATCAATTACCTGATCCACCCGTTTTATTTGCCATTTTTCCAAAACTTCCGGCACCCCCATAATGACTACGTCATTTCCCATACGGGCTGGTTTGTATAGAAAAATATTTTCAGAGACCAACTGCGCATAATCTTTATCCGGAGTCATCATATAGGTCACGAGATCGTGCTTTTCTGCCTGTTTTGCCAAAGCACCAATCACATCATCCGCTTCATAACCTTCCTTGGTAATAACCGGGATATTAAACCCCTTTAGAATTTTTTGGATATAGGGAATAGCAATAGAAATATCCTCCGGCTGTGCCTCCCGGTTGGCTTTGTATGCAGGAAAGGCTTCGTGCCTAAACGTAGGACCGGGCAGATCAAAAGAGACCGCAAGATAATCCGGCTTTTGATTGCGGATAATATCCCATAACACCCGTGTAAACCCAGTCACGGCAGAAGTATTCAGCCCTTTAGAATTAATCAATGGTCGATTAATAAAAGCATAATGTGCCCGATAAACCAAAGCATGCCCATCCAATAAAAACAATTTCTTTTTTGCCATTTTTTAACCTTAGTATTGTGCAGAAAACAAATTACACTTTTTTCTGGTTTTCCAAATAATCAACACGCCTGCCTGGCTAGTCAGACAGGCTTAAAATAAACCGCTTAGTCAACTATTATGAAAAACAAAATCGTCATTTATTTTCGTGCTGTTCCTTAAATTCGCAATCGAATTATTCAGACACAGAATGAGCCATTCGATTTTTTCAATAATATCCCAAATACTTACTTTTGGCAAACTTAATCTAAATTCAACTATTTACGACAAAATTGAACGGCAAAATAGGAAAATTTTCATTTTTTGGCAAAAAAGCCCAAGCATACACTTGAGCTTTTGCAGTCTGGATATATACTTACTCCACGCACCAAGTGTCAGCTTGAACCCTCCTGCGTCGGGCATTCAAACCGACACTTTTGGGGGATCATCGCATCTTCACCAC
>CAZNCI010000113.1:0-10690 GCA_964571475.1 uncultured Saprospiraceae bacterium | reverse complement strand
CTGTTTCTTTTGCCCTTATTTTCCACTTTAAAATCAGTCACTTATCTCGATAAACCTGTCGGGCCGCCAGGCGGGACTCCCGCTTTTAAAGCAAAAACTAAGAACAAAATAATCGAGTAAAGAAAGAACATTTATTTATACCTCATTCCTAAGAATCTCATTCATGGGTAAAGGCTTATTTGTCGTGTGCAGTTTTCATTTATAATTGAGTGAGTATTTGAAATTTCTAACGAGGACCTAAGGTATCAACATCAATTATTCGGTTCCTCTCTGTTTTTGTTAAAATTTCAATTCTCATGGTGACTAATTTTTAAATTTTGTTTCATGTATTTTTACAATTACAAAGGTAGGAGGACAAAAACTTAAAGTCACGGACAGAATACAGTGAATTGTTCTAACAGAAAATCATATTTTTATTTAAAAAAAATGTATATTATATTGTTAATCAGTATTTTGAACTTACACTTTTTTAAATTAAACTTAGTTTAACACTCTGAAATATGAATCCATCCCTAGCAGGATAGTAGTCGTACTTTTGCTTTAGAGTAAAGGCATTAAGGTTGATTCCATGTGAAATATTGAATAATTACAGAAGGAGAGCAGATTTTGGCGTAATTTTTGCAAAAAATGGCAAAAATTACGCTAAAATCAATTAACACTTCGATTTTAAGCCACCGCCTTGAAAAGCGGGGTTATGATAAAATCTATTTTTCAATTTGGTGCGTTTGCCCTAAACTTTACTTGAGAGCATTACCTTCTTTTATAGAATTTATTATCAAGTGATTCCAATACAAAACTCCAAAGGGTTTCGTAGGGAATAATTTCCAATTTGTATTGCTGATTAGAAACATCAAGGGGCGTAGCAATTAATTTTTTGTGGTATGCCTCTGATTTCCGGATAACGGCTGCTTTGTGAAAATTGGCATTTGGGATTGTCAATAACATTTTTATAAAATATTTACTACGAATCGTATCTCCTTTATTGATATAACGGGAAATATATTTTTCGATGGCCTCAATCCGGTCAATCGCCTGATCATACTTTCTCAATAATATCAAAAATAAGATATGTAGGACGAGGACTGCAATATTCATTCCGGTCTTGTCTTTAGAAAATTCGGGAATTTCGTTCAAAAATTTATTGAGCTTGAATGTTGTAAACTCCTTAGCATAAGTAGATACATCAATTTCTCCTAACTCTGATAAATAATGTAAATAAGCTTTGTATAAAACCCACACTTCTTTCGAATTGTCATCTAAATACTTAAATCTTCGATTGGATATGGAATTAAAATAAAGCGGTAACAACTCCTGATATTTACCGGTATGGGCTAATAAGGTAAAATACAGTTCATTGTATTTAAACCAGTTAAATGAGCCATAATCGATCAATTTCAGGCATTCTTTCGCAGATTCTTCCCCATCATCAAATCTCTTCAATTGTATCTGACAAATCACTTTTTGATAATAGGCAATTTGCAAGGGCACTGCTGCTGTGTATTTTTTCTTTTTAAAATCTAAAATAACCTGATTGCATACCGCTAAAGTCTGTACATAATTATTTTCGCCAGAATATATCATATACTGTATAAGGGAGCCATACAATAAAAGCCCATAAGATTGATGTTGCTTAATTCTATCTTTTACCAGCTCATAGGAGGTCTCTGCCATCCGGCTGATTTCTTTTTTATCTCCCTTAAAAATGGTAAAAGTGAGCATTAACTCAGCATAGAGTTCTTCTATTTCCAATTCGGCATCATTAATTACTTTGTAATGGTGATACCTTACATTAAAGTTGTCAAATTTTTTACGATTCCCTTCCCGAACACCGTAGTGCAGTCTAAGTAAGCTCGTTATCTCCACACAAAGGGACGTAAATTCATATTTTTCAGCATACCTCAATACCTTATGGGCTAATTCTACTGCAGCTTTTCGCGCATTCTTCCCCAAGAGTATTTTAATGGCAGCCCACTCTCTATAACATTCGTAATAAGCAACCTGCCTTTGGTTATAAGAAGGCTGGTCAAGGTTTAAAAAAAAAGTAGTATTAATCAAAAGCTTACGATAATTAGCCTTAAGCTTTCGGTAAGTAGAAGCATTCTTTGCATTTGGGGTTAAAATTTTTGCAGCAACTTCATCATTGGGTAATTCGTCAGCCAAGATCGCCTGATAAAGTTGCTGAATTTTAGTACCTTCCAGAGCGTCCCCCAATAAATTAATCTTCTCTAATTTATTATTAGCCACAATAAAAGTCAATTCTTTTAAAATTTCCATTTTTTTTTATTTTACAGCACTCAATATGCACCCAATGAAACAAAAAATAAATGCGCCTTGACACCCCGTCAGGTATTCTACTTTTTGAATCACTTCAGTACGTTTTTCCAGGTAAAGAGGTTTATTTAATTAGTATCTAAAACAATAGTAGAGGGATTATTTTAAAAAAGCAAGGACAAAAAACAGAATCAGAATACGAGCTAAATTTCAATAAAAAAAGCCAATTAAAACTATATTAGGCTGACAATAAACTATTTATAAAATAAAATTTCAGCAAAAATTAAGCAAAAAGGCTAAATAAGTGATAATTTTTAAAAATTCAAAAAAGGCCTAATTTGTGACATCAGCCATCTATTTGAAAAATAAATCCATTTTTTGAGATTAAATTAGAAAGAAATTTTACAATTCCCAACTTGGGTCACACAACAGAAAGAACACATCAAAATTGAATAATTACACTAAGATGCGCTCTTTTTTGTTATATTTTTTCGTAGGAGCTACTTCTAAAAAATCAGTCCAAATTCCGAGTTTAACCGAGCCCCAGCCGCTCGTTCAGCTTACACAATCTCTGTGCTCATGGCTCCAGGTTTAGCACCCTGAATGTATGGCTAGAAATAAAAAAACAAAAAAACAAGCATTTTAACAATAGTTCCCTTATCTTTGCGCCATATTTTAATAATAAATTTTTTTTAAGTAATGAAAAAAGGAACAGTAAAGTTTTTCAACGAGTCAAAAGGATTTGGATTTATCGTTGATGACGAAACAAACACAGAGTACTTTGTACACGTATCTGGGTTAATTGATGACATTCGTGAGGGTGATGCAGTAGAGTTTGAATTAACCGAAGGTAGAAAAGGATTAAACGCAATAGATGTTAAAGTAATTTAATATAATATATACGATTAAACTTTTTAATTTGTAAAAAGCCTGCAAGATTTTCATCTTGCAGGCTTTTTGTATTTTTGGTATGAGGCAGTTGGCAGTTGGCAGTCTTCAGTCACATTATTTTTTTGCCAAAGGCAAAAAAAATAATGTCCTACTGCCTACTGCCAACTGAAGACTGAAAACTGAAGACTGCCAACTGAAGACTGAAGACTGAAGACTGAAGACCACCCACTCCCCCTACCTCAAAGGCTTTGCCTTCCACTGACTAATCATCCCACAATTTTCATATCTTTTATCAATAGCGATGAAGGTACTTTTGATTTTATCCTCGACCCAATTATTAATAAACTGCCCTTGTTTTGATTGAATGGCTGCTTGCTGAATCTTAGAATAATCCTGTTTCAAATTGGCTTTATGAGGATCCGTTCTTGATTGAAGCTGGACGATTTTATAGACTACCTCACCTCCTGGGTTTAGTACTTTGAACGGGGCTGAAACCATACCGACCGACATACTATCAATGGTAAAATACACATCGGGGTCTAAATCTCCAATTTCAAAAAAAGTGGTTCCGGTAACGGGATTGGTCATTCGACCATTATTAGAATAGCTTTGAACTTTTTCATTTCCATATCGTTTCACCGCCTGTCCAAAAGTCAAAGAATCCATTTGGACTAATTGCCGGACTGTGTCTAATTTTTGCTCTGCTAAAACATAATCTTCCTCCGTTATTTCCGGGCGCAGTAATATATGCCTCACATGGATAGAATTCCCTCTTCGCTCCAACATTTGCACAATATGATAGCCAAATTCAGACTCAAATACGGGCGATATTTCATCTTTATCCAGCTTATAGGCTTCGGCTTCAAAAGCGGGAACATATTTTCCTCTTTTTGCCCATCCCAAATCGCCTCCTAACTGACCGGAGCCATCAGCGGAATACTTTTTAGCCATATCGTAGAAGGTTTGTTCTCCATTGACGATCATCGTTCTAATTTCCTCCAGGGCTTTCTTTGTTTTTTGCTTTTCGGCTTCATTGGCGACAGGCTTTATAACAATTTCAGCAACTTCCACCTCTGCATTAAAATAAGGCAGACTATCCGCAGGGATTAAATGAAAATAATCAATCACTTCCTTGGGGGTTACGGTGACCTCAGCAAGGATTTGCTGGCGCATTCGATCAATGTACAATTGGTTCTTCAAGTCTTCGCGAAAGCGTTGTTTTACTTCCTGGGTAGAAGCACCGTAATAATTTTCAAACTGGGTAACATCCCCATTCATATATTGAAGAATCTGATCAATTCTGGCCGCTAATTGTACTTCGACCTCTGCTTCTCCCACTTCGATACTATCCAATTTTGCCTGATCTAACAATAATTTCCCAACCAGGATATTACCCAAAATATCGCATTTCATTTCTTCCCCTGCCTGTGCTGGAGACTGGGCGACCATTTGGGAATACTGTTCCTCTAAATCGGATAATAGGACTAGCTCACCACCGGCAATTGCAATGACCCTATCCACAATTTCCTTTTGGCCAAAGCCTTTTGCCACAACCATCAACATCATCAATACTACTATTACAACTTTATTCATTTATCTAATTTTTAGCTTTGTCATTGAAGCATGATACTATTTATTTAAAATAGATAGAAACATTGCCCAATCGTTTTTCCTTTTCATATAAACCGATCTTTGCTTCTTCGATCAGCTTAATTTTTCGATTATGTAAAATCACTTTTCTTGCCTGTTTTTCAATATAAGCAAGAGGCGCAATTTCTTTTTTATTTTTCACGTTAAGTAACTCAAAAAAATACTGGTAATCACTATCTTTCTGGGTAAACTCCTTTCGATACCGAATGTTTTGCGTCGTCAAGGTTCCCGCCGGCATTTCTTTAGAAATATCTTCCAGTTTGTACCAAAGGCTATCCCCTAAGATATACATTTCTGCCTGTTTTTCACAAAATGAAAGCAACTCTTCCTGTTTTTCCGGCTCATCACTATTCCAAAGTAATCTCAACTCATTAGGCTTCTCAACCGGAAGTTTTATTTTAATAAATCGACATTGGACAATTGGTTTATCCAACTGATATTGCTCTTTATTTTTTTCATAAAAAGCATTTAACTCTTCCTGAGAAACGGTTGCATTCAAACCTTCCGAAATAAGTGCTTCTTCGTAATTATGTTGTACTAAAGAAGCCCTATAATCCCGCACCAAATTATCAATATTCAAATCTTTGGGAATGCTGCGTTCAGCCTCCCTTTGCAAAAGTGCATCCTTGACCCACCGATCTACATAAGCGTTGATAATAATCGCACTATCTTCAGCTGTTGCGTCTCTGGGAAGCATACCATCTAAACTTGACAAATATAGTTTTTTTTCAAAAACAGTCGCCAATAGCTGACTTGAATCATCAGTTGTTTTATTACTCTGTTGGCAGGCTACTCCCAAAATACTGATAAGCAGCACTACAAAAAATACATATCGTTTTTTCACCCGCTTATTTCTTTTTTATTAGGCTTCTCACTACTGATTTTTTGATCTTCACCTTATAGGTATCTTTCAATGAAGCTACCCATTTCTTTTCCAATTCTTCCTGATAATCCGCTACAATATAACCTCTGGCTTCGCTCAATTTCTTTGGTCCGGCAGGAATCACCTCCTTTATCTTATAAAATTTATAAGTTTTAAAATCTTTAGATGCAATGACATCGGTGATGAGTCCTGTCATCCATTTAAGAGACTTTAAGTCGCTATTTCTAAACCGCTCAAAAGTTTCGCTCTTTGCCGTTACCTTCACCTCTTTATCTTTATTAAAATGATCCAGCACTTCCTGCATAGTATGCGTGCGTGCATAATCTCTAATATCAATTGCCTCTTTTTTGAATGGCTCCGGAATCGTATAAACCTCCGTTACCGCCCGCTCATCCCACAAATACTTACCTTGTAGTTTTGAGTCAAAAAACTGCTGTAAACCTACTGTATCCTTAGAGGCATAATCCCATACAATTTGCTTCGTTGCCTCAAACAATAAAATCCCCTCTTCATATTCTCTCATCAAAGCTCTAAATTCCGGGTATTTTTCAGAAAGGTGCTTCTCTTCGTATTTCAATAACTCACCATTCACATACTCCTCATACAGTTTATCAACGGCTAAATTCTTATCAGCTGATCTCATCCTTTTGCGAGAAGCTCTTTCTAGAAATTGTTCAAAGTCTGCTAAAGAATACTGGACTTTATTTCCAATTCTAAACAAGGTCTTGGTTGGCTTTTCAGCGGAAGCTTTCCATTTATAAGTCAAAAATGTTTTATCCAAAGAAGCCTTAAAGTCACTCAACACCTGAGGATATTCCTCAAAGTGATTTTCCCGCTTGATTCTATCCAACATAGCAGATTTTGCCATCTCGAAACGGGTATCCTTTTTTATCTTCGCATTTAAACGACTCTTTTCAATGTTATATGGTTGTATGTCCTTCTTACTAATTCTTTTTATAATATGCCATCCGACCGATGTTTTGATTGGTTTGGAGTAAGCCCCATCGGTTGGAATATCAAAAGCTGCCTGCTCAAAAGAAGGCTCATATCTGTTAATGCCAAAAAAACCAATATACCCTTTATTGGTGGCCGTGCGTTTATCCTGAGAAAACCGGGTAGCCAAGGTCTCAAATGAAGTACCCGCTTCTAATTTTGCATAAATTTCATCAATTTCTTTTTTAGCGGCTTCTGGTTTATCTTTTACATTTCGAATTAAGATGTGTGCCGCTTCCATTTCTCCTCTTGCCGGTCTTCGGGCATGACAAATCAATAAATGATAACCCGCATTTGTACGGATTGGGCCAACCAACTTACCTATTGGCGCCGTATAGGCTACTTTCTCTAAATTATAGAGTCCTTTTGGAAATAAAGCCGTCACAAAACCGATATGCCCACCATTGGACTTAGCGCTGGGATCAGCAGATATTCCTTCTGCCAATTTTTTAAAATCATAACCATCCTCGATCCTTTTCTTGGCGTTCATTATTTTTTCATAAGCGGCTAATGTATCCGCAGGACTGGGATTGGGCTTGATAGAAACCAGCAAATGACTAATATCGACATCCTGCTGAATGTGGTCATAAGCCTCTTTGATTAGCTTTTCGGTAACGCTTTTATCGATTAAATAGGAATTGGCTAACTGTTTGCGATAACCAGCTAATTCTGCATTTAAGGCAGGAATGGTGTCCAATTGCATATCACGTGCCTTCTGAACTTTCAATTTAAAATTGATATAAAGGTCTAAATATTCCTCGATTGATTTTTTTGAGAAATCAGCATCCTTGCCATTGGTTTTAGAATAAATATAGGCAAACTCAGAAACAGAAACGGGTGTATCTGCCACCGTAAACAATGTCCGGTTATCATTTTCGTATTGAGCAAATATTGTGGTAGAAAAAAGTAAAAATATGGCTGCAAAAATTAGTCTGTATTGCATTGTTTATTTGTTTTATTGGAAAGCACTTCAACCCGTCAAATATAAGCCTGTTTTCACCATTTGACTGAGTCGCAAAATACCACCATTCAAAAATAATTAATTCATTGTCTTAAAGCTTGCGTCAAAAGACGCAAACAAAACGCAGCAAATTTAGAAATTATTATCGAAGATTACCGGCTTTAAGCATATATTTTTATCTTTGGGAAGATTCCTTTCGTTTAAGGGCTTGGATATTTTTTCCCTAACGCCCTTTTTTTAAAAAAACAAAGCTTAATTTATGAAAAAAACATACCTGATATTCTTATTCGTTGCTACCCTAATTCAGCCACATTTAAAAGCACAGGATTTCAAAATTGTAGGCTATTTTCCCTACTATAGATTTGACTATGCAGATCAAATTGAATTTAACAAATTAACCCACGTCCATATTTCCTTTGCCAATCCTATCAATAATCAGGGGACGCTTAGCGTTGGCGACGAAGACATTGACCCCATTGTCTCCATGGCCCACGATAATGGAGCAAAAGCATTTGTCGCACTTGCCGGTGGCGCCCTAACTTCCACCTGGTCTTCTGCCTGGACACACCTTCAAAAACCCCAGTACCGCTCGGCTTTTATTCACAAAATAATTAACTATTGCGACCAGCATGACCTCGATGGGGTTGATGTTGACCTTGAATGGGGTGGCGTCGGTCCAAATTACAGTGGTTTTGTCATAGAATTAAGCGATTCCATCCACGCCCATGAGCTGGAAATAAGCGCTGCTTTACCGGGTACATACCGGTTTCCGGACATTACAGATAACGCCCTTGCTGCCTTTGATTTTATCAATATGATGGCTTATAATCTGACGGGGCCATGGGATCCAGACAATCCCGGTCCACACTCACCATATAGTTTTGCGGTAAGCTCAAAAAATTACTGGGTCAATCAGGGTGTACCCAAATCAAAATTAACACTAGGTGTGCCGTTTTATGGTTACACCTTCAATGGCAGTGATGTCAGTTCATTTACCTACCGAACTATTGTGGCAGAAGACAGCGAAAATGCCTACCACGACTCTAGTGGCTCGTCCTACTACAATGGCATTCCCACCATCAAAAACAAAACGACCTTTGCCATGAATCAAAATTTGGATGGTGTCATGATATGGGAAATAGGTCAGGATTCTTATGACGAATACTCCCTATTGAGTGCCATGTATGATGTGGTTAACGGCACATCCGGCTCTCGTTATGAATCAGACCTTATTGTCAATGTATTTCCCAATCCTACCACGGATAAATTATGGATCGAAGCAGAATGGAACGACCATACGATGATAAAAGTTTACGATACCAATGGTCGATTATTAACATCAAAAGCAGCTAATTCTACTAAAGTGGAAATTGACCTTTTCGGTTATCCCAATGGATTTTATTATGTTCAGGTGCAGGACGAAACGGGTGTTACGCCTATTAGGGTGTTGAAGATTTAGTCTTCAATTGGCAGTTGGCAGCATGAGGTGACATCTTTTTGGGGAGGGAAAAAGATGTCACCTTATGCGCTTGCGCTGTCCTAAAGGAAGCCCTGTGCCCCTTGACGGTCTATTTCCTCAATGCGCTCTTCGTCACCTCCAAACTTCCATCATTTGGGGCAGGATTAATTTTCAAAATATGGCACATTAGTTCATAGAGGTTCGTATTTTGGATAACTGGCAGATGAACTCCTTTTTTGAAGGAAGGCCCCATGGCATAAAAAATGGCATTCATATCCTTATAATTTGGATCGAAACCATGGGTTCCCTTTGAGGGGTAATCAGGATGAGTATCAAAATAGCCGTGTGTGGTCAATGTCCAATTCAGGTCAGCAACGGCAATTATTGGTTGGATGAACTTATAATCATTATAGTGGTATTCCTCCGGCAATTCACCCTTTTTATAGACCTGCATGTGTGGATGCGCTCCCTTTAGGTGTTGATAAACCTCCTCTAACTTGCCGGGCTTAGGTCGAATTGCCGCGATGGGAGAGTAATCAATCATTTTCACATCATCCATATTGATATAATCATCAAAAAATACCACGCTATCTCTGCTTAGTTCAGTCATTCCATGATCGGAAACGACAATAATATTCACCTTATCTTCCAAATTTCTTAATTTGATTCCCTTTAATAAGTCAGAAAGTTGTTGATCAACGCCTTCTAATGCAGACAATGCCTCCGGTGTAGCCGGACCAAACTCATGACCGGAATGATCGGGTTCATCAAAATATAAAGAGATAAATCGAGGTTTGTTTTCCCCTGTCATATCGAGCCAGTTTAACACCTGCTCTACCCTTTTATTATACGGAAAATCATTATTGTAAGCCTTGAAATAAGTCGGGCGATAGCCATTGATCTCCGCTTCAGATCCAGGCCAATAAAAAGTCGCAGTCTTTACCCCCTGCCGTTCAGCCGTCACCCAAATAGGTTCTCCCTGATACCATTTCCCCTGTGTTGCTGCGCCATTGCCGAGTGTATAAAACTCATCATTCACATCGTCGTAAATACGATTGGCAATAATTCCATGATGACCGGGGTATAATCCGGTAACAATACTCAGGTGATTGGGAAAAGTCTTAGAAGGGAAAGATGTTTTCAAACCGTCGGCCTTTACGCCGGCAGCCGCGATCTCATCCAAACCGGGCGTCTCCGTCAAATCAGGATAATCATATCGACAACCATCGAAAGAAACAAGAATTAATGTCGGAACTTCATCAGGAGCAACTACCTGTTTATGCACAGAACAACTGCTCAATAATAAGATGACCAATAAGGATAAAACCCGGGTGATTTTTGAAATCTTCATGTGTTTATTTTTTTAAATATCTAAAGTCTGTTTCGATCATTGACAAAGGTAACATAAAATAAGAAATTAACAATTACCAGTGGTATTTAGGGTACATTTTCCTCCTAACTGAAGCCTGAAGCCTGAAGACTGAAGACTGCCAACTGAAGACTGCCAACTGAAGACTGAAGCCTGCCCCCCCACCTTCCCTTAGTTCTGTAAAACACATCACAGATATTCACCCAGCCATCC
>CAZNCI010000112.1:0-10724 GCA_964571475.1 uncultured Saprospiraceae bacterium | reverse complement strand
GATAGAGTTTAGTCGGGAAGAGCGCAATTTGGTGGGCTTTGAGTGGGAGAAACTAGAATAAAAGTAGTAGCTCTATCTACAAATACGTCCTCTACTCTTACCAACCGCACTTGGTAAATATTTTACAATTTTCAAAAATAAAAGAAAAACAATGAAAAAAAACCTATTTTATTTGTCGTTTATCCTCACCATCTCCTGTACAAAGACCAACCCACCAGCCCCTACCCCAACAGAAAACATCAAAGAGAATTGTAACACCATCCATGTACGCAAAGACAATAGCAATACCTTTTACGAACCCAATCCTACCTATGATAATATCCCATCCAACGCCATGAATAGCTGGAAGACAAGCTCTTTCAAAGAAGCAAATATTGATAGTATTCTCTTTCTGGCAGGGAAAAACAAATTAGAGCAACACCCCACCCTTTTCAGTTTTTTAATGATCCGAAATGACAAAATTATTTTTGAAAAATATTTTCACGGAAGTGAAAAAGACCACAGTAACAATATTCATTCTGCTTCCAAATGTGTCCTCTCTGCTTTAACGGGCATCGCTATTCATAAAGCATTCCTTAGTCTCGACCAAAAAGTAGCAGATTTCTTCCCCAATTATTCGATCGACAATACCTCCAAGAAAAAAATAAGCATCCGACATTTACTCAATATGACTTCCGGACTAGATTGGCAGGAGGATGAAACAGAATACGTCATTGAAGACAAAACTAACTGGACGGAAGCAATTCTCAATCTTCCATTAGCGCACGCACCGGGCTCAACTTTCAATTATTCTACCGGCAATACCCATCTTTTATCGGCTATTCTTACCGAAGCTACCCAGGTTAGTAATTGCGATTTTGCTTACGAAAACCTATTCTCCAACCTTGGCATTACGGTAGAACACTGGGGCAAAGACCGACAGGGCTACTTCTCCGGTGGTTATAACTTTTACATCACGCCACGGGAGTTGGCCCGATTTGGGTTGTTATATCTGAATGAGGGGCGATACCAGTCTCAACAAATCATACCCCAGGATTGGGTAAATGTTTCTCTGAGTAAACAGGAATATGTCGATGATGATTACGATTATAGTTATGGTTGGTGGATCACCAATATTTTAGGGCACGATGTCTTCAAAGCATGGGGTTATGGCGGTCAATATATCTGTCTGATTCCAGACTTTGACTTAATGATTATCTCCACAGCCAATACAAATTCAACCTATGACGAATTTGATATGGATCAATTTATGGAGCAATACGTAATCCCTGCAGTAGAATAACTCCTTTTTACTTTTTACAAAAAAAAACAAAGTGGAGCTGTTTGAAATTTCACAAAATGCGAATAATAAATCTACCTCATTACCAAAAACAGCGAGAGCCGCCCGGTATGTAGATAGGCAGCTCTCGACTGGAAAGGGGTAGAAATATGGGTAGAGGTCGTGAATAGACCACCTATTGGTAATCCTTCACTAAATTGGGTAAAGGTTTGTTTCTGTTTAATTTATGATTGCAACATCGCTGCGACGCCTGCAACTTCCTGCTCTTCCATCATCTTTCGAATATTGATTAAAGCATAACGCATACGTCCCAAGGCGGTATTGATGCTAACCCTTGTTAATTTGGCTATTTCCTTGAAACTCATGTCTGCATAATGTCGGAGAATGACCACCTCTCTTTGTTCAGGAGGTAATTGGTCAACTAATTTTCTCACTTTATCGTGCGTCTGACTACGGATGATTTTTTGCTCTGCATTATCATCTGTGATTTGCAATACATCAAAGATATCAAAAGTTTCAGTTGGAGATACCTTAGGGCGACGTTTATTTCGACGGAAATGATCCACACACATATTATAGGAAATCCGCATGGCCCATTGAAGGAATTTACCCTCGTGGTTGTATTTACCTTTACGTAGCGTATCAATAATCTTTATAAAAACTTCTTGAAATATATCTTCAGCTAAGCTCGTATCCTTCACAAATAGATAAATAGAAGTATAAATCTTCTGCTTATGGCGAGTTAGTAAAACTTCAAAGGAACGTTCGTCACCGTCGAGGTAACGCAGGATCAACTGTTGATCATTAAGCGATGTAACTTTCATAACTAAACAAAATTATGTAAAAGAATAATATGTAATGTGTATTATTTAGTGTAAAAGTTACTTTCGATAAACAGATAATTTAGTGTAGAAAAAATCCAATCTTCGTGATTGGATAGGTCAAAGATAGAACATTTCCTCTAAAAAAACCAATTTTATTGAAAAAAATATTCTTTTTAACGCAATATTAACATGTATAAAAACGTGTAAGCCCCTTTTATACCTGGGTGTTGAACAGCTTTCCTCTTAGAATTTTTTTTTAAAAAAAACACTTTATTCTACTTTCAATTTTAAAATTTCAAAAAAACCATTCAGTTCAATTTTCAAAAAAACAATTTGACCAGCATAGGAGGACGTATCGAAATTTATCGGATAAATTCCCTTCTTCCTTTTTTTATTTTCCAATATCTCAAGGACTTGCCCCGTTACATTAAATAATGATATTTCGACTACGCCAGCCTCAAATATTTCATATTCGATAAGACTATTCGACGAATATGGATTCGGGTAATTTTGCTTAATGGCAAATGGTTTTTCTCTCGGTGCCTCATCCGTATCTTCTATTGCATTGCTCCTTTCTCTAAAAACACTGAGGACGCCCAAATGGTCCGACCGATATATATTCTCAACAAAAGCACCTTCCATCACCGTTTGGGAGGAAGCGACATTTATCAATGCATCATCAATAGAAAAAATATAATCAATTCTTGCATTTGGTGCATTGGAAGGTACCGTAAACCCATTCATATCAGGATTAACTTCCATGTAAGAATCCACGTAAGGCTGTCCTGATTCTTCTTTCAAAAATGTAATACTGGGAGCAGAAGGAATGTCATTAAAATCTCCACAAAGAATATTGATTACCGCCTCGTTGCTCCCTTTAATCTGAGCCACGTAAGCATTGACCTGCTGCACCTGTTGCAACCTAACAGACTGGCTATTAAAAGATAAATGGGTATCAAAAAAATTAACCTTCCCAAGTGGTGTTTCAATATAATTCCAAATTACCTTTCGGGGAAAAACACCTGTTGCCAATTGAGCGTAACCTTCCTCCATGACAGGATATTTACTAATAATACCTATGTATTCCCGAAACTGATTATCCCATGATAAATGGGTCATTTTTTGGTAATAATAATAGGAAATTCCAAAATACGCACTTAGTGCGTTCGTAATCACCATCCCCTGGTTACTCGAATCATCTCCATTTACAGCTTGATTGATTTCCTGCAAAGCAATAATATCAGGATCGATATTTTTTAATTCTGAAATGATGTGAGACAAACGAAATCCCGGACTTGTTCCCGGTTTCATTCCTTCGATATTATAGGTTAGAACCGTCAAAGAGTCCTGTGCGCACAGAGGATTCAAAAACAAATAAGCAGCAAGAAAAAAAAGTAACTTAACAAATATGTTCATAGATCGTATAATGTATTTATTGGAAAGCTTTAGTCTTCCCGTTCTTTAAAACCAAGGGTAAGATAGTGTTTTATTTACACTTTATAAAAAACAGCAAGCTAAACCTAATTTTTTTCCATTTTATGCGATTGTCACACCAAATTAAACTGTACTTTTATTGAATAATAAAATATTTCATTACCTTCACTTTCCTAAATTCAAAATTTATTATATCATGAAAATCATCAAAAGAATCCTCCTTTCTTTTATTCTCATCTTTGCGTTAATTGGTATCTCAGCTTACATTTTCCTAAAACGACAAGCCCCCCAATACGATGGAACAATCAAATACGACGGTCTGCATGAACAGGTCGATGTGTTATTTGATGATTTTGGAGTCCCACATATATACGCCAATAACAACGAAGACGCTTACTTTGCATTGGGTTATGTGCATGCACAGGAAAGACTCTTTCAGATGGAACTCATCAGAAGGCTTATCTCTGGGCGATTATCGGAGTTTCTAGGTGATAAACTGGTCAAAACTGACACCTATTTCAAAACACTCGGACTGCGAAAACAAGCCGAAAGACTGGCTAAAACACACATAAGCGAGGCCAAAACCAATATGCAAAAAGAAGGTCTGGCATACCTAAAAGGGATCAATCACTTCATCGAAACCAGACCTTTGCCTATTGAATATACACTCCTTGGACTGGAAGCAGAACCTTTCACTGCCGATGATGCCTTCTCCACTTTAATATATATGGCATTGGGCTTCGCCGATGGTTACAAATTCGATATGGTCATGAATCAGGTCAATGCCAAAATGGGCGAGGAGTACCTCTATGACTGGTATCAAAACTATACCGGATATTGGGATAGTATTCTTATCAAAAGAGATACTGCCAGTCTATCAATGGTCCAACCAAGTTTTGCTCCTCCAATGCCCATTCCGATTTGGACGGGCAGTAATGGCTGGGTAATCGCCCCTTCAAAAACAGCCTCGGGCAGGGCAATACTGGCCAATGACACCCATATTGGTTTCTCACAGCCCTCCGTTTGGTATGAAGCACATATAGAATATCCCGGATTTAGTTTTTATGGCAATTATCTGGCCGGAGTACCCTTCGCTGCGGTTGGACACAATAAAGATATTGCCTGGGGGCTCACCATCTTCCCAATGGATATTACTGATATTTACAAAGAAAAAGTCAATCCGGAAAACGACAATCAGGTATGGGATGTAGATCATTGGGTGGATATGAAAATCCAGAAAGAAACCATCCTTGTCAAAGGAGGTGACCCCGTAGAATTATCCATCAAATCCACTAAACACGGACCAATTATCAATGATATTTTTGAAAATTCAGGGAAAGATGTTGCCGCTTTCTGGTGGTCCTTATTTGACTTACCGGGGGATGCCATTACCTGCTTTTACGACTTAGGGCACGCCCAAAACATGGATCAGGCAAGAGCTGCTGCTGCCAAAAATGACATCCTTGGGCTGAATATCCTATATGCCGATAAAGACGACAATATCGCCTGGTGGGCGAGTGGAAAAATCCCCAAACGCCCTGCCCATGTTAATCCGGTCTTATTCCTCGACGGAGCGAGTGGGAAAGACGAATTACTGGGGTATTATGATTTCTCATTTAATCCTAGAGAGGAGAATCCGGCTCGTGGCTTTATCGTCAGTGCCAATCACGAACCCGTATTTAAAAACATAAAAATACCTGGGACCTACCTTCCCAATAATCGCTTCCATCGGCTTTCGGAATTGCTTGCGCAAAAAAAATTATGGCGCCTTGAAGATCTAAAAGCTTTTCAAGGAGATGTCACCACCCATACTTATGAAAAAATGGCGCATTTTTTTGCACAGGAATTAAGCAAAGATCCTATCAATAAATCAAATCAGGCTGCATTAAAAATACTGGCTGACTGGAAGGGTGATTACCCAAGAGATGGCGTTGCGCCGATCATTTTCACCAAACTCACCTATCACCTTGCCAAAAACACCATCGCAGATGAAATTGGAGAGAAAACGTTTGATGAATTTGTAAAATCCTATATGTTCTTTCAGGGGCTTAATGTGTTTGTCTATAACGAATCTTCTCCCTGGTGGGATGATATTACCACCCCTGAGAAAGAAACACGGCACGCCCTGCTCAACAAAGCATTCAAACAAACCATGGAGGAACTCAACCAACAATTAGGTACTGATATGCAAAAATGGCATTGGCAAGATGTCCACAGCCTGACGCATGTACATGCTATTGGAAGAAAAAGCCCCTTTGATAAAATTTTCAATGTCGGTCCTTTCCCTATTCAGGGCGGTGGTGACACCCCCAACAAACAACGATTTGCCTTCAATGGCAAAGGTATTTATAAAGTACACGGTGGGGCAGCGTTACGCATCTTATTGGACTTCGCTGATGTCGAACATTCCCTCAATATTAATCCAACCGGACAATCGGGCAACATCATGAGCAAACACTATAAGGATCAGGCTCAAATGTATGTGGACGATCAATACCGGGTGCAATTGATGAAGCGGGAAGAAATTGAAAAATCAGGAGAAACATTAAGATTTAGGAATAAAAATTGAGCATTTTACATTTTTGATAAAAAAAATAGAAGAAAGGTGTAACAATCTAAGAGGTATTGTATCTAAGGGGTAATATTCATAAGGAAAAACAATGAATTTTACGGTAATATATCAGCAATATAGTGAAAAGATTTTCCGTGTTTGTCTTGGTTTTATTAACGACCCCGAGAAGGCTAAAGATTTAACGCAGGAAACCTTCATTGCCGTTTGGCAAAATCTAAATACATTCAGGAAGGAATCAGCCGTTGGCACGTGGATATACAGGATCGCTACCAATAAATGCCTTCGGTCTATCGAGAAGGAGAAAAAGCAAAAAAATATCCATCCGCATATTACGGCTGAAAATACCACACCGGAAAATCAAGAAGAAAAATTAATTTTCCTAAGAAACAGGATCGCCCAATTACAGGAAATAGACCGGATCATCATCACCCTCTATATGGAAGATGTCCCACAGGAAGAAATTGCAACTATCACAGGTTTGACCCACGCCAATGTACGTGTAAAAATACATCGCATCAAAGAACGCTTACTTAAAAAATTTAAAGAAAATGGAAAGTTTTAACGATATAAAATCTTTGTGGCAAACAGATGGTTTTGTTGACTTACCATCTTCCACCGAAATTGAGCAAACCATCAAAAAGTACAGTCGAAAGAAAAGACGAAACAACCTATTGGTCATTTCTATACTGGCCTGCTGCCTGTTCACTTTAGTGCTAATTGTGAAATTTGACTCATTCGAAATGTGGTCAACTTACGTGGGATTACTGGCATTTTCCATTGTTGGAATTTATGGCATTTATACAAAGCTAAAAAAACAAAACAACCTATCCTCTATGGAAACATTATCCAATAACGACTTCCTCTCCGCACTCGAAAAACAGGAAAAACTGACTTGCATTGGCAAGTCAAGGACACAAACCATTTTATTTATTATTTGGGGCGTTGGTTTCGCTTTATACATCTATGAATTTGTCTCTCAAAATATAAATCACCTCCTATTGGGGTATGGTTCATTGCTCGTCCTTAGCCTAATGGTATGGTTTTTTTATCTACCCTATATGACCAAACGATACCAGAAAGATATTCAAAAAACCATCCATCATATTCATCATTTAAAATCACAAATCAATGACAATGACTAAAAAACACGTCAGATTATTAGCAATTGGTATGCTTTTGTCGAGCAGCCATTTCATCTTGGACAGATTCATCAATATTCCCGATTTTGGGACAGGAGTTTTACTAGGTGGAGGAATCGCATTAATGTTAAAAAGTCTCTACCTGAGTTCAAAACATAAAGCATCGGACTGTTAATTACAGCCGGATGACCAGTCCCCCTCTTAGTCCCGTCAGCAAAGAAGATTGATTCGTTTTGTACAAATCAGACATGCCATGCACGTTGTACTTAAAAACGGGATTGAGTCTAACAGAAAGTCGATTATTCACCCTTAAATCAACATAAGGGTTTAGCTGAAAGGCAAAAAATGATTTTCTAAAGGGCTGGTCAGTTGCTGCCTGATCGTCAAAGTCGTATATATCAAACTCCGTAGTAATTGTTCGCCCCCTTTGGGAAAGGAAGAAATTGTAACTCACCCCTAGATTGAGCCCCAATGTCCATTGCCCAAAAGTTTTTCGATAGCCAAATTCCAATGGGATGGAAATGCCTGTAAATTTATTGTGGTGCAGTACGTGTCGTTTCGTTAATTGATCGACCAATGCACCATACTGCGGGTTAATCGTATCACCAGTTACGGGATCCAGTTCATAACTTACTAAGTGGTTAAACACCCAGACCGGTTCTATTTTTTCGGTTGTAAATTCAAAAATTGTTTGTGTTTTCTCATATTCGAGACCACTCGAAACGGCAATTTTATCTGTCAGCAAATAAGTGACTCTCACTCCATAGGAAACACCTGTATTTGTGGAAGTTGCCTTGGATAATACTTGGGAAAATGTCGTTGAATCCCCAGTTTCTTTCGCTACGACATTCATTGTATTTACCCCAGACAAAAAACTAAATTTCATGCTTGGCTTAAAAGTATTTACAGCAGCTGCTAAAGGTGGTTGATAGCTCAAATTATTTATCTCCAACGGAGGAATATTAAACGCAGACAAAAGAAGGGAAGAAATAGGCGCTACCGCATCCATTGAGTCCTGAATAGCCGCTTTTTTCACTGCCAGAGAAGAGACCTCCTTAGTTGGCAAATCAGTTGCTGCCATCCATGTCTTTGTTTCAGATAAAGCAGGGGTTGGACGTTTCGTAAATGTAGATGATTGCTGTGGCTGCTCGATGGGAGTCCTTTCTTTCTCTTTTAAAAATGGCTGATTACCATTGTTTTTTTCCTTTAATCCACTATTAGAAGAAGCAGAATTTTTATCAGATTGCTTCAAAACCGCCTCTTCCCCTATTGCCAAAGGAGTTAATTGTTGATGATTATATTTTTTATTTTCATGAAAATCGCTTATAGATTGCTGCCCGGCAAATGTCACCTTTTGTGAATTATCTTTTAAAAGAACAGTTTCTTTTTGAAGCAAATAAAAATAGGCAGCCCCTCCAATTATGATGAATAAAACCAAAATGAGCCCCCACTTTTTATACCCCAATCCGGTACTGGGAGGAGTGCTTTCAATCCCCTGCGAAATACCAGCCCAAAGGTCATCGGGTTCGACTCCTTCGAGTGATTTTTTATTTCTTAATCTATCTCTAAATAATTTTTCTATATCACTAAACATCATCTATTAATTTAAATTACCCAATTCGTTTACACCAAAAATCATCAGCTCCACCTGCCTGCTTCTGGAGGACAGCCAGACTCTTGCCCGAGATAATCTCTTTCGTGACAATGCTTCCTCAATCCCTAATAATTCCGCAATTTCTTTGTGCGAAAAGCCATCGATAATATGTAAATTAAAAACTTCATAATACTTTGGCGGCATTGTTTTTAAAAATGCCTGTAAATCTTCATCCGAAAGTTGCTCCAATACATCGGGGGTGATAATTTGCGTATTTTGCTCAATTAATAATTCCTGGGTATTATTTCTGGCTGCTTTCACATTGCACTTTAAACAACAATTAATCGTAATTTTCACCGCCCAGGTTTTAAATTGACTTCGACTGGGGTCAAACTTTTCAATATTGGAGAAAATTTTGATAAAAACCTCCTGCAATGTATCCTGGCGTTCTTCCGGATAATTGAGATACCGATTACAAACAGCGTTCAAATAGGGCAAAAGAAAGACATAAAGCTGCTTCTGTGCAACTCTGTCTTTCTTTTGACACCTCTCTATTAACGCATTGGATATAATCATTCTTTACTTTTTCAATCCCTTTGTTTTAGGCTTCAGTCTTCAGTCCGCAGTCTTCAGGCTTCAGTTTCCATTATTTTTTTTGCCTTTGGCAAAAAAATTAATGCTTCGGCTGATAACCGTTCCTCGTAAGATAACACCTTATGCACCCAACTCCCCACTGAAGGCTGCCAACTCCTCGTAAGATAACACCTTTTGCTCTTTTCTTTTCTCCCCCCCAAAAGATGTTACCTTATTCATCCAACTGCCCACTGAGTACTGCCAACTGAAGACTGAAGACTGAAGACTACAAAACTAAAAATCACTCACAATTACAATCCCCATTAATCGTTCCAACCTGACCGGTAGCGGGATTCAACACACATGTATCACCAACATTGGCTTGTAAATCGGGGCAATCCCATTGACTAGATGGAATACATTCACAATCAGCAGATACTAGACCAATCATATTCATCACCCAGCAGGAATCTCCTACAGAGAGTTGCAATTCCGGGCAATCATATTCCTGAACCACACAATTACAATCCGCATCAACTACACCTGCCACTCCATTCGCATTACAATAATCACCAATATTTGACTCCAATTCAGGGCAGTCGTAATTTACAACAATTTCGACACATTCACAATCTGCGGATACTTCGCCAGCGATAGTGCCAGCTGGATCGACATAACAAGGAGCACCGATATTTAAATTCAAGTCAACACAATCATAAGCATCACCAATACAATTACAATCGGCATCCAATTCTCCTACACCATTAACATCGGCGGCAACGCAAGGATCTCCTACATTGGCCTGATAGTCCTCGCAATCAAAGGTAGGAATAACGACTGCACAAGTGCAATTCTGATCGACAATTCCGGCTAAATTTTGCACCCAGCAAGTATCACCCACATTCAACTGCAAACCTTCGCAATCAAACTCAACCGGAGGCACATAACAATTACAGGTACTATCAACTATACCTAACTCACCGGCAGGGGTCGTACAAAGGTCACCAAAATTAGCTTGTAAATCTTCACAATCAAAAAGTAAAGTCGTTTGTGGATCATCTATATTCTCTTCATCACACGAGGTATATAAAAAAGTCATACTCAGCAACAAAAGCCCCATTATTAATTTTAATTTATTCATTTTTTTTTGTTTAAAAAAGAAAGCCTCAATAAGCCATTTAATCGCGCGCATCAATTACTTACTCAACTTCCAATGTTCAATAATATTTCTTTTTACAATTATATATATCCCTCCCGACGTCTAAATGTGACAAAATGTATAATTTTTTTACTTCCTCATAAGATAACA
>CAZNCI010000111.1:0-10911 GCA_964571475.1 uncultured Saprospiraceae bacterium | reverse complement strand
GTATTTTATAATTTTTACTTTGGTTGTGTTTAGTATTCAGTTGGCAGTTGGCAGTCTTCAGTTGGCAGGCTTCAGTTGGCAGGCTTCAGTTGGCAGGCTTCAGTTGGCAGTGTTCGGTGTTCTGTTGGTAGTTTAGCGATGGCTCCTTGTTTCTTTGAAGCCTTGCCTTACGGCACATGACGGGTGAATATTCATCTATTTCAAATTGTCAAAATACAAACTGTTTAAAAAGATTAGGCTGAAAATTTAGCGAATTCTTTCTAATAATAATGTCTTTGACAGTATAATGGTTTATTTTTGGTGCTCATTACTTTTTTATCCATCAAAAACAATGCAAGATACTAACCATATTCTATTTATCATGCCCGATACGAGCAGCTTCCCCTCTGGGGGGAATGAATATAACAAACGGCTGACCGATAGTCTTCGAGATTCAGGAACTTCTGTCGAGATTTGCACAATAGAAGCAACTAGCGGTCAATACCATGATAGGCTTGTAATATGGGACTCCTTATATCTTTTTGATCAAAAAAAAACTGAACAGGGAACACACTATTTATTAGTACATCATCTTGAGAGTCTTTACCCTCCTAAAGGCTGGACGAGCCTTGACTTTTTTAATCAAAAAGAGCGCGCACAATTAAATGCCTTTGATGGTTTCATCACTTCCAGTCCATACACAACCTCCTATTTAAGCGCTGCTAATTTGGGACACAAGCCCATTTTGACCATCACTCCGGCTATTGACTTTATTCCCAAAATAAACTTATCTCTTCCTCAATGTCCCTTAAAAATCATACTGGTAGCGAATATTATAAAACGAAAGGGAATTCTTCCTTTTTTGCAGCAGCTTAGCGCAAAAAAAGCCAATAATATAGATATAAAAATCATTGGCAGCCCCGATTTTGAACCAGCATACGCCCAAAAATGTATCCAACTGGGACAAAGTTTAAACAATATTCACTTTCTGGGAAGTTTGCCTCAAAAGGAGGTTATTCGTCTGTATGAACAAAGTGATTTATTTATTTCAACCTCCTATATGGAAACCTATGGAATGGCAATTCAGGAGGCAGTAGCGCACGGATTGCCACTTTTGTTATTAGACGGAGGAAATGTAAAAAATCATTTGCAAAACAATAATGGTCTTTTGTGTCAAACAATAGAAACCTTAATAGATCACCTCTTAATATTATCAAAATCTCCAATGAGAATTGGTGAATTGAAACACAATGCCCTTGAGTTGGCACAAATTCCAACTAGAACATGGAGTGATGCTGCGCTGGAACTGGTCACTTTTTTCCATAAAAACAATCTTCCCTTTTTCCCTTCGGAATAGGCATCCCATTCGGACTCAGTCCAAGTTTAATATCAACACTTACTACTTTTGCAATTGATCCCATCGGCATATCAAGTCACCTCCAAAACAATCTTACCCTGATTTTTATTGGCTTCCATATAACGATGCGCCTCCGCTACGTGCTCCCAGTTAAACACACAATCTATGACCGGACGAATACTTCCGTCCACAAATGCACCATAATAATCCGCTACAAAAGCTGCTACTAACTGAGCTTTATACGCCAAACTTCTGGCGCGAAGAGTCGAACCTTTAATTTGTAACCGCTTCCGCAAAATGGGAGCCATCGAAAATTCATTCACACGCGTCCCCCCCATCAATGCCAATAGAATATATCGCCCGTCTGGTGCCAGAAGATTAATGTTCTTTTTGAAATAAGGAGCAGCAATAAAGTCAATAATGATATCAACCGAATTTTCTTTTCCTAAAAAATCCACAATAGCCTCCTCAAAATCGTCCTTTTTATAATCAACCAAATAGTTTGCCCCCAAGGCTTTACAAATTTGATGCTTGCCACCAGAAGCTGTACCTAATATATTTAAGCCCTGTCTTTTTGCCATTTGAATAGCAGCCGTCCCGACGCCACTTGCTGCGGCATGAATGAGAATAGTCTCCCCTTTTTTCATATCAGCCAACCAGTGCAAAGCCTGATAAGCCGTCAAAAAAACTTCGGGGATTGCACTTGCGTGCAAAAAATCAAGGTTCTCCGGGATTGGCATAGCAATGTCTTGATGCACCTTGGCATATTGGGCATAACCTCCACCTGCTAATAATGCACAGACCCGATCTCCCTTTTTCCATTTTGTTACAGCTCCCCCAACTGCCTCCACGACACCAGCTACTTCCAGTCCAATAATCGTACTTTCCCCTACCGGCGGCGGGTATTTTCCCATACGTTGAAGGGTATCTGCCCGATTAACAGCCGTAGCTTTCACTGCAATCAATAGTTCATACTCATTGACAACAGGTTTTGAAGCCTCTCCTATTTTCAAAACTTCAGGTCCACCGAATTGGTCATTAATAATTGCCTGCATAATTTAATACTTTATTTTTTTCTCCAACAAATCCTCTAATGCCTGATTATAGGGCATGAAGAAATGATCTAATATTTCTTTTGCTCTTGGGGGGATATTTTTTGGAGGAGCAGAATTGTGTTTAACAGACATAACCTTTCCAAAATCATGGGAGGGGATATTCAAAAACTGCGTAATCGCATCCATTTGGGACAAGGCTGTCTTTTTTTCTAACATTTCAGAAGTAGGCATAATGTGCATTTTTTTTGTCCCAAATACATTTAACCACTTTGGAAGTGTTTGCACATAAATGGACGGACTCAAAAAAACACTCTCCTCTCCTTTTTGAACTTTTTTAATCGCATTGCGAACATCTTGTTCAAAATTAGTGAGGGGTATGGTTTTCCGACCTTCTGCCTTAAAGCGCTCCAACATTCGATAATGGGAAAATGTACGTTCGCCTGGATCCCGCAACATCAGAATCAATTTCACCTCCGGTAAAAACCGCTTAATAATCTTTGGATTTCCATAATAAAAGGTATTCACACTTGCCTCTCCGGTAATATAATCCAATCCATCCTGCAATGCCCGAGAAATAGTTTCTTCGTATAATTGCCCCTTATCATCCAACTCCACCCAATTAAGTGATACTTCCCCCTGTTTTAAATTCGGAAATAAAGTCAGGTATTTTTGATAGCCAAGCATTATTTTCCACCAGGGTTGAGAAAAGAAATTGGGCTCTTTTACTTTACAGGGAAGCACATTCGGATGAGATACTAAATACCTATACAGGGAAGATGTGCCGCATTTTCGTTCACCAATAATAAAAAAGGAAGGTTTAAGTCTGGCCATATATTTTTATTTCACAGTAAAGGTAATAGATTTTGGTAATCTCACAAGCTAGATGTACTTTTGTGAAATTATATCGGACAAAAATACATTTAAAATGATTCACGCACATTCAGGTCTTCGTTGGGTAGTACTTTTTTTGCTAATTGCTGCGATTATCACCGCCTACAATAACCACAAAAAAGGTACACCTTATAGTAAAGACGCCAACAAATTGGGTTTATTTGCATTGATATTCACCCATATACAATTACTCTTAGGTTTAGGATTGTACTTCACTAGCCCCTTCGTTAAGTTTGAAGGAAGCGTCATGAAGGATAGTCTTCTTAGGTTTTACACCGTTGAACATATCCTAATGATG
Source organism: uncultured Saprospiraceae bacterium (assembly GCA_964571475.1). Lineage (GTDB taxonomy): Bacteria > Bacteroidota > Bacteroidia > Chitinophagales > Saprospiraceae > JALVDO01. The sequence goes on along the minus strand of CAZNCI010000111.1, from coordinate 7,331 downwards.
ATAATTGCCATTGCTTTAATCACAATCGGTTATAGCAAAACTAAAAAAACGGGCAATTGGAACAAACAATTCACTTTTTATTTAATAGGATTAATTGTTATTCTACTGGCAATTCCATGGCCATTCAGAGGATTACAAGCCGGATGGTTTTAATTTTAAAATGGACTCAAAATTGGTGGTATAAATAATACCACCAATTTTTTTTTATAAAATGGAATAGTATATCTTTGCAACCATTATTTTATTAAGGATTATGAATAAATCTGAAAAAACAAAGGCCGTTTTATTACTTGAAGATGGAACGTCTTTCGATGGATTCGCAGCGGGAAAAAAAGGGACTGTAACAGGAGAGTTGTGTTTCAACACAGGGATGACCGGTTATCAGGAAATTTTCACAGATCCTTCCTATTTTGGTCAATTACTTATCATGACCAATGCACACATCGGCAATTATGGCACAAGAAAAGAACAGGAAATAGAATCTGACCATGTGAAAATTGCCGGTCTCATCTGCAAAAATTTCACCACTGACTTTTCAAGACAACAAGCGGATCAATCCATTCAGGAATACCTTGAAGAAGAAACCCTAGTTGGCATTTCAGGTGTTGATACCAGAGCAATTGTGAGGCACATCCGGGAAAGAGGCGCAATGAATGCCATTATTTCTTCCGAGGTGACAGATATAAAAACGCTGAGCAGTCAATTAAAAAAAACGCCCCCCATGGAAGGATTGGAGCTGGCTTCAAAAGTCAGTTGCACCACCCCTTATTTCGTAGGAGATGCGGAAGCTCCACTAAAAGTAGCCGTATTGGACATCGGTGTCAAAAAAAACATCCTAAACTGTTTAGCCAACCGCAATTGTTATTTAAAAGTATTTCCTGCTAAAACCAATTTTAAAGAACTGGAAAAATGGAAGCCCGATGGCTATTTCTTTTCAAATGGACCTGGCGATCCCGCAGCCATGCCTTATGCCATTAAAACAGCACAGTCAATTATTAAAACACAAAAACCGTTCTTTGGCATTTGCCTTGGACATCAAATCATTGCCACTGCCGTAGGAGCCAAAACTTATAAAATGAACAACGGACACAGAGGGATTAATCACCCCGTGATTAATCACCAAACAGGGAAATGCGAAATCACCAGTCAAAATCACGGCTTCGGTTTATCACAAGATTCAATTGCCGCTTTGGCGGATGCCGTTGAGATTACGCATAGCAACCTTAACGATAAAAGCATTGAAGGCATTCGGCTCAAAGAAAAGCCGGTCTTTTCAGTCCAATACCATCCGGAAGCATCTCCCGGACCACATGATTCACACTATTTATTTGACGATTTCGTCCATTTAATGCAAAAAAATTAAATACTAACCAAACTAAAATATAATACAATGGATAATATCATTGACATCAAAGCAAGAGAAATTCTGGATTCAAGAGGAAATCCAACTGTTGAAGTAGAAGTCCTTACGGAAAGTGGCGCAAAAGGTCGTGCAGCGGTTCCTTCTGGGGCATCTACCGGAAAACACGAAGCAGTAGAGCTTCGCGATGGCGATAAAGAGAGGTATGGTGGAAAAGGTGTTCTCCAGGCCTGCATGAACGTAGAGGACAGCATCGCCGATGAATTAATGGGCGTTAGTGTATTTGAACAACGCTATATTGACAATTTACTCATTGATCTTGATGGTACTCCCAATAAATCAAGGCTGGGGGCAAATGCAACTTTGGGGGTTTCTTTAGCTGTTGCAAAAGCTGCAGCAAGCCTTTCTAATCAGGAATTATTTAGATATTTAGGTGGAGTAAACGCACACGTCATGCCCGTCCCAATGATGAATATCATCAATGGAGGTTCTCATGCAGACAACAGCATTGATTTCCAGGAATTCATGATTGTGCCACTTGGGGCTGAATCATTTTATGAATCATTAAGGATGGGGGCAGAAGTCTTTCATACCCTTAAAAGTGTCTTAAAGAAAAAAGGGTACTCCACCAATGTAGGTGACGAAGGAGGTTTTGCTCCCAACCTTAAATCTAACGACGAAGCCATTGAGACCGTATTAGAAGCCATCGAAAAGGCAGGTTTCCGCCCGGGAGATGATGTCATGATCGCTTTAGACCCGGCTGCTTCTGAGTTTTATTTACCTGAAGAAAAAGTTTACCACCTTCACAAATCCACAGGGGATAAATTGAGTTCTTCTGACATGATTGCCTATTGGAAAAACTGGGCGAACAAATACCCGATTTTTTCTATTGAAGATGGACTGGACGAAGATGACTGGACGGGATGGCAGGAAATGACCAAAATCATGGGAGATAAAGTTCAATTAGTGGGCGATGATTTATTTGTCACCAACTCTAATCGACTACAACGAGGAATTGACGAAGCCTGTGCCAATTCTATTTTGATTAAAGTCAACCAGATTGGAACATTAACAGAAACAATTGACACGGTAAATCTCGCTACCAGAAATGGTTATACCTCCGTCATAAGCCATCGCTCCGGAGAGACAGAAGATACCACAATTGCAGACTTGGCAGTTGCACTAAATACCGGGCAAATCAAAACCGGATCACTATCCCGTACAGATCGTATTGCCAAATACAATCAATTGCTGCGTATTGAAGAAGATTTAGCAGATTCATCCGTATTTCCGGGTAGAGGATTGATTCTTTAATCAAAAATTGCTTAAAGTAAGGTTTTAATGTACCTTGCGGTCGTATTTTGTAATGGAATAATAAACCATGGCTGGAAATAATTTTTTATCACCAATTTTAAAAAGAATTCCTAAACAGTTTAGGAATAAATACTTTTTGCTGTTAATGTTCTTCTTTGCCTGGTTGACCTTTTTTACCAATCGAGATATTTTGACCAACTATCGGTTGCAGAAAATAGTCAATAGCCTGGAAGAAGATAAGGAATACTATACCAAAAAAATAGAAGAAGCCGAACAGGAACGACTGGAACAAAACGTAAATAAAGAAAAATTTGCCAGAGAAAAATACTATATGAAGAAACCTGGTGAAGATGTTTTTATTTATGTAAAAGAAGAAAAATAAATACTAAAATTAAAATATAATATATAAAATGTCAGTACTTGTCAATAAAGATTCAAATGTCATTGTTCAGGGATTTACAGGAAAGGAAGGAACTTTCCACGCTGGACAAATGATTGAATATGGAACCAATGTCGTAGGTGGTGTCACTCCCGGAAAAGGGGGACAGACACATTTAGGAAAACCCGTATTTAACACTGTTGAAGAAGCAGTGCAAAAAACCAATGCAGATACTTCTGTGATTTTTGTGCCACCTCCATTTGCCGGCGACGCCATTATGGAAGCTGCTGATGCAGGTATTAAAATTATCATCTGTATTACAGAGGGCGTTCCGGTGCAAGACATGGTTAAAGTTCATGAATACATCAAGGATAGAGACACACGCCTTATCGGTCCCAACTGCCCCGGTGTAATCACTCCAGGTGGTGCCAAATGTGGAATTATGCCCGGTTTTATCCACAAAGAAGGAAAAATCGGAATTGTTTCGCGCTCTGGTACATTAACTTACGAAGCTGTTGATCAGGTAACAAAAGCAGGGATGGGACAATCCACCTGTATTGGCATTGGTGGTGACCCAATCATTGGTACAACAACCAAAGATGCCGTAGAACTTTTCATGAATGATCCTGATACTGAGGGCATCATTATGATTGGTGAGATTGGCGGCCCCATGGAAGCTGATGCCGCTAGATATATCAAAGAATTTGGCACAAAACCAGTGGTTGGATTCATCGCAGGACAAACAGCACCCAAGGGTAGAACAATGGGACACGCAGGTGCGATTATTGGTGGAGCAGAAGATACTGCAGCCGCTAAGATGAAAATCATGGAAGAGTGTGGAATACACGTTGTAAAATCTCCCGCCGACATCGGCGCTACCATGTATAAAGTGCTACATGGCTAGTGGCTCAAGAACTAAATAACACACATATTAAACTTGCTCTTTTTCGCCTACTCTTCCCCAATAAATGGGTCACTTATCTCGATAAATTCCCCATTTATTAGCTCGATTAGACAAAAAATAGACAGCGTTTAATATAGGAATAACTTAGTTCTTATGCCACTAGTCAAAAAAATGATCAAAAAAAAGGGCATGAAGTACTTCATGCCCTTTTTTTGTTAGTTTCCACCTTCCTTTTCCCAATCTAAGAACTCCCCATCATCCTCTTCTCCGTCATCCTCTTCTTCATTTCCTGAGTTATTTTTTTGAATATTATCCAAAGGCACACCAACGATTAAAGGCTCCTCCTCTGTATCACCAAAGGCTTTTTTTAATTTCTTTCTTATTCGCTCTTTTCTTATTTCGCTATACTCAAATTCCCGCTTAACATCCCGTTTTGCCGTAGCATATTGAATATTGTCTATATTTCCTGTAAACTTTAAATAAATATTAAACAAACCATTTTTTGAGGATTTTTTGGGTATTAAAGAAGGATTATGGGCTTTAAATTTATCAATCATAGCCCGTCCTGCATTCACCTTCAAATAATATTCTATATCATTATCAAAGGTATGATCCCCACTAAAAGTTAAATTCATAGCACTATTTTGGATATACATCACAGGAATAATTATCCGCCCTTCTTTTACTTCCAGGTAATTATCTAATTCCGAAAATTTTATTTTCCGCAAGTCTTTCACCTTTACTACAGCGGACATATCTTTCAATAATGCTAAATTCTGAAATACGCCATCTTTGATTTTCAATTCTGCTAAAACATGCAATTTATCCATCAAAAAATTACCATTTTCATCCCAAAAACTCTCGATGACCATCCTGGTATTCAGCTTTCCTTCTAAATGTTTATCCGTCAACACCTCTTGCCCAAAATTATTGGATTGCCTGAAAAATTCCTTTGCATCTATATTTCGGCAAATCACCTTTGTTCTTAAATAAGGCGCCCCCTTAAAACTCATCTTACCATCCAGCGTGGCAATACCATTCATCGTCGCAGTCCGACCATCCAGCGTCATTTCTTTTTTATCAAATTCGATATTACCAACAAAATCCTTACCTTCGATTTTATTATAATTAAATTCTTTGATGGTTGCCCGAAACTTACCCTTCAAATAATCAGTTATCTTTTCTCGTTTTTCTGTCCGAGACTTTGACAGGGAGTCTATCTGAGGAGCTGCGACCTCTTCCTCTGACACCAATGAAAGGTTCATCAACCGATCAATATCAAGTGAACTGGATGACAACTTAGCGTCAAATTCTAAATTAGCCCGATTAGAATTAATAGAGTCAGAAAATAAAACAGGCACGAAATTATTAACCACGCCATCAAATCGAATATCACTTCCCGCCCCCTCAAATTTCAATTTATCTACTTTTAGTTCATTATTCTTGAAAATCAACCGGCCTTTATCAATAGTTATTTCTTCATTTTTTATCGTCAAAGAAGCGTCATCAAACTCGACAACTCCACTCATTTTCACTTTCCCAATCTTACGCATATTGGTCATATATGCGTATTTCCCTTTTAATTTCAAGTCACTAATTTCTATCTCTCCATCTCCATCTGAAATTCGGTCATCGTTCATAAAGCCATAGACCATTTGCATGGGAATAACCCCATCCATTGCAAAATCTATTCTGGGATCGTCTAAATTTTTCCATTCAAAATCAAACTCCAACAACTCCTTATTATAGTAACCTTTAAATCCCTTGATGGAAAATACAGATGTGCTATTGCGTTGCTTACGACCGTTATCATAATGCGCCTTAAATGAAACATCTTTCAGCTTTCCCTTCATTTTATCGGAACGCAGGCGCCCGCCATTTAATGATAAATCAGCAATAATTTTAGGGTTTTTATTTTTGGAAGACTCCCCTTTAACAGAGGCATTTACAAGGACGTTTCCCCTACTTTTTAAATTGCCCATCGTTTCCAAATACTCCCGGGGCAACATCTCAGACATAGACTTCAGGCTCACATCCTCCCCTGTAAATATCAAATCAAATATTGTTGCCTTCTCCTTCTGGTGAACACTTCCTTTTACATCAAATACATTACTCTCCAGTTCGAGACGAACATCCTCCAGCTGGTAATACGACTGCTCCATATCAACAGAAATCTTTGCGTCATAAACAATCGACTTACCGCCTAAGAAACGGTGTCCATCCTGTTCCACAAAATTGGAAACCATATCGGCGGTACTCGTTAAAGAAAATTGTTTGCTCGAAAACTGCCCGGCCAATTCCATCTTATTGATCGTAAACATCATTTCCCGCTTAGAGGAGGCATCCGCATAAATCACCTCCATATCCTTTAAAATTGCCTTATCAATAGAAATTTGAGAAGAGCCAGAACTAGCCCCCTTGTCACTTGCCGGTCCTTCAACAAAAATATCGTAATTGGCATTTCCCATTTTCGAAATTTCAATAGTCAATGCCCCCCCTTCAATTAATATTGACTTCGCAGAAATGTCACCTTTAATCAAACTAAACAATCCAACTCGGAAGGAAAGTGTTTCAGCCTCTAGTAAAACACCTTTTTTATTATCGGTTAATTGAACACCTTTTAAATCGGCACCCAAATAAGGAAAGGATCTAAAAATAGACAATTCAAAATCTTGCACCGTCAATTCAGAAATAATATTTTTATTAATTTCCGATACAATTTTTTTTCCAATTTTCTCCTCATATATACTGGTAAAAATAGAAAAGGTAATTGTCAACACCAGCATAAAACCCCCTAATATAAGGAGCAATCGTTTAATCAATTTTTTCTTATTCATAAAATTTAAGGTGTTCTTTCCTGTCGGCAAAAATAGCTGACGATAAATATCTTTGCAAAAGCTGGTGCCACACCTGCTTTTCGTTGTTTTATTGTGCCTTAACTTTGTGTAGATCCCAACCAGAGAGGCTAGAAATTTGCGCTCTTTTCTCTAAACGAATTGCTTTGTTAATAGATTGTAAATAAGAGATTAATTTTTCATTTTTGTTAATAGTCCAACCTGCACACCCTCTTCCTGAAAAAATACAAAAAAATAAAGTTAAAACTTGCTATAATAAAAAAAGAGTTATATATTTGCAACCGCTAAAGCGAAAAAGGGTGATTAGCTCAGTTGGTTTAGAGCACCTCGTTTACACCGAGGGGGTCGGGAGTTCGAGTCTCTCATCGCCCACAATGAATAGAGCATCCCGAACTTGTTTCGGGAGGGTCGGGAGTTCGAGTCTCTTTCCGAAGCAAGTTCGGAACAGGCTATCGCCCACAATGAAAAGGAAATCTGCAAAGATTTCCTTTTTTTATTTCGCCCAAATATTCGATCAAA
>CAZNCI010000110.1:0-10929 GCA_964571475.1 uncultured Saprospiraceae bacterium | reverse complement strand
TAATTTTGGTCGTCATTCAAAACAACAACCGAAACGCCTCCTAAATTATCTCCTGCCTCATTGTGAATATTACCAGAAAGAGAGACAAAAAGTTCGTTGCAAATGTCATCGTGTGGCATTGCTTCAAATACATTTTCCTGCATAATAGAGATACCAGTATTGTGCATTATTAGGTCTCTAAAACTGGTATTCTTTATGGCATCTTTTTCTTCTTGGCTTAAAATGGGATCATTTTCAAAATAGAACCGGTCACCATCTCTCAACGCGGAGAATTGCAACTCTAATATTCGTGTGAGTGTCTCTCCGAAAATAGAATTAGGTAATGGCTTCTCCGCCAATAGTCCCACCCATGGGTCAATGGCATTTATATTGCCATTATAGGCAAGTAAAATAGAATTAAAGACATTTGGGTCGTTATTGATCGCCTGAAAAGACGAAAGGTGCGAAAGCCCGAAATCAACCCTAATCGCATTATAATCAGGCAGCCCTCTCTCTCTTCCACGCTGGATATTAATAGCCGCTAAATCAAGACCACCCGCGCCAGGTTCCCCAAATAAGAAGTTACGAACATCATCGACTAGTTTTGCATCCAACATTTGTTCTTTTTGGACACCCATTCCTCTAAAGTAGGGGTCAAGAGATCCCATATTCATTATTTCATCTGGATTGAAAAATGCATCTCTAAGTAAGAGGTGCCCTTCTGGAACCATCTGCCCCGCGGCATCAATACGTTTTATTTCACCACTAAGCTGCGTATGTCCCAGCCTATAAGCCGCACCTGAAAAAACATTCATAATCTGTGGATTGACATTTGGGTCATATTGGGTATAAGGAGCGATGTTTATACCCATTGTTGGCAACCACTCCTGATAGGTAATTGCCTGAAGGGTGCCAGATACAATTTTTCTTGCGTATTGATAAATTTGCTCATCATTCCAATCTGGATGAGCTGCTGCTAAAATATCACACTGTCGATTATGCTCTCTCATAAACAGAGTATGAATGGAAGTAAGTAGGGCATTTTCATTCGCCCTTATATCTCCGGCCACGAAGTATTTATTGGTGATACTAGGCAAATAGGCCATTGCCGGTGCATTGGGGTCAATTTCATCCTCCTGCTCACCGGATATGGTGTTAAATGGTAAAAAATTACCTGCTGATGTCTTTAGCTTCCCTCCCACGAAGGTACGCAGCCAGTTGGCACGCTCAGGGCTTGATCCATAAACATTGGATGCATCTATGAAGGCTGTTATTACATTGGGGTGCTGCCTTGGGTTGGCTGTTGAGGTTCCTGTTGTTGGGTCACTCATATTTCGAAACATGTGAATTTGAGCCGTACCGGTGCTATATGGGTCAAAGTACGTATCTCCCGATGGGACGGCAATGGAAGCATCCTCAGAAGAATTATCTGTGGTGAGATCAATACAGTGATCGATAAACTGCCCGAAAACCCAACAAAAATCACTTAAATTTCGAGGATCATATATAGGGGCATTTTGTGCAAATATAGCATTACTTAATACCCTTGGGTTGGGTCTGAATTCTCCTGCTGGAGAAGAAATGCCATCGTCATAACCAATGCGTGTGACACGCAATAAATTTTCACCAGCCTTTCCCCATTCAGGGTGCTCCAAATTATTGAATTCACCGGAAAAGGTACGGTAGTTTTGGTAATCCGTAACTTCCTGTGCATAGGTGGTCGATAGTATAAATAATACTGCAAAAAAAGTGTGTATAATTTTCTTCATAGGTAAAATATTAAAATCGCTGTATAGATAAAGGCAAATGTACAGGCATTTAAATCATAAAATCAATTAATTTTCAAAAAAAGATGAAAGTAAAGGGGATAAACTACACCTATCCCATTTATATATCATCCAATATACTAATAGTTTACGTAAAATTCTCCATTTTGTTTAAAATGGAATCCCTTCTAGTGCTATTGAAGTATTTTTTACTTCGCAGAGCTGATTAAGCACAAAGTGCCGTTGAATATAAAAATGTAAATAAATCCGTTTAACTTTGTGTGATTGAACGCATACAGCTTTAATTGCTGTTATTTTTGAAATCAACATACATGAAGGAAAACTGCTATCATTTTTTACTGATATTATTCAAATATCAAGCAATCAAAACAAAAAGAAAATGAATAAGAAAATACTATTTGTATGGTTGATGGTTTTAAGTGTATGCTTAAACGGTCAAATTGAAACCACAACAGGAGCGCTCGCGATTAAGCAATACGAAAAAGGAGAGCATGCCCTACTGGATAAAAATATAAAAAAAGCAAAAAAATACTTTAAGAAAGCCATTCAAAATAATCCAATGTTTGTGGCTGCGCACCGAGGGTTAGGTCTTTGTTACGAACAAGAAAAGTCAATCTCCAACGCCATTAGTGAGTATGAAAAAGTATTGGAAATTGATTCTTTTTTTTCGCGAAGTATGTATTATTATCTTGGGGAGTTACATTATAAAGCGGGGCAGTCAAAAAAAGCCATCGATTATTTCCTGAAGTTTGATGAATTACAATCAATCGACATTGAGCAGTTTGGCTTCAATGGCGAAGCAGAAATTAAGGGCGAAGAGCGCTTGCGACAAAAACTTTCGGGAAATTTACAAGCCTGTAGAATATCTCTCGACTCTGCAAAATTTGTAAATATAACAGAGGTCATTCCTCTTGATAATGGTATTAATACTTCCGCTGATGAGGTGTTTCCTTTTTTAACCAATAATCAACGGCTGATTTTTTTTAACAGAAGAAAAAATGCGGACTCTGATGAAGACTTGTTTTATAGCAAAAAAGAAGACGAAAATTGGAGTACTGCCCGACCTGTGAAAAAATTTAACACTAAATATAATGAAGGTATGTGCACCTTTGTTAGAGATGGACGAACGATGTATTTTACCGCCTGTGGCAGAGATGGCGTTCGGGGAACTTGTGATATTTGGCAATCTGACATAAGGGATGTAGCTGTGTCTAATATCAGAGCACTAAAAGGCTATATCAACGCCGATTCCTGGGAGTCAGAAGCAACAATCAGCTGCGATGGTCGGACGATTTATTTCGTCAGTAATAGATCGGGAGGAGTTGGAGGAACAGATATTTGGTATAGTACAAAAATGGATGATGGTAAATGGGCTGATCCCAAAAATATGGGCAGCAAAATTAACACCCCAATGGATGAAGAGTCTCCGTTTATTACCAATGATGGGAAGACATTATATTTCGCATCTACGGGACATTTAGGGATGGGAGAACAGGATATTTTTGTTAGTTGGCTGGATGAGCAGACCGAGCAGTGGAGTACGCCTATTAACCTTGGATTGCCGGTGAATTCTCCATTTAGAGAGGTGGGGTTTTTTCTGTCAGCCGATGGTAAAACAGGCTATTTTGCTTCGGATAGAACTGGAGGGCAAGGTGGGATGGATATTTATCAATTCAAACTAAATGAAACACTTTACAGCGATCCTGTTACTTATGTTGAAGGTTTTGTCAGGGACTCCCTGACGTCTAAACCCCTAGCGGTTTCGGTAAATATCAAGGAAAATGGGATAGTTGAAACGAAGGAAGATGGCCGGTTCTTTCTGTGTGTAAAAGGAGATGATATTAGGAATTTTCAGGTCAGTCAAGATGGATATCATTCCTATGAAAAGTCATTTGTTATTCCGGAGTGGGATAATAAGCAATTTTATACCATTGAATTATTATTGCACCCAGACAAGATTGCGACAATCCCAAAAGATACCATTGAGTATTTACCCGAAGAGGGGAAAAGAAAAATTGAAAAAAAATATTTTCATATCGTACATTTTGGATTTGATACAGACGAAATAACACCACTGGAACTAAATAGCCTGCTTGATTTTGTAGAGCAATTTAAAGGGCAGGAAATAATAAGTATCCAAATTGTAGGCTTTGCCGATGATATTGGTAGTGATATGTACAATTTATACCTTTCCGAAGAACGGGCAAAAGAGATTGCGCTATTTCTTGTAAATAATAACCTCATGGTTGATCAAATATACATGGAAGGGAGAGGCGAAATAAAAGATGGAAGCCCCAAGGCGCAAAATCGAAAAGTCGAATTAAGAATTATTACACGAGAATAGCTACCAGATCACTCTTATGAAATTATACATAAAAGATACAACGACTTTCCTTTCAAAATTAAGCAGAAAAAAAATTTGGAACGGGATAAAAGTGATCTCCTCTTTTTATATGAGTAGGTTGCTTCAAAAACCGATTCAGTGGGGGCTGCCCATAACGATCTCAATCGAACCAACAACTGCTTGCAATTTACGGTGCCCTGAGTGCCCTAGTGGATTACGTGCCTTCTCGCGAGACACCGGTAATTTGAAAACATCTTTATTTCAAAAAATTATTGATGAACTGGAAGCAAAGTTAATCTACCTTATATTTTATTTTCAAGGTGAACCTTACATCAATCCCGATTTTTTGGAAATGGTGCATTACGCCCATCAAAAAGGTATTTATACCATTACTTCAACTAATGGGCATTTTCTAAATGATGAAAATGCCCGAAAAACCATAGAATCAGGCTTAGATCGCTTGATTATTTCCGTAGATGGAACGACTCAGGAGTCCTACGAAAGTTACCGAAAAGAAGGGGATCTCAATAAGGTATTAGAAGGGGCTGAAAATATCGTAAAATGGAAAAAACAATTAAAGGCCTCTAAGCCTCATGTCATATTTCAATTTTTGGTAACCAGTAAAAATGAGCATCAGGTGCCTGAAATTTATAAGCTGGCAAAAAAAATCGGAATAGATGAAGTTAAACTGAAAACAATTCAGGTCTATGATTACAAACAAGGACATCCACTCCTGCCGGCAAATGAAAAATTTAGCCGATATAAAAAAAAGAAAAACGGTGCTTTTGTGCTGAAAAATAAAATGTCAAATCACTGCTGGAAACTTTGGCATTCCTGTGTGATTACCTGGGATGGAGGGGTCGTTCCCTGCTGTTTTGATAAGGATGCGAAATATCAATTTGGACAACTAAAAGAAGCCACCTTTCAGCAAATTTGGAAAAAAGAGGCCTACTTTGAATTTAGATCCCAATTGCTAAAAGGAAGGGACCAAATTGATATATGTACAAATTGCTCGGAAGGAACAAAAATATGGATGTAGGAATGTTGTTATAGATTTAAGTTAGAGCCTTAAGTGCTTTTTTAGTGCACAGGAAGACAACTTTTTAAAAAAGTTGTCAATTAATTTGCAATTACCCCAAATAGCTATTACTTTTGTCTCTAGGCGTTGTTATATGTATTATTGTTTTTTTTGCTTTAGAAAAATTACTTTACTACAAAACAAAAACCACCACGAGTTTTCTGAACTGATATTTTCAATTATATATTGTAAAAAAATAACATTGAGTTATTTTACATAGTCTTTTGTCTAAAAAACAAGACTTATTTATCACCCAACCTTGTAAATGATAACCGTCATTTGTGAGTAGGTTGTATAATGAGGCTATGTAGATTGTTCAGTTGGTCAACTAAAGAATAGGATAAATACTAAAACACACTCACTTAAATATAATAAAAAAACAACAGCAAGATAATGGAACAGTATAGGACTATTTTTAATGGTAGGTTAGAGTTTGGCAACAGACGGACGTATGATCGTGTGCTTGAAATGTATGAGCACAGGTTTGAAAACTATTATAAGACACAAATTATTTTTCTGGCGGAGGAATTATTCGATGAAGATGATTTATGCCTCCATCTACCTAGAATGATTAATCAGGCAACGAAAAAAAGATGGAAAAATACCATTAATTTATTTAAGCATATCACCGAATTTGCTATTGCAGGATCTATTGATGCATGGTTATTAGATGGGAAAATTCTATTGGAAAAACATCATCTTGAACCAGATGGTGACAAGACTGTTGTGAAAGAGTATATCAAAGGACGAAAATTAGCTGCAGAGGAAACAGCTATGGACGAAGCGATAAAAGCACTAGATCGGGTAATTGATAAATTTGCAAAACACTCTATGGCTTATGAAAGACGTGGTTATGTAAACTATCAGCTAAAAAACTATGATGATGCCTTATATGATTATAATAAGAGCATCCAGCTTTATGAAAGAAAACCAGATCCTTATTACGGAAGAGCATTGACTTATCTGGCACAAAAAAATTTGGAAGAAGCTCTGGTCGATTTTGAATTAGTGACCAAATATGCCATGCCTATTGAGCCATTACACTGGTATGCTAAAAGACAAAAAGCCAATGTTCATTTCAAATTAAAGCAATATGAAAGCGCCTTAAAAGATGCCGCTGCTTATGTCAATCGAAAATTCAGGTCTGATAGTCCCCACATCAAACATCAGATCTCAATGAAGTATTTTCAAGGACAAATCTTGATGGAATTAGAACGATTTGAAGAAGCCATTAAGCTGTTTGATGAGTTGGAGAAAGAGTGGACAAATATCCCTCAGTTGGAGAAAATTGAAATTTTCGCCAATAGGGGAATTGCCAAAAAACGCGCAGGAAAAAGAGGATTTAAAAAAGACTTGATTTTTGCTGCTGAAAATGGATCAAAAAAAGCAAAAAAAATACTGAATCCATCTTCTAAATAAATCAAACAATTGAGCATTTTCCATTGTTCTCTAAAAACAGACCTGACCTTATCATCTAGGCAGGTCTGTTTTTGTTGTAATCATCATAATACATGCAACCAGTACTCAATTATAAAGAATTTGGACAAGGACCTCCATTGGTAATTCTACATGGCTTGTTTGGTATGCTTGATAACTGGCAAACCATTGCCAAAAAACTGGCAGAGGATTATACCGTCTTTGTTGTAGATCAACGAAATCATGGGCGATCATTCCATAAATCTCCGCATACTTATGAGGAACTGGCAAAGGATCTAGCCGATTTTTTAGAAGAAAAATGGATATTCAAAACCCATCTGCTAGGTCATTCTATGGGAGGAAAAACGGCTATGAAATTTGCCATGGATTACCCTGACAATGTGGATCATTTAATTGTTGCGGATATTGCTCCCAAACGATATGAAGGTAACCATCAGTTGATATTTGATGCGCTTTTTTCTATCGATATCGCTCATTTAGAAAGTAGAAAAAGGGCAGATGAATTGCTTTCGCAAAAAATTAAAAACCCGGCAATAAAACAATTTTTATTGAAAAATTTGAGTAGAAATAAAACCGGCGGGTTTAGATGGAAAATGAATCTACCCGTACTTAAAGAGTACTATGGTCAAATCCTCTCGGCTTGTATCTCGGAGGAAGAGATTTTTGAAGGGAAAACACTTTTTCTAAAGGCGGAACGTTCTTCTTATATCACAACCGAAGATGAAGAGATCATTCGAACTCACTTCCCAAATGCAATCATTGAAAGTATTCCAAATGTAGGACACTGGCTTCACGCGGAGGCGCCTGATGCGGTGGTAAAAAGGATACTGCATTTTTTGGCACAATAATTGAATAGTACTGAATGTAGAAGGTCCCTATAAAATATAAAAATAGACAAACACAACAACAATTGTATAAATATGAAGAAGACAGGATTGAAGGTATTAGGAATGTTACTTATATTCCTTTTAGGTACAGCCACTACTATTGATAACAATAGTAATAGGCACTTTGAAATATTAAAGAACTTAGAAATTTTTTCTAACCTCTATAAAGAGGTGAATACCTATTACGTGGACGAAATTGACCCGGGGGAATTCATGAGAACGGGGATCGACGCAATGGTTAAGTCTTTAGACCCTTACACCAATTATTATTCTGAAGCAGATATTGAGGGCTATCGGATTATGACAGAGGGAAAATACCACGGAATCGGGGCCCAAAGTAACATTATTGACGGATACGTAACTGTAATGGGACTGGTAAAAGACCAGCCCGCAGATAAAGCAGGATTAAAGGTAGGGGATCAAATATTGGAAGTTGATGGACAAAGTGCAAAGGGGAAAACCATGGATGAGTTTAACCAAATCGTAAGAGGTTTTCCCGGTTCAAGCCTTAGGCTGAAAGTCAAAAGAGAAGGAGAACCCCAACCTTTGGAGATTCAATTAGTCAGAGAAGAAGTCAAGGTCAAAAATGTTCCTTTTCAAGGAGTGATTGGCGATGATATTGCCTATATAAGTCTCTCAACTTTCACGCGGGATGCCGGTAGAAATATCGAAATGGGAATCAAAAACCTCCGAAAAGAAAATCCCGACATCAAAGGAATAGTCATTGATTTGAGAAATAATGGAGGTGGTCTGTTGAACGAAGCGGTAAATATTGTTAATCTCTTTATTCCCAAAGGAGAAATTGTCGTCTCTACCAGAGGGAAAATAAAAGAATGGAATAGGGATTTTAAAACCTCAAAACCAAGTTACGACCTTGATATTCCTATTACTATTTTGATCAATGGGCATTCTGCATCTGCTTCTGAAATTGTATCAGGTGTGATGCAGGATTACGATAGAGGGGTGCTGATTGGACGACAATCTTACGGTAAAGGTCTCGTTCAAAATACAATGGACATAGGCTATAATTCAAAAGTGAAAGTTACTACCGCTAAATATTATATCCCTAGTCAGCGATGTATTCAGGCTATTGACTACAAAAACGGAAAACCTGTACACGTACCGGATGACCAAAGGATGGCTTTTAGAACCAAAAATGGCAGACGAGTGCTTGACGGTGGCGGAGTGAAGCCTGACATCATAGTCGAATCTGGAATGGATTCCAAAATCATAAAAAGTCTAATTGATAACTACCAAATATTTAAATTTGTTACCTCTTTTTGTAGTAATGGATTACAAATAACAGATATTGACAATTACCATTTTACCGCTTTTGATCAATTTATGACCTATCTTGAAAAAAATAATTTCAATTTTGACATGGAAAGTGATGATGCTTTGAGCCAATTCAAAGAACACGCTCAAAAAGATGGATTTGAACTTGGAAATGCATTGAAAAATTTGGAAAAAGAAATGGTCGATGCCAAAAAAAGAGAAATTTTCAAATACAAAGCCACTATTATCAATTTAATTGAAAAAGATATTGCTGGCAGATATTTTTATGACGAAGGAAAAATAAAAATGGGGCTTCGAAATGACGAAGAAGTGCAGGAAGCCATTAATGTATTACACGATCCCGCTACCTACAATAAAATACTTGGTAAATAAGGTAGTGCATCAAATGTAATGCTACAATAAAAAAGCCTGAAGTGAAATTTTTACTTCAGGCTTTTTTAGGCGAATCAGTAAAAAGCTACTACAAATCAAAATTTTCTCCTAAGGATGGAATTTCAATATTTTGGTAACCATTCTCCTCTAGTAAATCTTTAAAGGCTTCCTGCCGATCAAGTGTGCCGTGGACTAAAAACAGCTTCTTTAAGCCCCCTTTTTGATTTTTTAAAAAGCTCAAAAGTTCTCCCCTGTCCGCATGTGCAGAGAAAGAGTCCATCACAATTACATCCGCTCTTACTTTTTTCATCTCCCCAAAGAGACGAATCTCTTTAACCCCATTTATCAATTGGCCTCCGGGTGTTTCCGGTGTACAATAACCGACAATTAGCAGCGTATTCTTTGCATTTTCAATATTATTAGCCAAATGGTGCTTGACGCGCCCTGCATTCATCATACCAGAAGCACTAATAATAATACAAGGTTCTTTTCGGTCATTAAGAGATTTTGATACATCTACATTGGTCACGTAATTTAATTTATTAAAGCCAAATGGATTATCATCAATCAATAAATATTTATTCAAATCATTATCATAGCATTCCGGATGAATACCAAATATAGTAGTCGCATTAACTGCAAGTGGACTGTCCACATAAACGGGGATTTTAGGCAATAAACCTGCCGTTTCCATTCGATCCATCATATATACCAGCTCTTGTGTCCGCCCAACACTGAAGGCTGGAATAATCAATTTCCCCTTTTTTTCTACACAGGTATTTCTAATCACTTCAAGTAATTTATCCGCTTCATCTGGTGCTCCGATATGGTCCTTATTTCCATAAGTGGATTCACAAATCATATAATCAACCTGTGGCATTGGCTGTGGGTCACGTAGTATGGGGCGATTGGGTCTTCCTACATCACCAGAAAAACCAATCGTCCTCCTTTTCCCTTTTTCCTGAATGCGTAGCGTTACACTTGCACTACCTAAAATATGCCCCGCATCTTTGAAAAGGACCTCTACTCCCTTTGATATACGTATCCAGTTGTTGTACGAAAATCCTTCAAAATGGCTCATGGCCTCTGTTGCATCTTCTGTGGTATATAACGGAGTTCGAGGTGAAGCCTTTTTCTTTCGGGGAAGTATTTTTTTATTAAAAAAAGCGGCATCCCGTTCTTGTATGCCCGCGCTATCCAGTAGCATGATAGAACACAAACTACGGGTAGCATGCGTACAATAAATTCTTCCATTGAACCCATCTTTGACCAATTTGGGGATTCGCCCGCTATGGTCAATATGCGCATGAGATAATATTAAACAATCAATTTCCTCCGGCTTAAACAACCAATGTTCATTAAACTTTTTCCATTCTTTGGATCGCCCCTGATAGAGCCCACAGTCCAGTAATATTTTGTACCCATCATCCAAAGTAATAAGATGAGCACTTCCGGTAACTTCCCTGGCTGCACCACAAAATTTAATATTCATCTAAATGATTTTTTATCAATAAAGGGACAAGATAGGAATTTTTTTGTCAATAGATTGAATAACTCCATAAATTATCTTTCCTATTTCTTTTGGGCAAGCCCCTCCCTTAGGGTCGGGTCGGGTCATCCGCTACTACGCACTTCGTGCATACCGCTTCTACCCCTCTTGCAAATCCTCCCCCTCCACTAGAAATCCACTCCACACTGAATACTAAATCCTGCCCACTCCCCATAAGATAACACCTTTTGCGCTTCTCT
>CAZNCI010000109.1:0-10931 GCA_964571475.1 uncultured Saprospiraceae bacterium | reverse complement strand
GCTACCGACAGACGACCTGACCCTCATATCTCAAATCAATTGTTTTATATTTTGCCCAACCTTTGTAAGGCATTACTTCTTTATAAAACACTTTCAACCGGCTCAGCCGATCCTTTACTTTTGTATATCTTCCGAAGAGGATTTTCTGTTTTCCCAATTTGGGTGCCAGTGTAAACTCCCCTTTATTATTCACATATATTTGTTCAATCATTGGCTTTAAAAACTCATCTGCCTTTAATATTTTGGACAACTCATACAGCTGACTCAAGACCCCGTTTTTCTCCTTCAGATAATCCGCCTGATAAGGAGGAATATTACCTGTCGCCACCAATACCCGGGTTGTAAAATTCTTAGATGGCGGCATTTTCACCCCGTCCTCATCCAGATAATAATTCAATCCATTATGATCGATAATCCTCAATACCGGCTCTCGTTGTTTCAATACGATATTAACTATATTATCCGAGCCTACAAATACGTTAACTTCCTTGACAAAAGGTTCTTCGTTTAGCACCTTTTCCAGCCGTTCTACATCCACTACTCCAATCGGCATACTACTCAAAGGGAAACCAAAACTGCGTTCTATTGCCAAATTTACATCTTCCTTTGTCATCAAAAAATGACCATCCTTTAAAGCCGTTATTTCAATATTCACGCCCGCCACCATCTTCGACTCCTTCCGCGCTACCATAGAGATCACCAAAGCCATCACCATGAAGGCAACAGCCACCCACATGAGTCGCTTCACCATATCATTTACATCCAACTTTAGCTTTTTTGCAGCCATTTTTTATTTTCTCATTTTATATTTCGTGCATCTGCTTTGCTCAGCTGTTCAGCTTACCAATCTGCTGGTACCAAAATTGCTCAGCTTACCAATCTCTACGCCAGGGCTTCGAGCTTAGTAATCTGAGCAATTTTGGTACCAGCTGGTCTATATCCCCGGCGCCCAAGGTTAATACCACCTCCAAATCACGTTTTTTCAATTCATCTATAACTGTATCCTTTTGACACAATTGTTTGTTTTCAATTTTCATCTGTCTTAGGATCAAATCGGATGTCACGCCGGGAATAGGTGCTTCTCTTGCTGGATAAATATCCAGTAATAGCAACTCATCCAATCCATCGAGCGCTGCTGCAAAACCGGCAGAAAAATCCTGCGTTCGGGAAAACAAATGCGGTTGAAAAATCCCCGTCAGTTTTTTACCCGGATATAATTCTCTTGCGGCGGCTATGGCGGCTTTCAATTCAGATGGATGATGGGCGTAATCGTCGATATAAACCACCGATTCAGACACAAATACCCGATCAAAACGCCGTTTGATTCCTTTAAAACTTTTCAATGCTTCCCTAATTGCTTCTGCTTTTACGCCAAGGGAAACAGCAATCGTTATCGCTGCTAAGGCATTTTCTATATTATGCCGGCCGGGCAATGAAAATACGATATCCCGAATCCTTATTTTTTCACTTTCATAATCAAAAACAAAAAAACCGTTTTCAACACTGACATTCGTTGCCCGGACATCCCCCTGCTCAATTCCAAAAGAAACGACCTGTTCAAAATCCTCAAACTGCTCCTTTTCCCGGTTGACAACCAGCAATTGACCATTGGGTTTTAAGTTTTTCACGAAGGCTTTAAACCCGGTTTCCATCATCTGTTCCAAATCACCATAGATATCCAGATGATCCGCATCCAATGACATAATCGTCGCAATATCGGGTGATAACCACAAAAAGGACCGGTCAAACTCATCCGCTTCTATCACCACCCATTCGCTTTTCCCATAGACAAAATTCGATCCATAATTATGGGCAATTCCGCCAAGGAAAGCAGAACAATCAATCCCCCCTACTTTCAAAACATGGGTTGTAATCGTACTGGTCGATGTTTTCCCATGCGTTCCGGCTATCGCAATAGTCTTTTTACCTTTACTGATGATGCCCAATACTTCTGCCCGCTTTTTTACCGGATAATCCTGCTCATTGAAATAAACCAACTCCGCATGAGTAGCCGGGACAGCCGGTGTATATACCACTAAGTCAATACCATTTGGAATCCCATCCACATGCTCATCATAATGGATTTTCATCCCCTCCTCCACCAACTTTTTGGTCAAGACGGTTTCTGTTTTATCATATCCCCAAACCTCTGCGCCCATTTCATTAAAATACCTTGCAATCGCACTCATTCCAATCCCACCAATTCCAACAAAATAGACCTTTTTGATATCCTTCAACTTCATGCTTTATGCTTTTGCCAGATTGATAATCAC
The DNA here is from genome assembly GCA_964571475.1 of uncultured Saprospiraceae bacterium. Classification (GTDB taxonomy): domain Bacteria; phylum Bacteroidota; class Bacteroidia; order Chitinophagales; family Saprospiraceae; genus JALVDO01. The sequence goes on along the minus strand of CAZNCI010000109.1, from coordinate 8,658 downwards.
TTCCGCTATATCCTCCGCAGCATTCGGGTGTGCCATTGCCAGGCTATTCGCAGCCAATTCCTTCAATTTCCCCTCATCGGCCAACACCTCTAATGCGGTAGAGAATAATTTATCCTTACTCTCTGAATCTTTCAAAAAGACAGCCGCATTTTTCTCCACCAATGCCATGGCATTTTTGGTCTGATGATCTTCAGCTACATTGGGCGATGGTATTAGCACGGAAGGCTTTCCCATCAAACAAAGTTCCGAAATCGTCAAAGCCCCTGCCCGGCATACGACCAAATCAGCCATTTGGTAGGCCATATCCATCCGATCCACAAAAGCCAATATTTTCACATTCGGTAATTGTGCCGTTGCACAATCCTTATACTGCTCTTCATATAATTTTCCCACCTGCCAAAGCAATTGAACTTCCGGGTGGCTCTTTATGAATGCAGTCTGAGCTGCCAGTGCTTCATTGATACTTTTTGCTCCGAGGCTTCCGCCAAAAACACAGAGCGTCTTTTTCCCGCTTTCCAGCCCAAAATGTGCCAAAGCCTGTGCTGTACTCACGCCACTATTCGCCAATTCGGTACGGACGGGATTTCCGGTAAGGATCAATTTATCCTTAGGAAAATACTTGTCCATTCCCTCATAGGCCACACAAATATTATTTGCTTTTTGAGCCAGTAATTTATTGGTCACTCCTGCATAGGAATTTTGCTCCTGCAAGACCGTCTTCACCCCCATCATCGCCGCCATTTTCAAGACGGGCCCGCTCGCAAAACCACCAACCCCAACAGCGACCTGTGGTTTAAACTGGTTGACAATCCCTATTGCCATCGCCAGACTGCTCATCAATTTCACAGGGAACATCAAATTCCGCATGGTTAACTTTCGGTGAAAGCCACTGATCCACAATCCTTTGATTGGGAATCCCGCCTGGGGGACTTTCTCCATTTCAATTTTTCCCTTAGCACCCACGAAAAGAATATCTGCCGTAGGCTCTTTTGCCTTAATGGCTTCAGCAATCGCAATGGCCGGGAAGACGTGTCCTCCCGTTCCGCCACCGCTTATGATTACCTTTATTGCTTCTTTCGCTTTCATTTCAAATTTTGATTTGCTTCTAAATTATTCAGCATTTGCTTCCACGTGTTTACTGACACTCAATATAATGCCAAAGGCAAATGCGGTAAACAATAAAGAAGTTCCCCCCATACTCACCATTGGCAAGGTCACCCCCGTCACCGGCACCAGGTGAATGGACACCGCTATATTGGTAAATGCCTGTATAATCAAACTTATGCCCAATCCCATGGCGACCATTGCCCCAAAGGTTTTGTCACTTTTTGTCATCAATCGAGTGATTCTAAAAAAGAGCAATAAGTATAAAAATATAATGCTCATGCCACCAATCAATCCATACTCCTCACAAATAATGGCATAAATAAAATCGGAATAAGGGGAAGGCAAATAATTCCTTTGCCGGCTATTTCCCGGACCTAAACCAACAATTCCTCCATTCGCAATCGCAATTTTTGCCTGCTTCACCTGATAACCACCATCTTCCTGGGTCATAAATTCCTCCATTCGATTTTGCCAGGTACCGGATCTCACAATGTCGGGGAATTGCTTTCCCAATAAAATCAATACGGCAAATACAATCACGCCCCAAAAGAGCAATACGCCGATATATTTCAAAGCCACCCGCCCTACAAACATCATCAAAAGACAGGTCAAAAACAACAGCAGAGCAGAAGATAAATCCGCCGGTGCAATCAGCCCACAAATAATTAATATCGGGACGATAATCGGCAAAAAAGCACTTTTAAAATCCTTGATATAATCCTGCTTTCCAGAAATTGCAGCAGCGACAAAAACAATCAAAGCCACCTTGGCAAAAGCCGAAGTCTGAATCGTTATCCCGACCATAGGCAACTGAATCCACCGCTTTGCATTATTGATGTCCGTTCCAAATGCCAGCGTATAAATCAATAATGGAGCAGCAATCCCCAATAAGGCAGACGCCCACTTTCTGAACTTATCGTGAGGAATCAGGTGGGTGATATAGGCTAAAACAAGCCCCCCCATCATAATAATTCCATGTTTAATCAGGAAACCTTCCGTATTACCGCCATGCTCCCGATAAGCCAAAGTCCCCGTGGAACTGTAAACTGCCAGAATAGAAAAAATGGCCAGCAGGACCAAAATGGCCCAGATGACTCTATCTCCCCGCAATTCTGCAAAAATCCTGGCAGCTACTGTTGACATAATTCCACGAATTTTATTCTTTGAGTTCCAGGACTGCCTTTTTAAAAAGCCGGCCCCGGTCTTCATAATTTTTAAATAAATCAAAACTTGCACAGGCCGGTGATAATAAAACCACATCTCCTGATTCAGCTATTTTTTTTGCCGCTTCAACAGCGGCTTTTGCACTTTTTGTCTCTATGATTTCTTTTTGCTCATTCGCAAAAAAATCGAGTATCTTTTGATTATCAATACCCATGCACACAATGGCTTTCACCTTCTCCCGCACCAAGGGCATTAATAGATTATAATCATTGCCTTTATCCTGACCACCAACAATCCATACAATGGGTCGATCCTCTGCTAATAGCGCATAATAAACGGCATCTACGTTAGTCGCTTTACTATCATTGACAAAAAGAACACCGTCAATTTCCGCCACTGGTTCTGTCCGGTGTTCTACCGGAGCAAAACTGTCCAATCCGGATTGAATCACCTCCTTTGAGAGCTGCATTTCCTGAGCTGCCCGAATGGCAAACAGTGCATTCATCTCATTGTGCCGCCCCTTCAACTGGGTGGTTTTCATCGAAAACACCTCCTCGCCCACCTGCAACAGCCCATCGTTAATATTTTGAAGCCCCAGTTTTTCCGTTTCTGCCCTGATCGCCTTTTTGTCAAAATTTTGAATAATCAAATCATCCGCATTAATCAGAAATAAATCAGCTGGTGTTTGCTTCATCGCAATCCTAAACTTAGAGGCGACATAACGATCCATTTGATACCCATATCGATCTAAATGATCCGGTGAAATATTCAAAAGCAAAGCAATATCCGGTCTAAAATTGAGGATGCCATCCAATTGAAAGCTGCTCAATTCCAAAACGACTGTACCCACCTCCTGAGCGGTGACAATCCGTGCAAAACTCACGCCAATATTCCCGCCAGTCACGGCATTTAATCCGGCTTTCTTCAACAAATGCCCCAATAACATGGTCGTTGTAGTCTTGCCATTACTCCCGGTAATACCGATAATCGTCCCATAAAAATATTTATAGGCAAATTCAATTTCAGAAAATACAGTTATCCCCTTTTCCTTCAATTCCACAATCAATGGAACCGTGTCGGGGATGCCCGGGCTTTTCACGACCCAGTTCGCCTCAAAAACTTTATATCGGGTGTGCCCAAATTCCTCGTATTCAATCTGCTTTTCATCCAATTCTCTTTTGAATTGGTCTTTTATTTTTCCATTATCAGAAAGCCATACTTCAAAGCCAATTTTTTGTGCTAATAAAGCAGCTCCAACGCCACTCTCTCCTCCTCCCAATATGACTACTTTTTTTATCATCATATCATCTAACTTTAAGCGTCATAATTGTAATTGCGGCAAGCAAAATACCAACAATCCAAAACCGCATCACAATCTTCGTTTCGGGCATGCCCTTTCGTTGATAATGATGGTGTAGCGGTGACATTAAAAATATTCTTTTCCCCGCTCCAAATTTCTTTTTGGTGTATTTGAAATACGAAACCTGAAGCATCACGGATAAATTTTCCATCAAAAAAATACCGCATAATATTGGCACCAGCCACTCCTTTCTGACGACAATTGCCATAGCTGCGATAATTCCACCCATGGTCAAACTCCCGGTATCCCCCATAAAAACCGATGCCGGATAGGAATTATACCACATAAAACCAAGTGTTGCCCCTACGAAAGCTGCTGCAAAAATCACCAATTCCCCCGTCCCCGGCAGGTATAAAATATTAAGATAATCTGCCGCAATCGCATTACCGGACACATAGGCCAACAGACCTAAGGTAAAGGCAATAATGCCCGAAACACCGGTTGCCAGTCCGTCCAATCCGTCTGTCAAATTTGCGCCATTGGATACCGCCATCACAACGATAATGACCAAGGGCAGGAATATCAACCATGCCCACCGGCCAATCTTCCCATCACCATGAGGCACAAGGGAGGCGTAGTCTAAATTATTTCCTTTAAAGAATGGCACGTTTGTCATTCCCGTTTTATAGTTAGCAAGCGTTAATTGCTTTCCATTTCTTTCTATCGTTTGAGCTGTTCCAAGCTGCAAATCTCCAATCCCCAGCTCAATTGCCTCCTTCACTTCCATCCGCACCACTACCTGATTGTTGTACAACATCGTCAGTCCGATGATTAAGCCAAGCCCTAACTGGCCGAGCATTTTGAACTTGCCTTTCAGCCCCTGTTTATTCTTTTTAAATACTTTGATATAATCGTCAATAAAGCCAATTATGCCCATCCATATCGTTGAAATAATCATCAACAAAATATAGATATTATCCAACTTTGCCATTAAGAAAGTAGGGATCAAAATCGCCAAAATAATAATAACCCCTCCCATAGTTGGCGTTCCTGCCTTTTGGTTCTGCCCTTGCAAACCCAAATCACGAACCGTCTCTCCAATCTGCATCCGACGCAACTTATTGATAATATTACGCCCGATGAGCATCGAAATAATCAGCGAAATAATCATAGCGAGCACCGCACGAAAAGAGATATAGTGCATCAGTCCTGCACCGGGTATCTTTCCCCATGTTTCATTCATCCACTCTATGAGTTTTATAAGCATTAGTCGGTTATTTCGAATTCAATATTTAAAATTTCTTTTTCGTCCATCGGTATTTTTTCTCCGTTTACATCCTGGTATTTTTCGTGTCCTTTTCCGGCAATCAAAATCAAATCGCCATCCTTTGCCAATCGGCAGGCCGTTTTAATCGCCTGTATTCGATCCAAAATCGACAAAGTTGTATGCTTTGCGTTAAGCGGAAGACCAGCTTCCATGTCTTTTATAATCTGCCCGGGATCTTCCGTCCTGGGATTATCTGATGTCAAAATCACCTGATCGCTATTATCGGCTGCAATTTTTGCCATGATGGGTCGCTTTTTTTTATCTCGATCACCACCACAGCCGACTACGGTTAACACCTGTTGATCTCCCTGTTTCAAATCGTTAATAGTCGTCAGGACTTTCTCCAGTGCATCGGGCGTATGTGCATAATCAACTATGGCAATCCGCCCTCTTTTAGGATCGACAATATAATCAAATCGACCTTCTGCTCCTTTTAGCAAACTCAACACTCTCAGCACCTCATCCCTATCCTGCTTCAACAAAACAGCCGTTGCATAAGCGACTAATAAATTATAGGCATTAAACGAACCAATGAGTCGGCAAAAGACTTCTACCCCGTTTATTTCCAGTTGCAGACCGGTCAGGCTATTATCAATGACTCTGGCTCTAAAATCAGCCATCTTCCTCAAACTATAAGTCACTTTTTGTGCGGCGGTATTTTGCAACATCACAGCACCTCGTTTATCATCTATATTCGTCAATGCAAAAGCCGCTTTCGGCAAATCATCAAAGAACATTTTTTTGGCAGCTATATAGGATTTAAAATCCTTATGATAGTCCAAATGGTCGTGGGTAATATTCGTAAATACTCCTCCGACAAAGTTCAACCCGCTCATTCGATGCTGATGAATAGCATGCGAACTCGCCTCCATAAAAGCAAATTCACAACCCGCCGCAACCATCTCCGCCAACAAAGCATTAATGGCTAAGGCATCGGGTGTCGTATGCGTCGAAGGAATAAGCTGCTCCACTATTTTATTTTCAATAGTTGACAATAACCCCACCTTATAGCCTAACTGACTCATCAAATCATGCAATAAGGTGGCCGTTGTCGTTTTGCCATTGGTCCCTGTAATTCCCACTAACTTTAACTCGCGGGAAGGATTACCATAATAATTGGCAGCAATAACACCTAAAGCCCTGGCAGAATTAGCAACAAGCACCTTTATCACTCCTGATAATTCATGGTCAGGAAATTTTTCAGCGACAATGACTTTTGCGCCACTTTTTACCGCCATTTCGATAAAGCGATGACCGTCAACATGAACACCATGCACTGCTACGAAAAGACTCCCTTTGGATACCTTTCTGGAATCAAACTGAACATCTGACACCAACACCCCGGTTGGCCCAACGATGGACAGCGTAGCAACTCCATGTAACAATGCGTCTAATTTCAACCTCTTTTAATTTTAATTCAAGCTTAATAATATATTTTGTCCTCGTGCCTTAGTCCCAGGCTTTATAGACTGATTGCGCACCTTTCCAACACCTTTTGTTTTTACTTTCAATCCCCGATTTTCCAGCACATAAAGCGCATCCCGCAACCCCATATTGACCACATTCGGCACCAGATCATCACTAATCGTTCTTTGTTGTAACACCAGACTATCGGAAGACGCCAGTGTTTTTACCATTTCAGTATTGGCCAGATCGTAAAAAGGCATATTCATTTTGTTCAACAAAAACACAATATCTTTTTTATTGCCCACCATATTCCTAGGCAACTGACTGCTCTTTAAAATTGGTTTGGGGCCCTGATTGATAGGCGCATGTAATTCAATCAATGAATCGTAGCACTTATCGGCAATTTTCCTAAATACAGGCCCTGCAACATCTCCACCATAGATTCCGTTTTGTTCAGGCCGGTAAATCACGACAATACAGGAATAAACGGGATTTTCAGAAGGAAAATAGCCGGCAAATGAAGCCTGATAGCCCTTCACCCGGGTTCTATTCTTGAACCGCTTATATCCGATCTGAGTGGTACCGGTTTTTCCAGCAAACTTATACCGGTTCGTTTTCAATTTATAGGCCGTTCCACGTTCAACAACCCCTTCTAGTAATTGGTGCGCCTGCTCGATCGTTTTTCGGCTGGCAATTTCTCTTTTCACAACAGTAGGTCGAAAAACCTGCTGCGGCAAACCAAACCGTTCAATTCGTTCCACCAGCATCGGCTTCATCAGTACCCCATTATTGGCGACAGCATTATAAAAGGTCAATAACTGTAAAGGCGTTAATTTCACCTCATAACCGGTTGCCATCCAAGGCAGGGTCAAACCACTCCAACCTCCTTTCACGTCTTCCACTTCCTTAATCAAGGGAGCAGCTTCCCCTTTTATCTCAATATCGGTAGGCAAATGCAAACCAAATTGTTTTAGTCTTTCAATGAACATCCTTTCTCTATGCCGATCTTTTTCGCCATCCTGTCTTCCGTAAAAACTTGTCACTAATTTAGACAAACCAACATTGGAAGAAATCTCAAATGCTTTGCGAACCGTAATGGTATCCAGATGGGCACTATGACTACCGGCATCGACCATTTCCTGATCGTAATAGGTAATTTTCCCATGTTCGATATCCACCTTATCTTCCAGTGTCACAAAATTATCTTCCAATAAAGCCATCATAGAGGCTAATTTGAAGGTAGAACCCGGCTCCACTGCACGTCCTACCGCATAATTATAAACTTCGTACCACTCTTTTTTATCCTCCACCCGACCCAGGTTGGCAATTGCTCTGATCTTACCCGTTTTTACTTCCATCACCACGGCTGTCCCCCATTCTGCATCATGGTATTTCATGGCATCGTATAATGCCCGCTCCGTAATATCCTGAATATTTACATCAATGGTCGTTACCACATCATCTCCCTGTTTGGGTTCAATGGACGCTAAATCTTTCATCGGCATCCACAAATCGTGTTTTTTATCCACCAGCATCATGACCTGCTGCCCGGGTTTCCCACCCAGTTCTTCATTAAAGGCATCCTCTAGTCCAACGTCCTTTGCCTGATCTCTAACATAACCCACCGTCCGACGGGCTAAGACACCAAAAGGTCGTTTTCTTTCACTCAGTTTCTTCGCTATCAAACCACCTCTATATTGCCCGAGATTAAATAAAGGAAACTGCTCAATTTTTCTCTTTTCAGCAAAAGACACCTTCTTTTTCAATAAAACGTGCCTATTTCTATTCGTCAGCGTATCGCGTAAATCTATTAAATACTCCCGCGCCCCACCAACGGTAAAATTTTTATCCAAATAGTGCGCAAAACAATATGAAAGCGTATCTAAATTATCAAAATACGCCTTTTCAGAAGCAACGGATGGATCAAAATACAGATCGAAATAAGGTACAGATGTCGCTAACAAACTCCCATCATGTGCCATAATATTACCGCGTTCCGCCTTAATTGGTCGAGTTTTCACATAACTTCTCTCCCCATAATCACGCCACTTTTGCCCCTCCACTACACCTATCACGATTGTTTTATAAACCAGTACCAGTGCAATGGGAAGGATGATCCCAAAGAGTAAAATATATACCCGCGTTAGTACTTCGTTTTTAACTTCCACTTTTTACACTTTTTTAATCAATATTCAGACTTCAGGAAAGACTGCTCACTGAAGACTGCTCGCTGCCAACTCCTCATAAGATAACACCTTTTGCTCTTCTCTTTCCCTCCCTCAAAAAGATGTCACCTTATGCCGACTGCCCACTGAGTACTGAAGACTGCCGACTGAAGACTGCCGACTGAGTA
>CAZNCI010000108.1:1477-11029 GCA_964571475.1 uncultured Saprospiraceae bacterium | reverse complement strand
AACAAGGAATTGAGCAGGGTAAAGAGCTGGGATTAGAAATTGCCATTCGTGTTGTACAGATGAACAAAGAAGGATTTGCTCCCGAAGTCATTGCCGAAAAACATAATATCAGCAGTAAATCTATTGGGCAAATAATTACCCAAATAAATTAGTCCTTTTTATTATGCAGACTTTTGCCTTATTGGGATTTGACTCTATGTAATTTAACGCTTCCTTATCATAAATCAGACAAGCCTAATGGAGGTGGCTTAATTTTAATTTCTAAAATGACCTGATTCATCACCAACGGACCATATCGTTTATTCTACGGTCTTGCAAAAATGACCATCTTTTCCTATCTTCGCACTTTCTAATCATACTATTACAACTAAGCTTTTCGTTACTTTTGAAACAAAACTAACTCAGGTATTTATGCAGAAACATCTGCTTTTATTCTTAAATTTGTTAATCTTCGGAATTGCCCAAGGGCAAAGTCTCTTCCCTGTGAAGCTGGAAAAGAAGTGGGGGCTTATCAACTATGATGGTAAGCTCGTAGTCGATCCTATTTACGAAGCAATCGGTGAATTTAAGCACTACGGTTACGCTATTATGCAACGAAATAGAGGCGTTGGTTTATTAAATAATAAAGGGCAGGAGATTGTCCCACCTAAATATTACGACCTTAAAGTACTTTCACCTGATTTAATTGCCGTTTCTGACAAAGGAGAATGGATGGTTATCAATCTTGCTGGGGATGTTATTCTCAAAAAAGGATACCACAAGGTGGAAGTTTGGAAAAATGGTTTTCTCGCTTTTAATAAAAGAGGTAAATGGGGACTTATAAAAAATACAGGTCAGGAAATTGCTCCAGCTACTTATGATGAAATATATCCCGAAGAAGACGGCTATTTTCTTACTCGAAAGGGGAATAATTTAGGTATTCTCTCACATACGGGTAAGGTGGTTATTCCAAATATTGCCCAGGAAATAAGAATTGTAAATAATCAATTATTATTCTTTCGAAAGAACAAAATGTGGGGTGCCGTCAACCAAGAAGGAACTGCTCTTATCCAGCCTGCTTACAGCTCGTGGACTCAACTGTCCGATGGCTTTATCAAATTGATAAAACATAACAAATACCATCTATACTCCACCAAAAATAGAAAAATAATAATCCATGGAGAATACGATGACCTTTTTGCTTTTTCAGATAAACATCTCATCGTTCGAACAAAAAAACAATTGGGGCTCGTTGATTTTAATGGGAATTTATTGCTTCCCACTATTTATGAGGATATTCAATCCTTTTCTCCCGGTCAGTTTAGAGTCAAATTAAACAGTCAGTGGGGTGTCGTTACAACTTATGGTAAAGCAATTGTTCCTTTTGGATATGATTATATATCTCCCGTAAAGGGTAAAGTCTGTGTTGTTAAAAAAGGAGGATTATTAGGTGTTGCCAACATTCGGGGCGAAGAATTAATCGCACCCCAATACCATAAAATTAATCTTGAATCCCTCAAGGCAAAAGCCTATACTCAAACAGGCACGGGGAAGGATTTACTAACCTTATATTATTTTGACAAAAAAGGCAATCTAAAAGAACAAGATGAATTTACCAATCATTTTGAAATAAAAATAAAAGGTAGGTCCTCTCCCTCTACAAGCGAAGAACGGTACTATTTTCAGTTGGAAAAATTTGAATGGTTTTATGAGCCGGAAGCGGATAAATGGGGCTTGAGAAAAATTGCTGATGGTAATATCCAAATTAGACCAACCTTCCAGTCTATTGATGTTCAGGAAGATAGTGGATTTACTTTGGTGGGAATGAAAACGGCATCTCGTTGTGAATTTGAACGTACCAGCTATCGTTTCAATATGGCTTATGGGTTAGTAAATAATAACGAAGGACTTTTAATTACCGGAATGGACTTTATTGATGTTAGTCTTTCCGATTTTAATTCGGGACAACCACTCGCGCATTGTATTTTTACCAATGGACAACATGGTTTGATTAACAAAATAGGAAAAGTTGTACTTGATGGGGCCGCTTATATTGGTGAATTTAAAAATGGAATGGCTAAAATCAGCCCTTCTGGTAAATTATCTGGCAGCCTGAAAACAGACGAAGGGCTTGGGAGTCTTCAAAAATATTTAAAAGATATGCACGCCTCCTATACCATGACAGACTACACCCAATACGATCAGCTCTTTAGCCAAAATGCACAGTTAGTTTGTCAAAATTGTGAATGGGGATTTATCGATACACTAGGCCGCCCTATTATTAAGCCGCAGTATAACCTTGTCGAAGATTTTATCAATGATGCGGCTATTGTCAATTGTGGAGGTAAATGGGGTATGATTAACAAAAAAGGTAAAAAAGTAATTCCCTGTAGATATGATGGCATTGAGTTTCTTGAGAATACCCAAAATAAAATCGTCCGCTTATATGTCAATGCTCCTAAATATGGAATGATTGACACCTTAGGTGAATTAAGGGTGACGGCAGTTTATGATGAGGTGGGCTATTTCTCCGAAGGACGCCTATCTGTGAAACGCAACGGATTATGGGGCTTTGTTAATAGAAATGGACAAAACATCATCCCTTGTCGATTTAGAGAGGTTGGTGACTTTAGCGAAGGCATGGCCAAAGTGAAAATAGGCGGAAATTGGGGATTCATTGACAAGCAGGGGAATTTACTCATCGACTTTAAGTATAAAAGTGTGGGTAATTTTCATGATAATCTGGCATGGGTTAAAAAAGATAATGCCATCTATTATATCAATAAAGAGGAGTCTATCGTTATTTCAGAGCCTTATGACAAAGGATTTGATTTCAAAAATGGAATCGCCCGTGTCGTGAAAAACGGGCGTTATGGTCTTATTGATACTATTGGGAACATTATACTTAAACACAAGTATAAACTCATCAGCGAATTTGGGAACAATGGATTAGCCATTGTCAAATATGGCCGCTCCGCTATCAGTTATGGTATAATCAATGAAAAAGGAGAAAAAATAACAAAAAAAGACTTTGTAAAAATCAATCCCTTTTCTCAAAATATGGCCGTAGTGAAAAATGAAAACGGGTTTGGATATATTGACCAAAGTGGTCGCATAGTCATCCCGTGTAAATTCTCCAAAGCATCCGATTTTCACGAAGGACTAGCCGCTGTGACCTATAAAGGCAATTGTGGTTATATCTCCGTTGATGGCCAGCAAAAAATCGAATATAAATTTACGCGCTGTCAAGATTTCGAAGGTGAAAAAGCAGTCGTTTATCAGGGTCTTAGAAAGGCAGGCGTAATCAAAAAAGATGGAAGCTTCCTAATCAAACCAAGTGTTGATCGACTCTTGAAATTCAAAGAAGGCAAAGGGCTCGTTAGGGATAAAAAATATCGATTTTATTATATATCTGAACGTACAGACCAGGCCTCTGGTTATTATCAGCAGGCAAGACCCTATAATCATGGTGTTGCCGTCGTTCAAATTAATAAAAAATGGGGGGTCATCAACCAAAAAGGCATTACCCTTATCCCGCCTAAATACGACCAGATTGGTACTTTCCACAATGGGTTTGCCAAAGTGCTCGTCCAGAAATTTAGTGGACTTAGTAATCTAAATGGTGAGTTAATCGCCCCTCCAAATTACGAATTTATTGCCTATGCCGGCAATGGACTTTTTAGAGCAGAGCAAGGGGATAAAATTGGATACCTTAATGATAATGGCGAGTGGATTTGGGAAATGAAAAAGTGATTTGGGTGTATTTCATTTTGTCGTGCAGGGTGGTAATCTTTTAGGGCCAGTCCCGAACCTGTCTGCTACGAAGTAAGATAAGTTTGGTTCGGTGTGTTATTTAGTCCCTAATACACTAATTTTTTTAGATAACTTTTTGGGGGTTGAAATAATTTTCAGTCAGCAAAATAGGGGAGAGCTCCTATTCATTCGACTTTATAGTATAAAATAACAAAATTTACTATATTGGTATGAGACGATTGATCCATTTATTGACCTTTCTTTTTATTTTAATTCCCATTTTTTTAGCGGCGCAGGAATTCGTGACCATCAGTGGTTATCTTACTGATAGTAAAAATGGAGAAAGCCTACTCTTTGCAAATGTTCACATTGATGGAACGACTATTGGCAGCAGTAGTAATGAATATGGTTTTTATTCCATAGATATCCCTTCTGGAGAGGAAGTGCGATTGGTGTATTCTTATGTAGGATTTCAGGAGGTCGAAAAAATGGTCAATACCACAAAATCCATCACTATTAATATCCAACTAACTCAAAATAATACACTGGCGGAGGTGGAGGTAGTTGCCAAACGGAAAAGTAATGAAAAGGAAGCTGTGCAATCTACCCAAACCAGCATGGTGAATATTCCCATTAATCAGATAAAAACAATCCCATCTCTGGGTGGAGAGGTAGATATTATCAAGGTGGTACAATTGATGCCCGGTATCTCCAAGGGAGGAGAAGGTGGGACGGGGATGTTTGTTCGTGGGGGGGATGCCGATCAAAATTTAGTCCTGTTAGATGAGGCTACCGTTTATAATATTGGGCACTTATTTGGGTTCTTTTCTGTTTTTAATCCCGATGCGCTTAAAGATTTAACCATTGTTAAAGGAGGCTTTCCTGCGCACTATGGTGGGCGTTTGTCATCTGTACTGGATGTGCGAATGAAAGAAGGGAATAACCAGAAAATAAATGTGACAGGTGGCATCGGTCTTTTATCTTCTCGCCTGACTTTTGAAGCTCCTATTATGAAGGATAGGGCATCTATATTGGTATCTGGCCGAAGGACTTATATCGATCAGGTATTTAAATTGGTCAACCAGCCATTACCTTATTATTTTTATGATCTAAATGCCAAATTAAACTATAAAATTTCCGATAAGGACAGGCTTTTTTTTAGCGCTTATTTTGGGGATGATGTTTTAAAATTGACAAGCCAAATGGAAGGAGGAGGGGAAGATGAACCGGGCTTTGATCTTAATTTTGGTTTTCAATTGGGTAATTTCACGCAGACACTTCGTTGGAATCATATTTATACCCCCAAACTGTTTTCCAATTTATCTCTCATTCACACCGCTTTTAGTTATGATATTAATGGCAAAGTTGGGGAGAATACCATTTTGATTAAATCCTCCATCGAAGACATTGGACTAAAAATGGATTTTGCTGATTTTATTTCTGATCAGACTAAATTTAGGTTTGGGGGACAGATGATTTCTCACCAGTTTAGGCCCAATATTTTGAGTGCTAAGGGCGAAATTTCCACGGTTGTTAAAAATAGGCCGGGAGATTTAAGACAGACGCTTGAGTTTGCATTATATGCTAATTATAAATATCAACCCATTGAGGATTTAAATCTTAATGTAGGATTAAGGCTTTCCGGTGCAGCCGTTAAAAATAAGTTTTATGCTGTACCTGAACCTCGTGTTTCAGCCAGTTATTTGCTCAATGACCATCAGAGTTTTAAGTTGAGTTACAGCCGTATGAACCAATATATGCACAGAGTGAGTAGTTCAACCGTAGCTTTGCCAACGGATTTATGGTATCCTATTTCTGAAAAGGTGAAACCCCAATTGGCTCATCAGTTGGTAGGAGCATTTAATCATTTTTTTGAAAATCCGGGGCTTTCCGTTTCTCTCGAAGCATATTATAAAACCATGAAAAATCTCATTGAATACAAAGAGGGAAGTACGCTTATTTTGAATGATAATTTTGAGGACTTATTGCTTCAGGGAAGGGGCAAATCATGGGGAACTGAATTATTGATTCGTAAGCAGGAGGGTAAATTGAATGGCTGGATTGCTTATACTTTGTCTTGGAGTCGCCGCCATTTTGATGAGTTGAATGAAGGGGAAGCTTTTTGGGCAAAATACGACCGTCGCCATCAGGTAAGTGTGGTCGTCAACTGGGATATAAATAAGAGACTGACTTTCTCCGCTGTTTGGGAGTACGGTACAGGAGCCAGATTTACACCTTTGAGGGCTCAATATGTTTTCCCCAATGCGGCCTTGACGGGCATTGAATTTATTCCGGTTTATTCTAAGCGAAATGAATTTCAGATGTCTGCTTCGCATCGTTTAGATATCAATTTGGTGATTCGCAATAAAACGACCAAAAAATTTAGGACAGAATGGCATCTTGGAGGTTATAATATTTACAATAGAGCCAGCCCGTATTCTATTCGGGTAAAGCTGGATGAAACCACGGGTAAGTTAAAATACGAGCAGCCCGGATTGTTTGGTTTTATTCCTTCAGTGGCTTATAATTTCAGCTTTTAGTGAAAACATAAAAAGGCTGAATAATCTTTAATTTGATAAAAAAATAAAAAATGAAATATACATCTGTAGTTTTTAGTATTGTTTTATTCTCGTTAGTATCTGGCTGTCGCCCCAAACCACTGGAGATCGAAATACCTCCAATTGAAGCACAAACCGTCGTTTTCTCTCAGGTAATTCCCGATAATTTGATGACTATTGCATTGACAAAAACCATTGATGCCCTCAAATTTAATGAAGAGCAGGGGGATGAAGTCTCTCAGGGATTAATTGATCAGCTTTTAGTCTCCGATGCAGAGGTGACCATTGCTTACCGCGATGTTATTGATACCTTATGGGCAACGACTCCCGGCTTATATATCAGTATCCAAACCCCACAGTATGTCAATGAAGATTACACGCTTAAAGTGAAGACCAAAGAAGGGCAAATTTTGACCTCTACAAGTAAGATGCTGCCAAAGGTTGATTTTACAAATGTGACTCCGCTGATTGAACGAACGGAAGAAGACACCATCGTGAGTGTCAAATATACTATTACAGATTTGCCAGGAAAAAATTGGTATATGCTGAATTTTTATACTCCCAGATTAGATAATTCTTCCGGAACAGGTTTGGATTTGAATTCTTTCTTTGGGGATAAGGAGAATGTATTAAAAAAGACGGAGTTGGTCAGTGATGAAATCTTTGAAAGTAACACTTTTGATGGTGAAGTATTTTTGGAAAATGTTTTTCCCTCCGATTCATTGGTGGTGACATTGTCTAATATTAACGAAGCATATTACAACTTTTTGGAAGTGAGGAAGAGTGCCGGTAATTTTTTTACGGAACTAACCAAAGAACCCATTAACTCCCCCTCAAATATTGACGGGGGCTTAGGTTTTTTTAATACTCATTTTCCGGACATACAGTTTTTTGACTTAAATGACTTTTAAGTAATTGGTTTTTATTTGGGGTGATTTCCTTCATTTGGAAGGGGGAAAAAGGCATTTTTTGAAATCCTCCTCAAAATGTGTACCTTTGTGGCTTCATTTTACAAATCTACTTTACATTGGACACGTTACGCACAAAAAACTCGAAGTTGAGTAAGTTTTTTCCCTTTTTAAATTGGCTTCCGCTTATTAAGCACACTTGGAAGGATGATTTAATTGCCGGGCTGACAGGCACTATTATTGCAATCCCTCAGGCGGTTGCCTTTGCTATGATCGCCGGTATGCCTCCGCAATACGGATTTTATTTGGCCATGTTGGCGCCATTGGTGGCTGCTTTGTGGGGGTCTTCCTATCAATTAATTTCCGGTCCGACAACGACCAGCTCGATTGTTTTGTATTCTATTATTAGTAATTTTGCTTCCCCCCAGACGGAGTTGCAGGCTTATATTTCCATGGCAATTACCTTGTCATTTATGGCGGGTATTGTGAAGTTGTTAATGGGTGTTTTTAAGATGGGGAAGCTCGTTAATTTTGTTTCTAATTCTGTAGTTTTGGGCTTTACTGCCGGTGCAGGATTGTTGATTGCTTTCAAACAATTAAAACACGCATTTGGTATTGAGGTGCCACAGGGAAGTGGTATTGTCAAGATTGTACGTTATATATCCAGCCATTTAAATGAAGCCAATGGTTATGTTGTCATTGTCGCTATTACGACCTTATTGTCAGCCATTATTATCAAGAATTATATCAAAAAACTCAGCCGTTTGCACATGTTGATTGCTATGGTTATAGGAAGTGTTTTGGGCTATTTTCTGGGAGGAACGGATGTTGGTATTCAAACAGTGGGGCATATCCCCAATCATTTACCGCCATTTGCTGTGCCTGATTTGTCAATGGATACTATGCGGAAATTATTTTCAGGAGCAATTGTTTTAGGAATCCTTGGGTTGGTGGAGGCCGTTTCTATCGCTCGCTCAATCGCTTTATATACACATCAAAAGCTGGATGCCAATCAGGAGTTTATTGGACAGGGTGTAACGAATATTGTTACGAGTTTTTTCTCCTGTTATGCCGGTTCGGGGTCATTTACCCGATCGGGCGTTAATTTTCAAGCTGGAGCAAAAACGCCTTTTGCGGCAATGTTGGCAGCGATATTTTTGATGATTGTCGTTTTGTTGTTTGGTTCTTATGCTTCTTTTTTAAGTCGTCCAGCGATGGGGGGCGTCATTCTACTGGTTGGGTATAATTTAATTGATTTCAAGCATATCAAGTTGATATGGAAGAGTAGCTGGCGGGAGATGGTGGTCTTTGGTGTGACGGCCATTGGTACGATGTTTTTCCCTCGTTTGGAGTTTGCTTTGTTGGCAGGTATTATGTTTTCTTTCTTATTTTATTTGGAGCGAACCTCCAATCCACATATAGCTGTGATGGGCTTTACACCCGAAGGGAAATTGAAGAACATTAAACGGGCAGATAATATTAAGGAAGACCCAGATTTGAAAATTATCCGGGTCGATGGGGCTTTATATTTTGGTGATTTGAGCGCTGTTTCTGATTATTTTGCTACCCAATATGACGATGGGGTCAAGCATTTGATCGTTATGTCTTCCGGCATTAGTTTTATTGATGTAGCTTGTGCGGAATGGTTGACACAGGAGGTCAAAAAGTGGAAAGAAGATAATCGGGAAATCCATTTTGTGGAGCTTTCCAGGGTCTCACAGGATGTTTTAATCAAGGGAGGCTTTAAGTATGAAATAGGCTTGGAGTATTTTCACGATGATTTGGCTACAGCCTTGGAAAAAATTAAGGGGCATTAAAAGCCTTTTCCTTCCATTCTCATTTGGTAATTCACCTCTCCCAATCGAAACCGGATGGGAAATCCCGCTTTTTTTTGTAGGCGGTATTCCAGTTTACAAAAGAAGGCTTCAGGGGCTTTGCCATGATAGGATTTGAGGTTTTGTTCCTGAATGGTGTGGTAGGGTAAATTGTTTTTCATGTTAAAAGTTGGTATCACTTTCGTGAAAATGGGGTAGGAGAGAGGCAACAAAGCGTTGGATGTTCTCAATTCAGTCAGGGTTTTACCTGAAATACGGTAGCTCTGGGCAGAGGAAGAGATGATGTTGCCCATGACTAATAAGCTAATAATATATATTCTAAACATTGGTATTTATATTTGCTATTTACACCGCCTTACGTCAGGCTAGGCAAGTCCTAATTTTCATTTTCATTTTGATTTATATTCTAATTCTAATTCTAATTCTGATTCAAATTCTAATTCAAATTCTAATTTTGATTCAAATTCTAATTTTGATTCAAATTTTGATTCCAACCTATCCGCCTTACGTCAGGCTAGG
>CAZNCI010000108.1:0-1377 GCA_964571475.1 uncultured Saprospiraceae bacterium | reverse complement strand
TTTTTGCTGAACGGGTTTGGCAGCTATTTCATCCTGTTGCCAGACCTTATGAGATTTGTCCTTTTTGGAGCCTTCATAGAGTTCGTACCTTTGGAATTTGCAAGGCAGCGGACCGTTGAACAGACTAAATCTTTTGGAGGCGTGTAAACCCACATTTTTCATAGCATCCATATTGGAGGAGATGATCCATGCTTCGTAGCCGGTATAATGATTTTTGAGTACATCCCCAATGAATTTATATAGTTTATCTACTTCTTTTACGGCTAGTCTTTCGTCATAGGGCGGGTTCATCATGACGATGCCCTTATCGGCAGGAGCGGGATTTTTCTCAAACTTAGCGCGGCTTAGTTCAATGATATCTGTCAGTCCGGCTTCTTCGATATTATGTCTTGCTGCACCGATTGCCCGAAAGTCTTTATCGGAGGCATATATTTTGTATTGAAAATCATATTGATTTTCTTCAGCTTCTGTTTTTACCTCTTCCCATAGGTTCTGATCGAAATCCGGCCATTTGAAGAAGCCGAACATTTTTCTTGTTTTTTGTACGGGGATATTATAGGCGATCATGGCAGCTTCGATGGGGATTGTTCCGGAGCCACACATAGGGTCAATGAAGTCTGATTGTCGGTCCCAGCGGGATAAAAGGATCATTCCTGCTGCGAGTGCTTCGCTAATGGGTGCTTCTGTATTGACGACGCGGTATTTTCTTTTGTGTAGGGATTCGGCGGAGCTGTCGAGAGATACGGTACACTGGTGTAGGTGATTGATATGTACGTTTAGTTTGAGGGTAGGGAAGATGATATTCACATTGGGGCGATCACCGTATTTATCCCTGAATTGATCGACGATGGCGTCTTTGGCTTTGAGGGCTAGATATTTAGAGTGTGTCATCCTATCGGAAGCGGAGAATCCATCAATGGCGAGCGTTCCTTTATAAGTCAGGTGTTTTGACCAATCATAAGACTTGATGCGTCTGTAGAATTGCTCTTCATTTTGGAAATTGAAGGTCATGATAGGCACTAAGACGCGGATGGCCGTTCTTGTTTGATAATTGACCTTATAGAGCATTTTTTTATCGCCTTCGATTTTTACAGCTCTGTTTAGAATTTCTGTATTAGGTGCACCTAAATCTTTTAATTCGTTGGCCAATACTTCTTCCAGTCCGGCAATGGTTTTGACTACTATTTTCACGCTTTTATTTTATTTAGGGGTGAAGATACGCATAAAAAAAGGGCTTGACACCAATGCCAAGCCCTTTTTTTGTGATAATATAGTCGTTCAACAATTAATAAGACCAAAGATCTTGTTCAAAGTTGAAGATTTCATTTTTGATTTTATCACCTTCCAGTAGGAGGTCAACTCCGTCTTTTAGGTAAT
>CAZNCI010000107.1:0-11180 GCA_964571475.1 uncultured Saprospiraceae bacterium | reverse complement strand
CTACCAGTGGAATCCTGCTGAAGCTGACGCTGCAGCAGACGGAACCTTGACTTATAATAAAATTGACCTTTCGGGAATGATTAATGCGACCCTCGTTTATGACCGTGCAGGTGGTAGATACTCCGGATCGAATGACCAATTGCAGGTGCTTATCTCTAGCGACTGTGGTGATACATGGGAAATCGTGCATGACATCGCTGGTGCAGACCTCGCAACAGTTGATGAGCATACAGAGGCTTTATTCCTTCCTACTGCCGAGCAATGGGAAACAGATATCATTGATCTAAGTGCTTATGATGGAAATGAAAGCGTTTACCTACAATTCAAAGCTATTAGTAACTGGGGTAACTCAGCCTTCCTTGACAACATCCAATTAACAGCTGTTACTTCTACCAATGAAGTGGTTAATTTATTGGACAAGGTGTCTGTTTATCCAAACCCAACAACAACTTTAGCTAACATTGAATTCGAATTAACAGAAGAAACAACTGTTGATATGGAGGTCTATGATGTAGCTGGACATTTGATTACTATTTTAGCAGATGGACAAAAGTACCATGCAGGTACTTACGTCAAAGAATGGAGAGATATTCAGGAGAAAGGCATCTACTTCGTAAAAATCAAAACAACTTATGGCGAAACCGTCAAAAAAGTAACTGTACTTTAGTATTAAGTTGTTCAAAATAATTAAAATGGCTCGATAGTACTTCTATCGGGTCATTTTTTTTTAGAAGTAACAAAATATGCCGTTTATTAGCATTTTACTACCTTTGTTCTTTTAATTCAAGTATTTTTACCTAGTTTTGTAAAACTAAAAACATTGTTAATGCAATCAAAAACACTACTTATTTATTGCTCATTCATTGTAGCCTTACTCTTTTTAGGTTGCCAAAATGATCAAACAAATACCCACGCTTCTAGTGCAACAGCCCCCGAAACTAATAAAGCCATCACGCTTTACACTTCTCGATATTATATCTTAGATAAAGAACTTTTTGACAAATTTGAAAAGTTATATAAAGTAAAGGTAAACGTCGTATTGGATAATGCGGATAATTTACTGGCAAGGTTAAAAAAGGAAGCCACCAACCCACAGGCAGATTTGGTATTAACGTCTAACCTACAGGACATTTATGCCATTAAGGATGCCAATCTACTAACGACTTTTTCTGACCCACTCATTGATGACAACACCCACTCCCGAAATCAGGACAAACAGGGAATGTGGGTCGGTCTCTCCAAATGGGCGATGGGGGTCGGTGGAGCACACAAACGAGTCCCTTATGATGCTTTTTCAACTTATGCTGACCTAACTAATAAAAAATTCAAACAAAAAATCGTCGTCTCCTCTTCTCAAAATAAAAGTAATCAATTTATGATCGCCACTATGCTGATAACAGAAGGCGAAGCGGCTACCCGTAACTGGATCAAAGGTATCATGGCCAATTTGGCTCAACCTCCGCTCCCAACCGACGTGGAAGCCGTCAAAGCAGTTGGATCAGGATATGCCGACCTTTCAATCATCAATACTTCTGCCCTCATTCAATACCAGCATTCCGGTGTACCGGAAGATTTTAAAGTAGGTAGTAATGTTGGCATCAAATACCCCGTTAATTCAAAGAATGGCACCTATTACAATCTCACCCCCATTGGTATCGTTAAAGGTACAAAACATTATCAGGATGCCTTAAATCTAATTTTATTTTTAATAGCCAAAGAACAACAACCAACATTCTGCCAGTCGCTTCATGAATATCCGGTTAATGTTTTTGCTGAAATTGATGATTTCATTATCGGCATCGGTGGATTTAACGAGGAAACAATTGATTTTAACAAGGTCATAAAATCCATTCCACAGGCCATTTCAATCATGAATGAATACAACTGGAAATAATTTTCCAAAATCTACTTATCAATAAAATATACGTGTAAAATGACAATTATTAAGTATCATATATTATTAAGTCTTCTCCTCCTGAGCACATTCGCAATCGCCCAAAACAACCAGTATTGGCAACAAAGGGCAGACTATCAAATGACCGTTGATTTTGATGTCAATACCAATCAATATTCAGGGGAACAAACCATCACTTACACCAACAACTCCCCCGATGAACTAAAACACGTCTATTTTCACTTATACAATAATGCCTTTCAGCCCAATAGCATGATGGATAAACGCTCTGCCTGGTTAACAGATGCAGACCAAAGGGTAGGTTCAAGAATTAGCAAACTAAAACCTGAAGAAATGGGCTACTGCCACGTATCGGCACTTACCATGAATGGTGCCCCCGTTCAGATAGAAGAGGCTGGAACTATTTTGGAAGGAAAACTCCCCAAGGTAATTGCCCCAGGTGAAACGGTTGTCTTTAAATCAAAATTCACCGCTCAGTCTCCGGTACAAATCCGACGCTCTGGTAGAGATAATGCAGAGGACATCCGCTACTCCATGTCGCAATGGTATCCCAAAATAAGTGAGTATGACTATCGTGGGTGGCAGGCCAATCCATACATCGGTCGGGAGTTTTACGGTATTTGGGGCGACTTTGACGTAACAATATCCATTGACAACCAATATATCCTTGGAGCCACCGGCTATTTACAAAACCCCAACTCTATCGGATACGGCTACGCAGAAAAAGAAAACGCTACACCAAAAAGAAAAAAAGGAGAAAAGCTAACCTGGCATTTTAAAGCACCCAATGTACACGACTTCGTATGGGCTGCTGACCCGGATTACAGCCATACCAAATTAAAAGCCAAGAACGGACCAATGATGCATTTTATCTTTCAGGAAAATGATAAAAACAAAGAAGCATGGGCAAAATTACCCAATGTCATGGATGAAGTATTTGATTATTGTAATAAAAACTTTGGGCAATACCAATACGATAAATACTCCTTCATTCAGGGAGGTGATGGCGGCATGGAGTACCCCATGGCTACTTTAATTACCGGAAACCGTCCTTTTATCAGTCTCGTCGGTGTCGCCGTACACGAACTAATGCACAGTTGGTATCAGATGATGCTTGCAACCGATGAAAGTCATTATCCCTGGATGGACGAAGGTTTCACGAGCTATGCAGCCACCAGAATCATGAACCACCTCAAAGCTAAAGGATTGATTAGCGGAACACCCGTGGAACATCCCGCCGAATACCTAAGTACGACCAAAAGTTATGTCGGCTACGCCAAAAGTGGATACGAAGAACCTCTAATCACACATGCAGATCACTTTAATACCAATTGGGCCTATGGCGTCAGTTCCTATGTAAAAGGCTCCGTTTTTCTAAATCAATTAGAGTATATTGTCGGCAAAGCTGCTTTTGATAAAAGTTTATTAGCTTATTTTGACCATTGGCATGGTAAACACCCAAATGATGTTAACTTTGTACGTGAAGTAGAAAAAGTAGCCGATTTGGAATTAGACTGGTATCGCGAATACTGGGTAAATACCACCCATACCATTGATTATGCTATCGACACCATAGTTGGGAAAAAGAAAAAAACGACCGTTTTTCTAAAAAGAATAGGCATTATGCCAATGCCCATAGATATTGAAGTAACTTATAAAAATGGAAAAACAGAACTTTTCAATATTCCCCTAAGGATAATGAGAGGTCATAAACCGGCGCCATCTTCAAAAACACCTTATACTGTATTGCCCGACTGGCCTTGGGTAAATACTTCTTACGAATTTGAAATACCGGTAAAAATGAAAAAAATTGCCTCTGTCAAAATTGATCCAAGTGGAGCAATGGCGGATATAGACTTAGAAAACAACGCTTATGTGAAAAAATAATGCCATATAAGACCGATTAATAATTTTTGGACTATTTCATCCACATTTCCTGGACTGAAATCGTAATTAAAGTAATAGCAACGTTGCTTATCAAACATCAGGTATATGAGGATACTTCAGTTATGTAAAAAATATCCCTACCCATTGAAGGATGGAGAGTCTATCGCTGTAACTAATATTGCCGCGGCGCTGACTAATCTGGGAGCAGAGGTTACTCTTTTGGCAATGAATACCAATAAGCACGCTTTTGATACATCAAAAATAAACCAAACCCTGCCTTATTATAAAGCAAAATATACCGTTAATGTAGATACCGATGTTAAAATTTTACCCGCACTAAAAAATTTATTCTCATCCGACTCCTACCACATTAGTAGGTTTATTTCTACCGATTTTGAAAAAAAATTAATCCATTTACTCAAGGAATCTACCTTTGACATTATACAGCTGGAAACCTTATTCCTTGCGCCGTACATCGACACCATTCGCAAATATTCCTCTGCTCTGATCGTGATGAGAGCACATAATGTAGAGCATGAAATCTGGGAGCGAATAACCACCAATACTTCCTCCCCTATCAAGAAAAAATACCTCCGTCACCTCACCTCAAAATTGAAGAATTTTGAAAAAAGTATGCTCCATAAATATGATTTATTATTGCCAATCACCCACAAAGATTATAATACTTTCAAAAAATTAGGTTTTAATGGCAATGCCCAAATTGTCCCTATTGGAATGAATATTTCGAAATACACCCCGGATTACTCTAGTTTCAAAAAAGATTTATCCCTTTCCTTCATCGGCTCTCTCGACTGGATGCCCAATATAGAAGGGCTCAAATGGTTTTTGGATAATATATGGAGTAAGGTCCACCAACAATTTCCTGATATTCACCTCCACATAGCCGGTAGAAATACCCCGGACTGGGTGAAAAATATAAACCAGGACAACATCATTGTACACGGAGAAGTAGATGATGCCACACAATTCATCAATCAACACAGTATCATGGTCGTGCCTTTACTCTCTGGTAGCGGTATGCGTGCCAAAATACTGGAAGGAATGGCGCTCGGGAAAGTAATTATCTCTACATCCATCGGCATAGAAGGCATTCCTGCCAAAAACAAAGGAGAGGTCATGGTCGCCGATGACCCAAAAGAATTTATCGAAGCCATTGACTGGTGCCTTAATCAAAACGGCACACTGGAAAAAATGGGAACGAAAGCCAAGCAGTTTATTCACGAAAATTACGATAACATAGAAATAACCCAAGACTTATTGGCTACTTATCATAAAGCAATACCAAAAATAAACAAAAACACAAAAATAGGTGCTCACTAAGATGGTCTATACATCCACTACATTCACAACACTTCAAAAATAAACAACCTGATTAATCCACTTATTGCAAAGAAGAAATTACATTTGTGTGATATTCAAGATTGAAGCTTTAGCATTGATGGAATTTTTATCAAAATTTATTTTTTGGAGCAGTATCTGCCTCCTGATTTATACCTACATTGGATACCCAATGCTCACTGCTTTGATCGCCCGAAAAAGAAAAAATAACAACCCACCTGAAACCGTAAAAAACGACCTCCCTTTCGTCTCTGTTTTAATGGCTGTTTACAACGAAGAGATAGTTATTCAGGAAAAACTTCAGTGCCTTCAGAACTTAAACTACCCCAAAGATAAAATAGCTGTTTTTATAGGATCTGACTGCTCCTCCGACCAAACGAACCCCATTATCCAGCATATTCAAACATCATTTCCTCAATTATTTTTTCATGCCTTTCAAGAAAGACAGGGCAAACCCGGGGTGGTTAATCAACTCGCACAAAAAGCCATTCAAAATGCACCAACAACCACTCCACACATCTTCTTAATGACCGATGCTAATGTCATACTTGAAAAAAATTGCCTGATCCATCTCGCCAGGCACTTCTCCGATGATGAGATCGTCATCGTCGATGCCAATATGGTCAATACCGGCATGCAAAAAGAAGGTATTTCGCAATCAGAAAATCAATATATCTCCTCGGAAGTACGGTTAAAAAACAACGAATCAATTGCCTGGAAGCTAATGGCAGGCCCATTCGGAGGCTGTTACGCCCTAAGAGCCTCTCATTTCAACCCAGTTCCCGTAAATTATCTCGTAGATGATTTTTACATCACCATGAAAGTCATCGAACAAAAAGGAGCCGTCATCAATGACCTCAACGCCATCTGTTACGAGGCCATCTCCCATGAAATAAAAGAAGAATTCAGAAGAAAAGCCAGAATATCCGCCGGCAATTTTCAAAATCTGGTCACTTTCCCCCATTTATGGTGGCCACCCTATCGACTTCCCGGTTTTGTACTATTTTCTCATAAGGTATTGAGATGGATGGGACCTTTCCTCATCATAGCCCTACTTACGAGTAGTACTTATTTAGCTTTCGCAAAAACAGAATCACCAATTTGGTCAACCTTTTACCCATTGAGCGCCCTCGGAATTTGGTCTTTTGTGCTGGTCATTCCCATTTTAGACAACCTACTTGGTCGATTTGGTGTTCATTGGTTATATTTTAGGAGTATTCGTTATTTTGTTTTGATGAATATAGCATTACTAAAAGGATTTTTTAATTTTTTAAAAGGAATAAAAAACAATGTCTGGGAACCTACAAAAAGAAACTAAGCCATTTGTACTGAATAGTATTGATGAAGCTATCGCTGATATTAAAGCGGGAAAAGTAGTCATTGTCGTAGATGATGAAGATAGAGAAAATGAAGGCGATTTCATCTGCGCAGCAGAATGTATTACACCTGAAATTATCAACTTCATGGCAAAAAATGGCTGCGGTCTTATTTGTACCCCCATTGAAGAAAGTAGAGCCAAAGAGCTAAAACTCGATAAAATGGTTTCCTCCAATACGGCCCTGCACGAAACAGCCTTCACGATTAGTATCGACCTTATTGGAAGTGGCTGCACCACCGGCATATCTGCCTATGATCGTTCAACAGGGATTAAAGCCATGGTCAATCCGGAGACAAAGGCAGAGGACTTTGCACGTCCCGGTCACATTTTTCCGCTTGTCGCAAAATCAGGAGGTGTACTTCGTAGAACAGGACATACGGAAGCAGCCATTGATTTGGCGCGCCTTGCCGGTTTTTTCCCAGCAGGGGTATTGGTCGAAATATTAGATGACGATGGTAGCGCAGCACGCCTTCCAAAACTAATGAAAGTAGCCAAAAAATTTGACCTGAAAATCATTGCTATCAAGGATTTAATCTCTTATAGAATGAGAACAGAACGCCTCATTCAACAAGAATTCAAAGCCCCATTACAAACCAGGTACGGCACATTTGAATTATTAGCTTATCGCCAATTGACAACCGGAGATGTCCACATCGCATTAAAAAAGGGAAACTGGCTACCCAACGAACCCGTCCTTACACGTGTACATTCAGCACAGGGAACAGGTGAAATTATCGACTCTTTATTGGAAGGAAATGGACAACCACTCAAAAAATCATTGGAAACCATCCAAAAAGAAGGAAAAGGTATTATCCTCTTTATGAGACATGGCGAAAATAAAGATGCCCTCCTAAATAAATTTAAAAATCTGATTCAAAAAGAAAAAAAAGAAGCTCCTAAAAAAATCGAAGAACAAAGAGATTTTGGTGTCGGCGCACAAATACTCCACGACCTCCAGGCGACAAAACTACGCCTATTAATGGTCAACCCAAAAAGGCGGGTAGCCCTAACAGGTTACGGGATCGAAATCGTAGAGCGCATTCACCTATGAGATTCGAAAGAAAGTATGTGGTAGAACATTTGTCCGTTGCCGAAATTTGTCAGCTCATCAAACTTCACCCGGCTTCCTTTCGAGAGGCATTTCCGCCAAGACAAATTAATAATATTTATTTTGATACCGCTAACTATGCCGCCTGTCAGGATAACTTAAAAGGTATTGGCTTACGCAAAAAGATACGCCTTCGCTGGTATAATCAAAACTCTTTTGCCAATACCGACCTACAATTGGAAGAAAAAATAAAAGAAACAGATCTTGGTTATAAAATAATCCATCAACTACCAAAAGCCAATCTTCAAGGTCAACTTTCTGACATCCTACCCGTCTGGCTCACGGAATCACACCAACTAATCCCAACCCTATTCAATCAATACAATCGACGCTATTATATCTCCGCCAATCAAAAATTCCGTATAACCATTGATACCCGCCTCGCATTCGGCACGCCTAATCCTTCCCCCACACAACAATCTCAATATCATTTGCCCAACAGAATCATTGTGGAACTCAAATACGAAGAGTCCGCCGCCGAATTTCAGGATCAAATCACACAATACCTCCCATTTCGACTGTCAAAAAATTCCAAATATATTATTGGAGTAACACTCATCACCACTTAAATTTCCAGTAAAAAACACCGCAATCCCCCCGACAATAATAAAAAGGACACTCCCTAAACTTGAATATTTCGATAAAAACAGCTACCTTTAACCCATCATAAAACAGTATCACTCGAAATACAACATTCATTATACGTTGAAAAAAGCACTCCTCTATATTGTATTATTGATTACTTCCAAAGGCTTAACCGCCCAACAGGTAGAACAATATAGCATGCAAATGCTCAATTTGGAGCAATACAACCCTGCCTATACCGGTCTAAAAGAATCCATCGAAATAAAAGGAGTATTACGCAAACAATGGGTCTCCTTCCCCGGTAGTCCTGCTACGACCATACTCAATGCACACATGCCATTATTTATTGCAAGAGGAGGAATTGGCGTCTCTTTTAAAAAGTTAAAAACAGGCATCCAACAAAATACTTCTCTGGGTATTGCCTATTCCTACCATAAGACCATTGGTAATGGAACCTTATCCACCGGACTTAGCCTCCATTATTCACAATTCCAGCTGGATGGCTCCCTGATACGCACACCCGAAGGAGATTATTCCGAGCCGGGGCTGATCAACCACAATGACGAAAAACTAATTGCAACAATAAGTAATATAAATATCCCTCATTTTTCATTGGGTTTTGCCTTCGTCAATGACCGGTTCAAAAGCGGTATAACACTCTTAAATGCCAACCGCCCTATTGGCAAAAAAAAGGACCTTTCCTATACCTACAACAGGCATTTACTTATTAATACCGAATATGCGTTTGATATTGGAACGGAGATCGTCCTAAGACCGTCCATCATCATACGAACAGATTTAATCAAAGTGCAAACAGAAATTTCAGCACTTTTTGAATATAAAAACAATATAACGCTCGGAGTTGCGTTTAGAGGTTATAATAGTAATTCGGTAGATGCCATTCCGATTATAACCGGGATTCGCCTCAACGACTACTTATCACTTTATTATAGTTATGATATCGCCCTTTCTGGACTGCGTACCAATCAAACAGGTACACACGAAATCATGCTAAACTACTCTCTATCAAAAATAATTGGAAAAGGCAAACCGCCTATTATCATCTACAATCCACGGACGTGGTAAAACAATGTGTTCCAATTAACAAAATACGCCTTTAACTCAATAAAAACGAAATTAATTGAACGAAAAATGTTAAGGTTTGCCGTTCTACAAGAAAAATTTTAGAATTTAATAATACATTTTACTATTTTTGCGTTCATCTTTTGGTCAGCCATTAAAAAACTGGTCGATTTGGTAAAAAAACAGCATACTTTGTGAAGTAAATTTAATACTCAAACTTGTAAAATAAAGATCATCCCTATTGCGCAAGATTGATTATTATCGGTGCTTCCTCAAAAAATTACTTCGACGTGTATATTACATTTTATTGAAGTAATTTTATATTTTGGTTTAAAAGGGTCTATATTTGTGACCGTTTTTATATTTATTAACTTTTCTGAAGGAAAACTCGGGTTTAATGAAAAATTTTTTAAAAGCTTCGTTCATACTATTGGTTTTTGTAGCAGTATCTTGCTCTAGAAGCGAAACAGGAGAATTGAAAGGCGTGGCGAATCGCCCAACATGGAAAGGAATCAATCCTTATGGAATGGTATATATCCCTTCCGGAACACTACACATCGGTGCCAGTGACCAAGACATTTCTAACACTTACGTGCAAAGACAAAAATCAATCTCTATCCAGGGCTTTTATATGGATGACACAGAGATTACCAATAATGAGTACCGTCAATTTGTCTATTATGTTCGTGATTCTATTGCACATGCTTATATGGATCACTACATAGAAGACGACGAGGGCGAACAAAAAATCGACTGGGAATACGAAATCGACTGGGCAGACGAAACGCTGGAAGATTTATTTTATCAGGGCGATGACCGCTTTGCCGGTAAAAAAGAGATGGACGTCAGTAAACTCGAATATGAGTACGAATGGTACGATTGGAGAGCAGCAGCTCAGGATAAAGGCAGATCTCCAAGAAATACATTCATCAAGCGAAAAACCGTAAACGTCTATCCGGACACATTGGTTTGGATTCGAGACT
This sequence comes from uncultured Saprospiraceae bacterium, assembly GCA_964571475.1. Classification (GTDB taxonomy): domain Bacteria; phylum Bacteroidota; class Bacteroidia; order Chitinophagales; family Saprospiraceae; genus JALVDO01. The sequence goes on along the minus strand of CAZNCI010000107.1, from coordinate 882 downwards.
TCTCTTATTCCTATAATGAGCCTTATTCAAGAAATTATTTTTGGCACCCTGCTTTTGATGATTATCCTGTAGTAGGGGTCGATTGGCACATGGCCAATGCGTTTTCCTACTGGAGAACGAAGATTTGGAATGACTACCAACACAATAGAGGTGACGGTATCAATAGTGAAGACTTTAGATTGCCAACAGAGCACGAATGGGAATACGCTGCCAGAGGTGGAAGAGCTGATGCACCATTTGGATGGGGAGGGTATTACCTTCGTAACACCAAAGGATGTTTGCTGGCTAACTTCAAACCAGGGCGTGGTAATTACCCAGATGATGGAGGACAATATACTGTAAGAGCTGACGCTTATTTCCCTAATGACTATGGATTATTCAATATGTCAGGAAATGTAGCAGAATGGACCAGCTCTGCATACTATGAGAACGCTTACTCTTTTATTCATGATTTGAATCCTGACATCCGTTACGATGCCAAAGATGATGACCCTGAAGCATATAAAAGAAAAGTAATTCGTGGAGGATCATGGAAAGACATTGCCTACTTCCTTCGCACAGGTACTCGCCACTGGGAGTATCAGGATACAACCAAATCTTACATTGGTTTCCGTTGTGCTCTAACGTTCTTAGGAAGATCAATCAACGACTTCTAGACCGTATCATTTTAACCCGTAGGAATGAGGATGTTGCCACAGTCGCAACATCCTCATTTTTCTTTTCGGAAAAGCCATCCTAAAAAAAAATAAAAAAAGTAAATTAAAACTGTTACTTTTTCAAGTAATGGCATTATGACAATGTATCTCACTCAAATATTGAGTTTAGTTATACAGTTATTTTATAAATTAATGAACCTATTAAATTACAAACAATGAGTTTTTT
>CAZNCI010000106.1:0-11207 GCA_964571475.1 uncultured Saprospiraceae bacterium | reverse complement strand
AGCGATATGCGCTCTTAATTCGATTGATTTATGCCTAAGCTCATCATGACTAACATTGCGTAAACCCTCGTATATTTCATTAATTTTGTCAACAATAGGAGAGATGTTTTTCACATCCCGATCATATTTATTTCCAAAAACTTTTTGCACTAATCTCTTAAACATATATGTCTTGTTTCTATATAATTCTACAAAGATAATTATTATCTTGAAATAAGTAATGGTAAAATTACTATTTGCACTGTTTTCCAGTTTTTATACATAACACATTCCGTACCATTATCTATTTTTTGCCCGTTTGCGCCAAAATGGCATATTTTCGATAAAAAAAAACGGTCTATTCACATTTTTTGTCGTATTCTCTTAAAGAAAACGAGTATTTTTACAATAATAACCTATAAAATAATATGTTACCTTCCTGAATTTTAACATTATAGTATAGGAGCAATGTATTGCCATTTATAATCAGTAAACAAAAAATTGATGCCACATGAAATATGCTCATGAGAAGCTAATTATTTTACTAACACTTTTAGTGTTTAATTGCCAGTGTAACAATCCTTCCTCAGCGCACCAACTCCGTCCATTTTATTATCCATACAAAGATATGCAGGCGGGAATGATTTACGAATACATTCCTCTAAATAACAAAAAAAAATCACACGTATATTGGTATTTACAATCTATCAAAGAAGGGGAGAAATGGTATATGCAGGAGTTGTATTTAGAGGATGATTACCTCCCTTTACAGTTTGTCAGAGAAAAAATTGTTTCCAATGGCGTCCTTATCAAAAAAATTGATTTATTCCTACCGGATAACTCACAGCAATTGATAGAGGTTTCCGGAAAAATTCATTCAGGCAATGTTTTTTCGTTCGACGCAAAAAAATACGAGCGTATCTTATTGAGTAAATATGTATTTGAAATACCAGATGGGAGCCAAAGCACTACCACTATCATAAAAAATCGACAATTTGAAGGAGATACGACAATAAATATAGCAGGGCATAAATACCAAACTGCTCGTTTTAGAGTTAAAGAACTAGTTTCAATGGGCAACGAAAAGGATGGATATACCGAACCTGAATTTTCAGGCGTGGAGCACTATGGCAAAAACACCGGTTTGATTCATTATAAAAAAGAAGCCGAAGGCAAAACCATCTTTGAATACGCATTAAAAAAGAGATACCCCCTAAATGAAGCAACTGACCAACTTCAGGAAGCCATTCAATCATTTTTAAGCAAAAAAGACAAATAAAGTGAAAAAAAATATAACTCAATTTTTGGGCATCATTACCATCATCAGTTGCATAAACATCCATCAAACGATAGCGCAAATTCTTGCTCCTGACCTCATTTGTGTCACCAATGATACCCTGCGATGGGAAATCCCCAACAACACCTGTGGCAGCTTTAATGCTTACCGCATCTTAGGTAGCCAAACCGAAGCAGGCCCATATCAGGAAATTGCTACAATTACCGACCAGTTTGAAACATCCTTCTTTCATCAGGAAGCAGGCACTGACACTTGGTATTATTATATGGAAACAGATGCGGACTGTCTTGGACACCCAACTTTACAATCCGACACCCTTGACAGCCTCATTCCGATAGCCCCCTCCATTTCCTATGTCTCCGTCAATGGGGATATCATCGAAGTAGAATGGACTCCAAGTCCTTCACCAGAAGTTTTCGCCTATGTCATTAGTAAAGAGACCCCTTTGGGTACACGTATTATCGATACCATTTATACAGGAACAAGTTATTTCGACTATAATGGACTACCGGACGAACAATCCGAAACTTACTTTGTCACTTCCATCGACCAATGCGGAAATACCAGTCTGGTAGTCAATCCACACCATACCATTTTTTTACAAAATCAAAACAATAGCCGATGTGACCGCTCCATTGCCCTCTTTTGGAATGCTTATCAAAACTGGGACAATGGTGTCGAAAAGTACAATATCTACCTAAGCATAGATGGAGGAGATTTCAACTTAGTCGCTAATACAGATGGCAATACTATTAATTATACTTATGAGAACATCAATGAAAACTCTATTTATTGCTTTTACATTGAAGCCGTAGAAAACGGAACAGGCATCACTTCCAAATCCAATCAAATGTGCACCGCCGTTGATATTATCCCACCCGTTATTGGTTTGGCTTTAGGCAATGTGAAAATTGTGTCGGAGGATGAGGTACAACTCAGCTGGGTATGGGACATCAACTCAAGCCTCACACAAACAACTATTCAATACTGGCAGGAGATGGATGACGTCATCTATACGGAAGACTACCCCGTTTCTCTTCCATTGACCAATTCCAATAGCCATATTCTACCATATAATGGCTTCAACTCCGGTCCAACCTTTTATCAAATTTCAGCGACGGATAGCTGCGGTGTCTCAGTCCTTTCCAACCCAATAGGCCTGATTTTTCTCTCAGGGGTCTCGGCAGGCAATGATCTAAACCGATTACAATGGACGCCCTATGTCAATGAATTATTAGACACCGTTTATTACGACTTATATCGACTGGCGACGAATGTGCCTGAAAAAATTGCCACACTAAACAGTGATGAAGCTTTCAAATTTGAAGATATTATTGACTCAAGTGATCCCTCTCAACTGGAAAGCTGTTATTATGTTGTAGCAAGAGGCTTTATCACCCTTCCCGATGGCACGACCTTAGAGACCTCCAGCTTTTCGAATACAATTTGCCTTTTTCAGGATGCCGGCATGTTTATTCCAAATGTCTTTGCCCCCAATGGTGTTAATCAAAAATTCAAACCCATTCTTCAATTTGGCAATCCCCTCTCCTACTCAATGATTATCTATGACCGATGGGGCGGAGCGGTATTTGAAAGCTCCAATATTGGCATTGGATGGGATGGAAAAAAGAAGGGAAGACCTATGCCTCAAGGGGTATATATATATCATATTAAAATGATAAAAGACAGCGGAGAACTCGTTGAAAAAACAGGAACCGTAACTTTAATGAAATAAAAATTCAGATCACTAATTCAAATAAACATTTTTGAAGGTCAGCTGTTAGTATATTGGTCAATGAAAAAAGATCAAATTAACTAAGCAAAAGTAGAAAAATAAAACAAACAGGGAATCGCAATTCTTTTTTTTGTAAATTGCGGCTTCTTTTTAACAAACTAGTGCAACAAACAACATGGCAAAGATAGAATTCAAATCAGATGTAGAGGCAGTGGATGCTTTGGCGAACTCCTACAAAATTCTAAAAAAGGAAATTGCAAAGGTCATCGTGGGGCAGGATGAGGTCGTGATGGCTGTTATCATTTCCCTTTTCAGTAACGGGCATAGCTTATTGGTAGGTGTACCGGGGCTGGCAAAGACATTATTGGTTAGCACCATTTCCGAAGTATTGGATCTTGACTTTAAACGAATCCAGTTTACACCCGATTTAATGCCTTCCGATATCACCGGATCAGAAATTTTGAATGAAGACCGTCACTTTCAATTCAATAAAGGACCTCTTTTTTCAAATATTGTATTAGCCGATGAAATCAACAGAACACCGCCTAAAACGCAGGCTGCTCTACTTGAAGCCATGCAGGAGAAATCAGTAACCGTAAGTGGAGACACCCACCTACTGCCCAAGCCTTTCTTTGTATTAGCGACCCAAAACCCTATTGAACAGGAGGGAACTTACCCTTTACCGGAAGCACAATTGGATAGGTTCATGTTCAATATATTTTTGGACTACCCATCTTATCAGGAAGAAATTGACATTGTAAAAAGCACCACAACACTTCAGAAAAAAGAATTAAAACACGTCGTCACCGGTGAAGAAATTTTATTCTATCAACAGCTGATCCGGAAAATCCCTATTACAGATAATGTATTAGAATACGCCGTTTCGCTGGCGACAAAGACTAGACCGGGAACTGATCTCGCAGCAGATATGGTCAATCAATACATCTCATGGGGTGCGGGACCAAGAGCCTCTCAATACCTCGTTTTGGGGGCTAAATGCCATGCAGCCATTCACGGAAAATACTCTCCCGACATCGAAGATGTACAAGCCATTGCGGGTTTTGTGTTACGTCACAGAATAGTCAGGAATTACAAAGCAGAAGCAGAGGGAATTACAGAAGATCAAATTATCCAAAGTTTATTTTAAACGAGATCTTCACACCAAATTGCAATAGGACAGCATCATAAGGGTAGAATGTCGTCGAAAAGAAGATTGAGATAAATTCCCAAGGGAAATTTAGTTCATCTGTGGCATTTCTGATGAAGTTGTTCAAAAAGAATTAAGGTATCAATAGTTAAATACTTGTCCGCAGGCGGTAAGTGCTTTTTAAACAACTTCAATTTAAAAATCTTTGCCTGCTTCATCCAGATGAAGTAATAAGTGCTTCTGCCAGCCCAAATAGCCCGGTGGAACATAAAAGATATACCTGCATATAAAAATTTGACAGATGAATTTGCGAAAAATAATCATTCCAGTTGTAATCATCCTAATTACCTTATTATCCAGCTGTAGCAATGAGACAAAAAAAAGAATGAACCTACAACCGAATGCCTTTGGTGTATCCAATGGCATTGTTTTGGTGGCAGATGATGATGTATGGGAAGGACCAGTCGGTGATTCCATCCGATTTTATTTCAGTGCTCCCTATCTTATCTTACCCCAGCCGGAACCCATTTTCGACATCAAACATTTTACACCTCAAAGCTTACAAACAGAACCCATCCGTCAGGAATTTAGACATATTATTTTTGTAGGAAACATCCAAGATGATCACTCACCCACTACGCGCATCATCAGAAAAGATATTGGCGTTGAACGTGTTGACAAAGCCTATAAAGATCCTTCTTTTTCCTCATTGGAAGGTAAAAACAAATGGGCTAAAAATCAGATCGTCATTTACCTATTTGGAAAAACAGACAAAGAATTAGCCAATAATGTGGTGGCTAATTTTCCGGCTATTGCCAAAAGATTTCAAAAAAGAGACAGAAACCTCGTCAACGCGGACACCTATACCGCGGGGATCAATACAAAAATAATGGATGAAGTAAAAAAAACCATGGATGCCAGCATCAAAATCCCCGCAGAATACTTCATCGCCGTTAACGACGGTGAAACGATATGGCTCAGAAAAGAAAACAGTAGAATCAGTAGCAATATTCTAATGACACGGGTTCCCTATAAAAGTAAAAATCAATTCTCTAAAAAATACATCAAGGAAATCCGAAATAAAATAGGCAAAAAATACGTCTCGACCCGTGCAGATAGTACCTATATGCAAACCAATGACATTGATTTACCCATTTTTTCCACCATTACTACTCTAAATGGACAATACTGTATGGAAGCCAGAGGAATATGGGAAATCGTGAACGACTTCATGGGTGGTCCTTTCATCGGATATCTCATTCACAATCCTGACAAAAAAGAATTATTCTACGTCGAAGGCTTTCTTCATGCCCCAAGTCAGAAAAAAAGAAATTATATGCAGCAACTCGAATTGATTTTATCAACAGTAGAGTATTAAACCTGTCTCTGGAGGTTAATAACTTTTGGCTCGGTGTTTTTCCAAATTCGTCACCCAGTGGGAAATTGGGTAATGAAATTGTAGTCTTGGCTGGGTGTTTTTTGCTATCTTTGCGGGAAACGAACAATTATGAAAAATATATTATTAGGTTTACTGCTACTGGGCATAACCGCTTGGGTAGGATGTGAAAACGAATCGACAGAAAAGCAACCAAAAGCCATTCCTTTCGCAGGAGAATGGACACGAGATTTTCAAATTGGGCAGGGCCCCGATAGCACAGCCCATATCTCTTACCGGTTTGCAGCAGATAGTATTCAATACGAAATGGCAGGGCTTATGTCAGTCAAATACACGATTACCGTAGATACATTTATCGAAAAAGATAATCGGTGGCTGGGTATGTTAAACGACGTGCCTTATGTTATTTTTGTGCAGCCTGTTTCCAAAGACTCAATCAATCTTTTTAAGAAAAAAGTTAAAAATTTAGCAAGCGGACTATCCATGGAGGTTCCGGGAGCAGATGCCCGAAGCAGGTTTACCAGTTGGAATATTTTTGTAAAAAAACAATAACATTTAAGGGCTTATTGAATGATTTTCTATAGCTCAAACATACGACCGGATATTTTGTTTAACACAAAAAAAAGGATAGAAACACCCTTCGATAGTAATGGTTATAGTCAAGCATCAGGTTGGTGATCTGCTTTTCATGACCGTACTATCGCACCAAAGATACTTTTCTTCCATTACTTGAGAGGCGGAAGGGAAACAGTTTTTTAAAATATCCAATAGTCACCCTAACCTAATTAACAGCTAACTCCTTTTTCAAAAGGAACAGGAGTGGTGTACAAACCCAGACTTTTATCGGGGGACTTCCTTAAAAAAACATTAAAACATTTTGTTAAAATGAAACATTTTTTTAAATTTATTATGTATATTTGTGCTTTGAAAAAGAATTAACACATGGCGAAGGTTACTTATAACGAAGATAATATACGGTCACTGGACTGGAAGGAGCATATCCGGATGAGACCGGGAATGTATATCGGAAAACTGGGGGATGGAAATGCACCAGATGATGGTATTTATGTATTACTGAAGGAGGTAATTGACAACTCTATTGATGAATACGTCATGGGGCATGGTAAAGTGATTGACATCAAAATAGAAGACGATACGGTCACTATCCGCGATTACGGCAGGGGAATTCCTCTTGGTAAAGTAGTGGATTGTGTCTCCAAAATTAATACAGGAGGAAAGTATGATTCTAAGGCTTTTAAAAAGTCAGTGGGTTTGAATGGTGTTGGAACAAAAGCGGTAAATGCCCTGTCAGATTACTTTAAAGTAGTGGCTTTCCGAGAAGGAAAGGGCAAGGTAGCTGAATTTGCCAAAGGAGAATTGACCAAGGATGCCAAACCTGCCAAATTTTCGGAAGATAACGGAACATTGGTTACTTTTAGACCGGATGCCAGCATCTTTAAAAACTATAAATATCGACTTGGGTTTGTCGAAAATCAATTGTGGAATTATGCCTATCTGAACGCAGGATTGAAGCTAAGGCTAAACGGAAAAGTACTTTACTCAAAAAATGGGCTGCTCGATCTATTGGAGCGAAAAACGGCGAGCGAGGTACTGCGATATCCGATTATTCACCTAAAAGGAGATGATATCGAGATTGCTTTGAGTCATGGAAATCACTACGGGGAGCAGTATTATTCTTTTGTGAATGGGCAGAATACTACGCAGGGAGGAACGCACCTCAATGCTTATAGAGATGCCATTGTAGAGACGATCCAAAAGCATTATAACAAAAATTATAATCGAAAAGATATTCTGTCTTCTATCGTGACGGCCATCAGTGTGCGGGTGGAAGACCCTGTCTTTGAGTCACAAACGAAAACAAAACTGGGATCGACGGACATCGGACCTTCGGGACCGACAATACGGACCTTTATCGGTCACTTTATGAAGGAAAAATTAGATAATTTCCTACATCGAAACCCAGAGGTAAAGGAGGCAATCGAAAAGCGAATACTTCAGTCACAAAGAGAGAGACAGGATATTGCCGGCATAAAAAAGCTAGCCAATCAACGGGCCAAAAAAGCTAATTTGCACAATAAGAAATTGAGAGATTGCAGGATTCACTTCAATGCAAAAACGAGAAAAACAAAGGAGGAAGACAGATTGGCGAGTAGTATCTTTATCACAGAGGGCGATTCGGCAAGTGGCTCTATCACCAAAGCTCGCAACGTACAATCACAGGCCGTGTTTAGCCTGCGTGGAAAACCACTAAATTGTTACGGACTGACCAAAAAAGTAGTTTATGAGAATGAGGAGTTCAACTTACTGCAACACGCTTTGAATATTGAAGACGGACTGGATGGCCTGAGGTATAATAACGTTATTATTGCAACGGATGCCGATGTTGACGGAATGCACATACGGCTCTTATTATTGACATTCTTTTTACAGTTTTTTCCGGATTTGGTCAGAAATGGACATTTGTATATTTTTGAAACACCATTATTTCGGGTGAGAGATAAGAAGGATACCTATTATTGTTATAGTGAACAGGAAAAACAAGCTGCCATCAAAAAATTGAGAGGTAAGGCGGAGATCACCCGATTTAAGGGCTTGGGGGAAATTTCTCCAAATGAGTTTGGTGGCTTCATTGGAAGTGATATTAGACTAGAGCCCGTATTGATTGATTCAGAATCAGATATTGATCAGATATTGACATATTATATGGGTAAAAACACGCCGGCCCGACAAGCATTTATCATAGATAATCTTGTCGTTGAAATAGATGAAGTGAATGAAATCGAAAAAAGCAAGGCATCTGAAAAATCAGCTGCTACTGTATAAACAACTGCCTTTTTGTCCATAAAAAAGCCTGTTTTCGCCTAAAAAAGAGCAATATGACCCAATAATTGGGGTGGCATGGTTGTTGCTTTTATAGCCATACTAAAAGTTGGAGTAAACTGCTGACATAATGACAGACGCAAACGATTGGGGTGAATTAGGTCGGCGATTAAAGAAAAAAAAATGTTTGAAGATATATTAAGAATGCAACCATTTGAAGAGGACGGATCCGGCGAATTTGTGCCAATGGCCATTTTTGAAGATGAAAGTGTCAGTCAGGATGAAGATTTTTCCGGTATATTACCTCTCCTGGCACTGAAAAATACCGTTTTATTTCCGGGTAATGTTATTCCTATTACAGTCGGTCGGGACAAATCTATTCGCGCCATTAATAAAGCTTATCAGGATGGGAAATCCGTTGCGGTTTTATCTCAAAAGGAAGTAGATATAGAAGACCCTAAAGAAGAGGACTTGTATAGGATTGGCGTCGTGGCAAGAATCATGAAGCTATTGAAGATGCCTGATGGAACAACGACTGCTATTTTACAAGGGAAGAAACGATTTAGACTGGAAGCTTTGACTTCCCTAACCCCTTACCTTGAAGCCAGAATTTCAGGTATAAAAGAGCTAGAGCCAGAAAATCAGTTAGAGTTTGAAGCCATTATTGCGACTGTCATCGATCATGCCAAGCAGATTATTGAGCTATCTCCCAATATTCCTTCAGAGGCGGTCGTAATGTTAAAGAACATCAATAATCATCGGCTTTTACTTAACTTTATTGCCGGAAATACCAATGCCAAGACGCCTCTCAAGCAGCAGATGTTAGAGACCAACAATCCCTTCCAAAAGGCTCAGACTATTTTGCAACAGCTTAATTCTGAACTTCAATTGCTGGAGTTACGGGACCAAATAGAGTCTAAGGTGAAGGTGGATATGGCGAAGCAACAACGCGATTATTTCCTCAATCAACAATTGAAAACGATACAGGAAGAGCTGGGACAAAATCCCCAAGACGAAGACATCAACAACCTCGTCAAAAAGGCAGAAGATAAAAAGTGGTCTAAGTCCGTCCAAAAAGCATTTCAAAAAGAAGTTGAGCGAATCCGAAGGATGAATCCACAGGTAGCAGAGTATTCCATACAAATGAATTATCTGGAGCTTATGTTGGATTTGCCATGGGATGAATTTACCGAGGATAATTTTGATCTAAAAAAGGTTAGAAAAGTCCTGGATAAAGATCACTTTGGATTAGATAAGGTCAAAGATCGAATCATTGAACATCTGGCTGTATTAAAACTCAAAGGCGATATGAAGGCTCCTATTCTTTGTCTGGTCGGTCCTCCCGGAGTGGGAAAAACCTCCCTTGGCAAGTCGGTTGCCAATGCCATTAATCGAAAATTCATCCGAATGTCTCTCGGTGGATTGCACGATGAATCTGAGATACGAGGACATCGTCGAACCTATATTGGTGCCATGCCTGGGAGGATACTTCAAGCCTTAAAAAAAGCCGAAGCGTCTAATCCTGTCTTTATTTTAGATGAAATTGATAAGGTGGGAAAAGACCATAGAGGCGATCCTTCATCAGCATTGTTAGAAGTACTCGACCCTGAACAAAATAGCACCTTCCACGATAATTACTTAGATCTTGATTATGATTTATCAAAGGTCTTATTTATAGCAACAGCTAATTCGTTAAATAGCATACAACCTGCCTTACTTGACCGAATGGAAATAATCGAAATAAGTGGTTATTCCCAGGAAGAAAAGGTTGAAATCGCCAAAAAACACCTTGTTCCCAAACAAAGAAAAGAGCACGGTATTACAGCGAAGCAGGTAAAGTTAAGCGATGCTGTCATCAAGGAAATCATCCAAAAATACACCAGAGAATCGGGTGTAAGGTCTTTGGATCGGCAGCTTGCCGGCGTTATGCGAAATGTAGCCAAGCACGTTGCCGTCGGGGAGGCGTATAACGTCAATGTAAAAAAAGAAGAACTTAAAAATATACTCGGTCCGACACGCTACTCCAATGAAATTTACAAAGAGGGCAATGCGCCCGGCGTCGCTGTTGGGTTGGCATGGACACAGGTTGGCGGTGAAATATTATTCATCGAAGCAAGTAAAAACCCGGGGAGTGGCAAATTAATTCTCACTGGAAACCTGGGTGATGTGATGAAGGAGTCAGCTACAACAGCCCTTAGTTACATCAAGGCTCATACCCAAAAACTGGGTATTGATCCAGCGGTCTTCAAAGAAAATGACCTTCACATTCATATCCCGGCAGGAGCAATCCCCAAGGATGGCCCTTCTGCTGGTATCACCATGCTTACAGCAATTACATCTGTATTGAGTGACAGGAAGGTGAAACCATTTTTAGCGATGACAGGTGAAATCACCCTTAGAGGAAAGGTATTGCCAGTAGGTGGAATTAAAGAAAAAATGCTTGCCGCAAAAAGAGCCGGCATGAAAGAAATTATCCTTTGTCATGTAAATAAAAAACATGTGGATGAGATCAATCCTGCCTATATCAAAGGGGTGACTTTTCATTATGTAAAAGAAATGTTGGAGGTGATTGATTTGGCTTTATTAGATGGGTAAAAATAGCTGGATACAGCTCAGAAAGTAAAAATCCTTAAAAAAGCAGGAACTTTATTTGCGGATCGTATGTTTTTACCTTAACTTTGCGAACCGAAAATAAAAAAGGTCCCATAGCTCAGTTGGTTAGAGCATCTGACTCATAATCAGAGGGTCCAAGGTTCGAGCCCTTGTGGGACCACATAAGCCTCGTTACGAAAGTAACGGGGCTTTGTTGTTC
>CAZNCI010000105.1:0-11227 GCA_964571475.1 uncultured Saprospiraceae bacterium | reverse complement strand
CGGTCAGTGATTTCCCAACGCTTACTGCTAATTTTACCATTGCTGAATTAAAAGCAATGCATACACTTGGTAGTGATACGTATGAGCAGGTAACAGAGGATAAAATTATCAGCGCAGTTGTGACAGCAGATGATCAATCAGGGAATTTCTACAGGAATATTGTCGTTCAGGATGAAACCGGTGGTCTCTTTGTGCGAATGCGTTCTTCTGATTTATATACCAGTTTTCCGGTAGGCAGACGGGTATTTATCAAGTTGCAGGGTTTATTTATCGGCGATTATAACAACTTATACCAATTATCGGGCGATTCTGAAGGAAATGCGATTGAAAGTGCCTTAATCGAATCTTTCGTTGTCGGTGGAGCTTTCGATCAGGATATTGAACCTGAAGTTGTCACCATTAATGACCTGACTGCTGATAAGGTAGGGAAATTGATTAAATTGGAGAATGTCGAGTTTGCTGCAGCTTCCGCCAATCAGCCTTTTGCCGTTTCGGGAAATAACTTCCCCGTTAATCACGACATCACGGATTGCAATGATAATACAGCTATTGTCAGAACCAGTACCTATGCCGATTTCTCAACGGAACTGACACCGCAGGGGAATGGTAGCTTAATCGCCATTTATAGTGTTTATCGCGATACAAAACAATTGATAATCAGAAATACGGCTGACCTTGATATGACAGGAACGAGGTGTTCCGGTGGTGGTTCAACAGGTTCTGAGCAATTAATCTCTATCGCAGACGTCCGCGCCATGTACTCCGGTACAGAGGTGGTCATCCCCGACGAAAGGAAAATTAAAGGAGTTGTTATTTCTGACCTTTCCAATGGTAATATTGACGGACGCAATATGGTTATACAGGACGCTACGGCTGGGATTGTCATCCGTTTTGAAGGAACACACGCTTTTGCCTTGGGGGCAGAGGTGGAAGTTGTTGTTTCTAACCAGGCGATCTCTGATTTTAACGGCTTGGTGCAAATAGCCAATACTCCCAATGCCAACGCCTCTTCTACCGGATCGGGAACACTGCCTACCCCTACTGTTGTCACAACAGCGGATCTCAATGGCAATATCGGCAATTATGAATCGACTTTAATTCGTATCAATATGGCGACTATTTCAGGTGGTGGAACACTTGGAGGAAACTTAACGGTTACAGACGCGGCGGGCTCAATTCCGATGTACACCAAATCCGGCGCTTCTTTTGCCGGCAATCCAATTCCAACCGGAGAGGTTGATATTATCGCTATTGCATCTCAATTTAACAGTCCACAGATTAACATTCGAAAAGCTGATGACATTATTGGAGGCGGAGGAACAGGTGGCGATCCGGAATTAATGGACATTGCTGATTTGCGTGCTGCTTTTGTCGGAGGGGCGACCAGTGCTCCTGCCTTGAGAAAGATTTCAGGAGTCGTTATTTCTGATGCAGCATCGGGTAATATAACTGGACGGAACTTAGTCCTTCAGGGAGCATCCGGTGGAATTGTTATCCGCTTCAACGATGTGCATGCTTTTGCATTAGGCGAGCAATTAGAGATTAACGTTTCCAGTTTGGAATTATCAGAGTACAATGGATTATTGCAGGTAAATAATGTACCCAATTCAAACGTATTATCCAATACTGCCGGTACATTACCAACGCCACAGGAAGTAACCATTGCAGATATTCTGGCCAATTCGGAAGCGATGGAGTCAACTTTGGTAAAAATAACAGGCGTGACCATTGCAGAAGGAGGTACTTACTCTGGTTCAAAAACGGTAACAGATTCATCGGGTAACATCCCAATGTACACCAGAGCTCAGGCAACTTTTGCCGATACGAATGTACCAAGCGGAACCTTTAATATCGTCGCCATCGTTTCTCAATTTAACGATGCACAATTAAATATCAGAAACCTCGATGATATTCAATAGAAAAGAATCATTGGACAAATTATTGGACAAAAGCTTCGCAGAAATGTGGAGCTTTTGTTTTTTTTAGTCCAGCGTGTTCTGTGTTCACGCGTTTGAAGCCTTGTTTCCTTACAGCAAGACCGAATATACACCAAAAAAAGCACGGGATCGCTCATTCGCATTTTTTTCAAAAGATCGTTGATGATGCAGTTTGGGAAATAAAGCAGCAGACCATAAACTGGGGATACCAACAAAAAGATAAAATTTGAGAAAACCCATTTCCTGATATTGAAGAAAATGCCCGAATTCATGTTGCTTAACCGCAATACTGGCTCCTTCATAAACAAAAATACCAAAAGGAGGAAGACAGACGCCCATACCCCATTTGAGAAGTTTACTTTCCCGGATAGAAATACCGGGGAAATCAATTTCACTTTTTGCCTGATGTTGGTTATTCATTTTTTATTATTAGCGGGAGGTTTTGACTCAATGACAAAAAAAGAGCGAGCTCCCTAAAAAGAAACCCGCTCTCCCCTATTTTGTTTAAAAATGATTAGCAAAAAGCCCAATCATCTCATTCCTTAGAATGAATATCTCAATCCAAGCTGCAACTGCCAACGTGATAATAAAGAAAGATCATTCGCATAAGTTTTCTTCAATGATGGATCAAAACTATAAATTGGATGTTCTTTATTTGGATCAACATCAGTATCAAATGCCACTCCAATCGGTTGTGTATTGATTGGCAATTGTCTCACACCCCATTTAGAGTTGATTAAATTACCTAGATTAACAACATCAATTGAAAACTGGACATTATTTTTACCCACCATGAAGTCTTGAAGGATTCTCAAATCCCAATCAGAGTACCAAGGGCTTAAAACAGCATATTTCTCAGCATATTGACCGCGGATGGAATTCAAATATTCATCTTGTTTGATGTACTCATTATAAGCAGATCTTTGAGTATCATCTGTAAAGGTCATACTATTCAAATCCGACTCTGTTGGTACATAAATTAAATCATTCAAACCGGAGCCATCACCGTTAATATCCCCAGAATAAGTATAGCTATAACGTCCACCCTGTGCATATTCAAAAAATACAGCAAAAGTGGTCGCCATCTTACCATACTCGATTTTCTTATAAGCACTTCCAACTACTCTGTGGCGATTACCGTAACGAGAATAAGCCAAAACAGCTTCATTTACGTGTCCAAAAGCTGGATTTCTTGCAAACGCATCTGACGTAATCTCCGCCGGAATTGAACTGGCATCCTTAGAATCAAGAAAGCTATAAGCAATACTTGTAAACAATCCATTTGACCAGTTTTTTTGTAATTGAACAGAGGCATTGAATGATTGTCCAATATTGGTATTTGTAAACACATAGGCATCATTTCCAAAAGGCGCACTTCTGTCAGTCGCTAAATAAATAGGTCGTCCATCAACGTCTTTCAATGTTCCTGAAGGCTTATTTAAACCATAATTACGAACCAGCATAGCGTGTACATCTTTGGTGTAAATAACATCAAAAGAAGCGGTCCACCCTCCTGCGAATTTGGTATCCAAACCTAAATTACTTCTCCATACCTGTGGGAATTGGAAGTCGGGTGTCGTAGAGGTATAGAACCACCAGTTGGGGTTAGCTACCTGGTTTCCAACCCAAACAAATGGGAAACGTCCTGTAAATAACCCGGAACCACCTCTTATCATCATACTCTTATCTCCATTCATATCCCAATTAAATCCAAAACGGGGAGACAATAATGGTTTGGCATCCGGAAATACCTCACTATCTAATTTCACTTCATTTCCATCCACATCATGATAAACAATAGTTGGATCATAACAACAGTTACGATCAATACTTTCTTTTGCTTTTGTTGGTGTATCAAAGTACAATGGTTTATCAACTCTCAATCCTATCGTCAAAAGGAAATTATCACCAATAGCCATTTCATCCTGTGCATAAAGACTTGCCTGCCCTACGTTCGTTTCAGCTAAAGCCCAGCCCTGAAATCCATCAGCATTCGGATCTTTATCAACGCCCCAGTCATCCGTAGAGTCCCCTCCAAATAGATCAAAAGTAGCTTGTGCCGCAGCCACATCTGCATCCAAATCACCATTATTTACAGCGGTGACAAAATCTTCAACGCTTGCATAACCGCCAAACACACCTGCATAGGTCGTTAGATTAAAAGAGTTTCTGAAGCTAAACTTCTCAAATGAAACCCCGGCTGTAATCGTATGATTTCCGGCATAGATACTTACATTATCTGTGAATTGAAACACATTCTGATGTAATCTGTTATGAACTGAAAAAGGCTCATGCCCAGCAATAATATACCTACTTCCGTCCTTTGAAATATTAATAACAGGAAATGGTGTTGAAAAGGGTGCTCTTGAATCTCTAAAGGCAGTAAATCCTAACTGAAAATGATTAGATAAACTACTTCCAAAAATAGAATTTAATTCCAAAATTCCAGATTGAATCTTATTCTGGATGGCATAGCCGGAATTTTCAAACTGCAAAGTAGTCAAATCCGGTCCTCTACGTCCGATGGCTTCGGGGTGAGCCGGCTTGTCTCTGGATGCATCCAAAAAGTTATAAGTAGCTGTTAGTGTATGTCCCTGTGCAAGGTTCCAGTCCAGTTTAAAAATTCCTTTCGCGTTGTCAGTACGGTGGTTAAATTTCTCATAAGCCCCAGTCTCATAACCAAACCGATCTTTTAATGTTTTAGAAACCAATTCCAAATCTGCCGCTTCAACACGAGAAACATTACCTCCTGTCAGTCCAGGTCTTGCTGCAAGATATTGAGAACCTAAATCACTTCGTCGCTCAATTTCTGCATTAGCAAAAAAGAATAACTTATCCTTGACAATTGGTCCACCCAAACTAAACCCTGTTTGTAATTGACTTAAATCAGCTTTAAAAACATCATCATCACCAACTTTATGACCCGTCATATTTTGATTTCTGTAGAATCCAAAGACAGTCCCTTTTAAATCATTGGTTCCTGATTTTGTTACAGCATTTACAGCCGCTCCTGTAAATCCGGCCTGCGTCACATCATAAGGTGCAATATTGACCTGTACCTGCTCAATGGCGTCTAGTGAAACCGGCTGTGCATTGGTCTGGCTACCCGGAGTTGCAGCATCCAAACCAAATGGATTGTTAAAAATAGAACCATCTAGTGTAAAGTTGTTAAACTTATTGTTACGTCCGCCAAAACTGTTTCCGTCAGAAGATGGCGTCAATCGGTAATAATCCTTTGCTGAACGTGAAATAGAAGGCAATTTTTGAATCACATCATTACTGATGTTGGTAGAAGCACCTGTTCTTTCGTTGTTTAAAATACCATCCGAATTAGCAGTGACTTCAATTTCATCAATCACCACCCCCGTTTCTTTTAACTCAAAGCTCAAGTTTAATTTTTGAGCTAACTGAAGGTGAATTTTGTCAAATTTAGCCGTTTCATATCCAATGTAACTAGCCTGTACTAAGTAAGGTCCGCCTACACGTAAGTTAGGTAGGGTAAACCGTCCTTCACCACGGGTGGTTGTTCCATATTGGGTACCTGATGCCTGGTGAATGGCTACAACTGTAGCGCCAATTAATGCCTCTCCATTGGCATCTACTACTTTTCCTGTAATAGAAGCTGTTGTTGCCTGTGCAAATAAAGTACCTGCACTTGCAAAAGAGATCATTATTGCAAATAATAAGAGTAATTTTCGACTCATCTGTCTGCGTTTTAAATAAAAATTAGAAAAACTAGGTCACTGAATATGACCGTCTATCGGAGCACAAAGGTAGTCAATTAATTCAAATAACGACAAATCAATCCGCCGATTTTTATTATAGAGGCTTCCCCAGAGCTACTACTAAAAAAAAGCACAGCCCCCTTTCTGTCATATCCTTTTGTATTTTTATTGATATAAAAAAATAGTTTCCCGAAAGCTGAAAACTAAAATGTCGCATAATATTCCAAAAAACAACTAGGCTTTTTTTGAGACTTTATAAAAGGCATTACCTTTGTTGCTCAAATCACATATTCTGTATTATGGCTAAAAAAAACAAAAAAATTGCCGTTTTCCCCGGTTCCTTTGATCCCATCACAACGGGTCATGTTGACTTGATAAAAAGAGCGCTATTGATTTGTGACGAAATCATTGTCGCCGTTGGAGTCAATAGCTCAAAAAGATACTTATTTCCTTTACAGCAAAGGATCCAGTGGTTAGAGAAAGTATTTGAAGACGAACCGAGAATCAGGGTCGATCACTTTGACCGGCTTACCGCTCATTACTGCCAACGCATCGGTGCTGATTTCCTTGTAAGAGGACTTCGGAATGCCTCTGATTTTGATTATGAAAAGACCATTTCACAGTTAAATAGTATTTTAGGTGAAGGACTGGAAACAATCTTTCTGATTAGTCGCCCCGAATTTTCCCACATAAGCTCTTCTATCGTAAGAGAAATTATCAAGGGGGGGGGTACCGCAGCAGCCTTTCTTCCTTCTCAAATAAAAATCACCAAACATGAGTAAATACAAATGGCTTTTTTTCGATGCCGATAATACCATTTTTGACTTTGACCGGTCAGAAGCTCAGGCTTTTGAACGAGCACTAGCCAGGCAGAACATCGGCTTTAGTCCCAATATGTTAGATTTATATAAAAAAATCAACCACCAATGTTGGCGGGAATTGGAAGAAGGCAAAATCACAAAAGCTGAATTGAAACACAAGCGATTTGATCTGTTTTTTACCAGCATCGACCAAAATGCCCATATTGAAACTTTCTCGACTGATTATCTTTCCTTTTTGAGTCAAACACATTTTTTATTGGATGGAGCCATTGAACTGTTGGAACAAGTGAAAAAGAATCACCGGCTTGTGTTGGTTACCAATGGGCTTAAAAATGTACAGCGTCCCAGATTTGCCAGAACTGAAATTCACCGGTTTTTTGAAACAATTGTCATTTCTGAAGAAATTGGACACGCCAAACCACAAACTGCATTTTTTGATTTCACCTTTGAGCAAATCAATCATCCCGCAAAAGAAGAAGTATTAATGATTGGCGATAATATCCATGCAGATATTGGTGGCGCACAGCAATATGGACTGGACACCTGCTGGTATAACCACAGACAGGATACAGGCAAACAAACTATTCAACCCACCTATATTATTCATCAAATAAAAGATTTAATAAATATTCTATAATACACTGTTTTTAATCCATTTTTCTGTTATTTTTACAGCGAAATTAATAAAAATATATTACTGCGTAAAAAATATAAAAATATGACAAATGCATTTTTTGAAGTACCTATTGCAGAAAACGAACCCGTCTTAAATTATGGCCCCGGAAGTGCAGAAAAGGTAGCACTTAAAGCCGCAATAAAAGAGTTGAAATCACAACATATTGTCATCCCAATGACTATCGGTGGAAAGAAAATAACATCCGAAAAAAAGGTAAGCATCCACCCTCCTCATGAATTAAGCAGGACTTTGGGAGAACATTACGTTGGAGATAAAAGCCATGTAGAACAGGCCATTAAGGCAGCAATGGCAGCAAAAGATAGCTGGGCGGCTATGCCATGGCAGGAAAGGGCAGCCATTTTCCTTAGAGCTGCCGATCTCTTAGCAGGTCCTTACCGAGCCAAAATGAATGCCGCAACTATGTTATGTCAATCAAAAAACGCCTTTCAGGCAGAGATTGACGCCGTTGCGGAATTTTGTGACTTTTTGCGATTTAATGTGCAGTATATGACAGAAATATACAGCATTCAACCCGAAAGTGCACCCGGTATTTGGAACCGGTTGGATTACAGACCCTTAGAGGGATTTGTTTTTGCATTGACTCCTTTTAATTTTACTTCCATTGCCGGAAATTTACCAGGGGCACCTGCCTTAATGGGAAACACGGTTATATGGAAACCCGCAGAAGCGCAAATTTACAGCGCAGCCATCATAATGGAGATATTTGAAGCTGCTGGTCTGCCTCCTGGGGTAATTAATTTGGTATTTGTTAGTGGTCCAACTGCGGGAGATATTATCTTTAAGGATAAGGACTTTGGCGGCTTACACTTCACTGGAAGTACAGGGGTTTTTCAATTATTATGGAAAACAATTGGAGAAAATATCAAAAATTATAAAAGTTATCCCCGTATCGTTGGAGAAACAGGCGGCAAAGATTTTGTAGTGGCCCATGCTTCCGCAAATGCCAAAGAAGTGGCGACCGCTTTAGCCCGTGGAGCCTTTGAATATCAAGGTCAAAAATGCTCCGCCGCCTCCCGCGCATACATCCCTGACAACCTATGGCCGGACGTGAAAAAATATTTAATCGAAGATATTTCTTCCTTTAAAATGGGAAATCCTGAAGATTTCACTAACTTTGTGAATGCGGTAATTGATGAAAAGGCCTTTAATAACATTTCAAGCTATATAACAGAAGCAAAGAAAAGTAAAGATGCCACAATTATCGCCGGTGGAAATTTTGACAAATCCAAAGGGTATTTTATCGAACCCACCGTTATTGTCGTAAAGGATCCAAAGTATCGCACCATGTGTGAAGAAATATTCGGTCCTGTACTGACTATTTATGTTTATAAAGCAGATGCATTTGAAGAAACGCTTCATTTAGTAGATGAGACTTCTCCTTATGCCTTAACTGGTGCCATTTTTTCTAATGATCGTCAAATGACAATTTTGGCTACTGATATTTTAAAAAATGCAGCAGGTAATTTTTACATAAATGATAAGCCAACAGGCGCTGTCGTTGGACAACAACCGTTTGGAGGGGCTAGAGGATCTGGTACGAATGATAAAGCAGGATCTGTTTTGAATCTTTACCGCTGGATTTCTCCTCGAACGATTAAAGAGAATTTTGTGCCACCAAAGGATTATAGATATCCTTTCCTGGACGAAGAATAACCTGTCATTAAACAGGTAATCTTGCTAATAACAAATTGTTATTAGGGCGTATCCGTTTAGTGGTACGCCCTATTTTTTTATTTGAACCAGCTGTAATTATGGAAAAAGTGATTTTCAAAGATTTAGGTCTGATAAGCTATCAGGAAGCTTGGGATTACCAAACGAAAATCCATAAAAAACTCATTGAAAAAAAACTCGAAGCTCGAAAATCAAAAGTTAAAATTCAG
Source organism: uncultured Saprospiraceae bacterium (assembly GCA_964571475.1). GTDB lineage: Bacteria > Bacteroidota > Bacteroidia > Chitinophagales > Saprospiraceae > JALVDO01. The sequence continues at coordinate 2,167 of CAZNCI010000105.1, read as the reverse complement.
CAAAAGCATCATTTGATCTTTTGTGAACACCCACCCGTTTACACCCTCGGTAAAAGTGGATCGGACGATAACCTTTTGCTAGATGATCCAACTTTAAAAAAAGAAGGCTTTGAATTTTATAAAATAAATAGAGGCGGAGATATTACCTATCACGGTCCGGGTCAATTGGTTGTTTATCCCATTTTTGATTTAGATTGCTTTTTTACGGATGTGCATAAATACGTCAGAGCACTGGAAGAGGTCATTATTCAAATGCTTGACCACTATGGGCTGGAAGCTGTGCGCATAAAAAAATACACTGGAGTCTGGCTTCCCAATCCCGAAAGAAAAATATGTGCCATCGGGGTGCACCTCAGTCGATGGGTCACACTTCATGGTCTGGCGCTCAATGTTAAACCTACTTTATCTCACTTTGACAATATCATTCCGTGTGGTATTACGGATGCGGACAAAGCGGTCACGTCCATGCAAAAAGAGCTGCCATTTGAGATAAACATGACAGAGGTTAAATCAAAGGTCAAAAATTTATTCAGGGAAATATTTGAATTTGAATTTGAAAATTTTAATAAAAAAACCAATAATAATGCTTAATCAATTTTTCACTTCGCAACTTGCTTTGGTCTTGTTTCTCTTTTTTATAATTACCTCCTGCACGAACAAACAAGCGCCTAATATCACCGAACTTCCTGCTATCCAACAATCAGAAGCTCTCGACCATTTTTTTATACAAAGAGCGGGACCAGATGGTGAGTTTAATCATAAGGCTTATAAAAATGCGTTGCAATTAGCCACTTCATTTCATCAAGAAAAAGGAGGTCCGGCAGGATTAGACGAAGATTGGACTTCTAGAGGTCCTGTAAATATCGGAGCCCGAATTAATACGATTGCCGTTCAGCCGGGCAATGAAAATATCATCTATTCCGGATTTTCAGCCGGCGGTATTTTCAAAACGACCAATCATGGCCAATCATGGTTTCCCATTTTCGATGACAATGCCTACCTTTCCATTGGAGATATTGCCATTGATCCAAACAATCCTACTACAATTTATGTCGGTACGGGAGATCCCAATATATCTGGTTATCCCTTCATAGGGAATGGCGTTTACAAAAGTACAGACGCAGGTGAAACATGGGTTAATATCGGACTTCAGGAACAGGGAATCATCTCAAAAATAATTGTCCACCCGGATAATCCCAATATCATTTATGCCAGTGCAATGGGCCTGCCTTTTATCAGAAATGACAAACGAGGCTTCTACAAATCCACAGATGCCGGACAAACCTGGACACAAATGCTTTTTGTCAGTACGGATGCCGGAATTTCTGATTTCGTCTTATCTCCTACCAATCCGGATGTAATTTATGCCGCTTCATGGAATAGGATTCGCAATAACCACGAATCTATCGTTGCCGGTCCCAACGCAAATATTTTCAAATCGACCAATGGTGGACTGACTTGGAATATACTTGAAACCGGACTGCCCCAGGACGAAATAAGAGGAAGAATTGGATTGGCCATTTCCACTTCAAATGCCAATAAATTATACGCACTTTATGTCAATTCATCCAGCCAGTTAGATAATATTTATCAAACGACGGATGGTGGTGCATCCTGGTCTCCAACCATTGACTGGGAGTCTTTCAATGGACTTGAAGGAAATCCTCTGGCAGGCTTTGGCTGGTATTTTAGCCAGATAAGGGTCAATCCACAAAATGATGATGAAGTATATATTTTAGGCGTCAATTTGTGGAAGTCTATCGACGGAGGAAGTAATTGGGATACGGCTATTCCCTTTACAAGCCTATATCCTGTGCATGCTGATAAACACGATTTAGTTTTTACGCACACCGGTGATAGGTTATTGGCGACAGATGGTGGTCTTTACAGAACTGACGTAACAGAGTCTGACTGGATTGACATCGACAATACCCCTACGACACAATTTTACAGAGTTGCCTATAATCCCCACCTTCCCGACTGGTATTTTGGCGGCAGCCAGGACAATGGTTCCATAGGCGGGGAAAGTGAAAATACGGATTGGATTCGGTTATACGGCGGGGATGGATTTCAACTTATCTTTAATCCGGATGATCCCAATATTACCTACGCCGAATCTCAAAATGGAAATATTTCGGTTTCATTAGAGCCCGACTGGAGTACCTGG
>CAZNCI010000104.1:4620-11240 GCA_964571475.1 uncultured Saprospiraceae bacterium | reverse complement strand
TGAAGTAATTGCAGAAATTAGTCGAAAGAGGAAGTGAAGCAAAAGATTCACATACTATGAACGTAAAAGTACAAGATTTTCCCCAAGGTGTTTCACCTATATAGCGAAATCAGTCGAAAGAGAACTGAAAACCAATTAAAATGCTCCCGTCTTTTTGACTTTTGGGACATATTGTATTACGAATGGCTAAAGCCTACGGTAACAGTCTGGCGGCTTAAATCCCGAAAATCTAAGCGCAACCTATAATGGTAAAGCCTTAACAAATTTGCCTTACACCATTTCCGGACTTCGTTTGACAGTGGGTGTTGCCTGTGTTTGGAATAGGGTTAATCCATATACATTAAATATTTTTTGCGTTTCTTTTTAAATTCGTTGAGCCCGGGTTGCCAGGAAGTACGAATTTCTGCTTCGGATTTGCCTTGGATGATTTGTTGTTTTAAGTCCTTTGTTCCGGCGAGTTTGTCAAAGAAATTATTGTCGATAAAGAAATTATTTTTATCGGGGAAATCGCGGTAGAAGTTCATGATAATATCCAATCTCAAATGAGCATTTTTTTGGAAATTTTCCAGTGGTATAGTCGTTAAATTATAGCCATGGCATACTTTTCCTTTGTGTTTGGGGTACCAGGCGCCATCCCTTGGCGTAGGAGTGAAGGTGTAGTCCCCTTTGGTGAAATCTGGATGCCCAATTACCTGAAACTGCTGGTTGGTTCCGCGACCGGCACTGACGGTTGTGCCCTCCACCAATACGAGAGATGGGTATAGATAGATGGAGCGTAGATTGGGAAGATTTGGGGACGGTTTGATGGGTAATTCATATATGGTATGATGGGTGTAATTGACGCAGGGAATGAGGGTGAAGTTTAGTTTGTCCGCCTGATTAATCCATTTTTCGCCAATAATCATTTTCGCCAGTTCTCCCTCTGTCATACCATAGACGAGGGGTGTTTCATTTTGTCCAACAAACGACCGAAGTGAGGTGTCAAGCATGGGACCATCAATATAATGTCCATTGGGATTGGGGCGATCCAGGATGATAAATGGGAGGCCCTGCTCGGCGCATGCTTCCATCACCAGCGTCATGGTGGAGATATAGGTATAACACCTTACGCCCACATCCTGTATATCAAAAAGTATGATATCTATTCCTTGGAATTCTTCGACTCCGGGTTTCCTTTTTTTTCCATAAAGAGAGGTGATCGGCAAACCGGTTTTTTCATCTATGCCATCTTTAATTTTTGCTCCGGCATCGGCTTTCCCCCTAAATCCATGCTCCGGTGCAAATACCCTGGCGATTTGTATGCCTCTAATCAATAAGCTATCTACTAAATGTGTTGAACCAACCATGGATGTTTGATTGACAACAACGCCGACCTTCTTTCCTGCCAGCATGGGAAGATAATCAGACATTTGCTCGGCACCTACCTGAATTTTTGGAATGGGAAGTTGGGTGTTTTGTGCTGCAATTGGAGGCGTGACTATTTTTGCAGGAGTACAATGTTGCTGCAAAATGGCAGTGAGAATGAGTAGGATATATTTGAAATTCATTTTTCTTAATTGTTTATTGAGCTGGCAAGATAGGAAATATGAGTTGATAAAAAAAGAGCACGCTAAATTAATAGCGCACTCTCCGTGTTTTGTCATAGCTATGTTTGTCTTTTTATTGTAAAATAATTTTGACAGAAGACTGGTGCCCGTTCATGGTAATTTGAAGGTTATAAACGCCTCTGGCAAGTCCATTAACATTAATTGCTTTTTTATTATTGCCCGTATTTACAGGAATGTGTCGGATGTGTTTAACCTCTTTTCCCGTTGCGTCAAATAAATAAAAATCCAACTGTCCTGCTTCATTGGCTGAGAACTCTGTATTGATCCATTCCGTTGCCGGGTTGGGCGCAATTGAAAATTCATTCAATTCGGGAATTTCTTTGACATCTACCAATTGTATTTGGACCTCCAATGCTTCGGAAGTGCAACTTATGTCTTTATTTTTGATGATCCAATTGTAAAAGAAATAATAATAGTCGTTTCCGTATATGGAGGTAGTGATTTCTCCTACATCTCCAAGGGGATAGGGATAGTTGACTCCTCCATCATTTCTGAATAATTCCGTTTCAGGACAACGGAGCGAAAGGTTGGTGCCTTCCGGAATTTGCCAGTTGAGGTCAATCGTATTAAGCCCGTGTACAACATCTACTACGACTTCTTCTAATTTCTCGTTTTCGGCAGTCATAAGCTGGATGGTTCTTTGTCCTTCGGGAGCGAAATCAGGAACAAATACATCCACTGATTTTAGGAAGAATGTTTCCCAGGCATCAAAATAAGAATAGGCAAAGGTACTAGGCGTCCCTCCACTTCCTGTAATATCAGGCTTTCCGCCCTGTTGGAATCCGCCTGGGTGATCCATTGAATTAGTCGCAAAATAATAGGTGTCTTCCGTTACAGGAGGTGTGACCCAGGGAGAACCACTTCCAATTTCGTTTTGTAGCTCAAAGTCTGCATACCAGGTGATTTGATCTCCTGTCAGGCTTAGCGTGGCGGTTTCGTTTAAAACGCCGGAGAACTCAACTTCCAACTCACTGGGCATTGGCGTCTCCAGTGAAGTGATGGTAATCGGCTCGGAGGTGATTCCATCCTGACATATTGCCTCTGTTGTCACTGTATAAGTTCCCGATTCAGTTACTTCAATGCTATTACCAGTCATGCCATTGGACCAGACTGGGTTGCTGCCTTCAATTAGATTTAAAGTGGCTGCTCCTCCCTGACAAAAAATATTATCTCCGGCTAATTCAATGACGGGCTGTTGGTCAATGACATAGGAAACCACCACTTTATTAGATAATGATGAGCAGCCTTCTTCATCTTTTGAAATGAGACTATAATTACCCGGACTATTTACTTCGATAGAAGGGGTTGTTTCGCCATTTGACCAGATAAAAGAGGAGAAGCCTTCGGGAGCAGTAAGGGTGACAGAAGAGCCTTCGCAAATCTCCGTCGGACCACTTAGCTGGATTTCTGTTCCCGCCAATAAGCAGGATGCTTCCACTATGGTAATACTTGTGTTGATATTGGGGCTGACAACAGTGGTTTTTTCACGAGAAGGCCATTTTACAACAATAGAATCAATTTCAGTTGCCTGACCAATTCCGAAATGCAGGCCCATTGAATTTAATGGACTAAAACTTTGGGTGGAGCGAACTTCTTTCATCTGCTTACCCCATGAACCATAAATGGCCACATTAGCACCAATCCCGTTTTTGTTACTTTCAATTCCTTCCGTATTAATGGTTATCCAGTTATTGGAGTTGCCATTATTGAAATAAATGGTTCCACCTGATACAATATCCACAAAGCCGTCGTTATTTAAATCCCCCAAAGCTCCATTTGAGGGGTACATATCATAAGCAGTAAAGGTTAAATCCCCATTATTTAGGTATAATTCTTTGGACATTTGCGATAGAATATCAGGGTATCCGTCATTATTGAAATCTGCGGAAGTATTTTCCCACGCACCCAAATCATAGGGGTCGATTCCCGTATTATCAATAATGTCCGTAAAAGTACCGTCCCCATTATTGAGCATAAATCTATTTTTAAAATCGTGATTAACGATAAAAGCATCAAAGTCTCCATCGTTATCAAAGTCTTCAAAGACGGTGCACCAGCTCTGTGCATTATCATCCATATTAATGTCTGCGCCCACTTCAGTGAAAGTGCCGTCGCCATTATTGTGATACATTAGGTTTGTTCTCTCGATGTCTCCGGAGGTAGAGCCCTGTCTGCATTTTGTGATAAACAAATCGGTATTCCAGTCATTGTCATAATCCACCCATAATATGGAGTAATTACCGGCTAAATTGGCTGTTGGCATAAGGGATAGATCAAAAGTCATGTGACCGGTTCCATCATTGCGATAAGGACGACTTTGATCGACATCATGGCAGACAAAGGCATCCAAATCACCATCATTATCAATATCAAACATACTGGATCTTTGGGAGAAAATATATTCCGGCATGACTTGTTCGACATAGGAGGCTCCCTCATTTTGCGAAAGTATAAATGAGACAGTTGATCCGCTTCCAAATAATAAATCATTGTAGCCATCTCCATTTAAATCACCAGCGCAGGCACTCCAGGTGGGGTAGTTGGATAAGGCTATGTCAAATTTTTGGCTTAAAAATCCGCCATTTTCCTGTTGGAAATAGACTTTTATTCCATCCGATAAAACCCTGACAATATCATCCAAAAAATCACCATTCATATCGACGACACAGTCTTCGTAAGAGCCTTCCTGAATAGTTTGTGTATCAGCAGTGAAAGAAACTTCCTGCGCCTGAGAAGAGACGAGGCTAAAAAGAAAAATTGAAAGTAAGTAGATTTTTTTCATGAGTAATTTTTTATATGAAAATGATTGATTTCGATTACAAAGTTACAAAATTATTTTTTTGGTATAAATGCGCCCTTCTTTGGATTGGAATTTAATAAAGTAAATGCCTGAATTTCCATGAAGCTGGATGTTAATCAGACCCTTTTGGTAGTCTTTATGCTGTATGAGCCTGCCATCCATATTAAAAACATCAACCTTTGTTGGCTGCTCAACATTTACACCCAATCTCGCTTCTGCCGGATAAAAATATGCTTCCTGAAGCCATTTTTTTGCAGCATCGACATCCTTGGTGTTGACAAATAAATCCAAGGTGATTTTTTTCTCTTTTACCTTGATTGGAGCTCTGTCTGATTGTTCAAACATCGCCTTGAATTTTAATATTTCGGGTGTATTGGTTGCCAACATTTCTTCCATCCATCTCGGGGGAGCTGTTTGGTAATAAATTTGGGCGGTCACTTCCAATACGTCAACAATCCCATTAAGAGGAATATGATAGTATAATTTATCTCCCCCCGTTCCTTCTACGCCATCTTCTTTGTTGAAATTTTCATCCGTCATTGCTTTTCCGGCAATGGCAACCGTATCATAAACCTCATGCGAGGAGGTGAACCCAACTGGAACGAGTCTATTGTCCTTCAAGGGATAAGCCATTTGTTCCAAAACCGTCGTGCGCTGATCTTCGATATTAGCCACGACCATTTCGTAAATTTGAACCTGATCTTCTGAACGAATGGTATCGTAATGAGGTTCAAAAAATGGATCCTGTCCGATGACTTCGTAATGGTCATCCCATGCTCCGGAGTTGAAAATAACGGTGCTGTCCTCTGTTGTTACCGTCAATTTGACAAAGGCTCTGCGGGATGGGTAACCCGATGGAAACTTATGTCCGGCTATATTTTTTATATCTAATTCTAAATAGGCCGTATCAATGGTTCTCTGGAGTAATTCAACATCCAATTGTACCGATTTATTAAGTAACATATCATTGGCTTTTGCGATGGACTCGTTGAATTGGTCTTCAGAAGCTGTTAAGCCCAAAGAATCAATATTGTCTCTCAGCATTTGTAACATAAAGGTATTGGCCCCTACAAAAGTGTGCTGTGCAAATTTGGGTCTGGCCTCCGTTTCATATCCGGCAACGAGGAATACATCCCCCTTCTCTATCGCAGGCATGTGGCAACTTTGGCAGGATTGCACATCGTTATAAACGCTATTTAACCATTCATGGTAAGTCGCCTGTTCTACGAATGTCTGCCCCGTCGCTGCTCCATTGAGATCCACAGTTGGTGTAATTAAACTGTGGCAACCCGCACAAATGCCCGAATCTTTGATGTGAGGGGAATACAACGGACTATAGCCCGTTTCCTGAGCCATCGGACTGTTGAGGGGGCTCTGATAAGGACCAAAGGCGACAGGTGCAGCAGCATAATGTAAACTGCCAGAGTGTTCATCACCCAGGCGTTCGTCTGTTTGCTTGTGGCAGGCAAGGCAGGAAACGCCATCCATTGCCAGTGGGTCGGCACGCATTTCTGCCATTGAATAGTGCTCCTGACCATTGAAAATGCCATTATACCTGGCCATTGGGGCATGGCAGGTGGTGCAGACACTTTCGAGCTCTTCCTGTGCCTCCGGATGAACGCTGACCTCGTGGCTGACTTTGGCCTGCCAAAAAGGATCTCTCGCGGAATTGCCCATCATGGACGACCGCCAATCATCTACTAAGTTAATATCATTGCCCAAAAGATCTACACTTGCGATATGGGCAGTATCAAATCCGTGGCAGACTTCACATTCACCCGATGCTGCAAAGAAATCACTATAACCTTCTGGCAATGGTAGATGGGTGAACATCCTAATTTCCCGGACTTTTTGGTAGGAGGACTCGTTATTTGCTTTGACCCAGGTCTGGGACATCTTCAGTAGGAAAGGAGTGATGATAACCCCCAGAATGAAGACGAATTTACCAATATTTTTCATTTTCTAAATAATTATTAATACTAATTAAGATAGCCGATTCTATGTTTTAGGTATTTGATCCCCATGGTGTAGTGTATAAGTCCTGATAGGGGACCTTGTTCGAGTCTATTGATTAAATGTTTTTTAAGTATCCCTAATATAAATTGTCGTACTAATATTGATAGGCAAAGGCGAATATAAGACACTTATTAGAATTAATTTGCTTTTTTTTAGCAATAAAATAGATTTTTGATAATTGATGACATTTTTGCAGG
>CAZNCI010000104.1:0-4520 GCA_964571475.1 uncultured Saprospiraceae bacterium | reverse complement strand
TTCCGCATTTTTAGAAAAAATCTACTACTTAATTTGGTTGTGTATCCCTCATAACTGTGGGACAAGTTTCGTGGCGGTGATATTAGCTTTACATTTAGTACACCACCCTTAATTTTTCTGTGTGTAATTTAAAAGAGGGAATACCGCGTTTCCAGCGCTTTAAAATGACACGAAATTAGGCCAAATAAAAAATTAGGCAAAAAAATAGTTAAATTATAACTTATTGTTAACTAACATTTTATGTTTTAGTGGAAATTATTTTTGACAATTAAAAACAAAAAGTTTTAAAAATATTTGCATTTAAAACAAAAAGTATATAATATTGCATTTGTAAAACAATAACAAACGAGAGAAATGAGGATTCGGACTATCTTTTTTTATTGACAACTTAAAAATTTCACTTATGTACAAGCATTACAATCAGTCTTCCGCCTCATCCCACGCTAATAAACCATACCGAAAAGGATTTCTTAAAGGAGAGGATCACACTTATTTCGTGCTGCCTAATATTGACGTCAGGAACATGATCAGTCGTTTGTTTAATGGGCTTTGGCGTATTTTTATTTTTCTGAAGTATTTAATTCACAGCTTAATTTCGGGTGTTACCGCTAAGAGTGAAGTGAAAATTCCCTGGGTGAAGCTCACCATTGCCGCCTTATTGCTTTTTATTATTCTTCGAAAAGATGTTAATTTTTCGGTGAATATGAAAGCTCCCCTTAGCAGCCCAATTTCAAAGGTTGAAACAACGACCGTTTCCGAATTTGGGATGGCAAGCCCTGTTTCATTTTTGGTCAAAAAAGAAAAGACTGAATCCGTGGCACTGACACCCTCAGATGAAGAAGTCGCCAGATACATTAAGCGTTTCGCTAAGGTCGCCGAAGTGGAATACGATAAATTTGGAATCCCTGTCAGTGTGAAGTTAGCACAGGCTATCCTCGAAAGTGGCGCCGGTCAGTCCAGGATGGCTAAAAAGGATAATAATCATTTCGGACGCCCAATGGCGGGTAAGCATTACCAAAGTGCCTGGGCAAACTGGCGGGCGCATAGTATCTATTTGCACGATACCTATGGTCCGTTCGTCGCTAAAAATGCCAATTATAAAACGTGGAGTAAATTGCTAAAAAAAGAAGGATACAGTAAGGATGCTTCCTACGATCAAAAGCTGATTAACATTATTGAAAAGTACAATTTGGTACAATATGATGATTAAAACTGTTGATATAAATAAAATATAAGCATAGTCGCTTTATTTCTCATGTTTGATGTACAAAAGCCCTGACAATTATTGTTGGGGCTTTTTTTAGATTCAGGTTCAGCACCAGAATGCTATTTTTTTACTTTCAACTCATTCCTAAAGCAAAATTAATTCTTCTTTAAAATGAGTTTTGCCTGTGAAAAATTATAGGCAGCTTCCAACATTTCCACCAATTGCGACCATTCTTTAGCCAGGATTTTTTCCTTTTTATAAACCTTTTTTGCCTGAATGTAAAGCATATCGTTTTCCTGGTGGAGGTCAGCGATAAAAGTACCACTGTCATTCGTTTTGTGCACCGCCAACTTATCGGGATGCTGAGCTTTATAACCTTCCGGTAATTTTATTTTTATATCGTAAATAAATTGCCGGGCGAATCCAAGTTCGATGTCTTTATCCTTCCCTTTTATTTCCTCTTCAGTCAATGCGACCTGCGATGAAATTAAAGCGCCAACATTAAGCACTAGATGAGGTCCTGCTTTTTGAAGAAAATCACTCGATTGAAATTCAAAATTCACTTCTAAGACACCACTTTTTTTGGTCTTTTCAAAAGGAGAAACTTCGTAGTGCAGAAGGGTGTCAACCTGATATTCATCTGCCAGCCACTCTTTAACTCCTGCCTGTTTAAGCTCCTGTTCTTCAACATTGTCTTTTATGATCCTGGTTTTTATCTGTTTTACTTTAAATTTTGAGGCCTTCTGTTGCTTTAATTCGGGAAAGATCTCCATGCCGTAGAAAAACAAAGGGCTGTATCTTTCTCGAAAAGCACCATTTAGGCGAACGCTGTCTTTTATCGCTAGCGTTTGATCCGGGTTGATGGAGATACTAAGGCTTGTGTGGATGGTATTATCTTCGGGTCTGGATGAAGGGAGTACAATTTCCCTTGGAGTGAAGCTTTTGCCTTTTCGATCGAATATAAGGGCGGTCGAGCCTGTTAGGTTGGCTGGTGTATCCCCCACTAAAGAATAGGTGTTTGGTGCCCAGAAATATTTATTGATGGCCGGCACAAAAACGCCATATTCCAGTTCTCTATACATACCTACATCATGAATGCTTGCTTTATTTTTAGGTACGGAAATAACGGGCTGTGATTCCACCGCACTTGCTCTAAGTAAATTATAAAAAATGTTGGCAAATGTTTTGCCATCTATTTGAAAATAATGCTCAAATTTCATGTCCTTATAACTGTCAAATACTTCTTTTCTCCCTGCTAAATGATAGGAAAATGCTTGTGTTTTATCCGAACTTATTGTCTGGAATTTTATTGCATGGTAAAGGATTTTACATCTTTCCTCTACCGTTTTTGATTTTAAGGATGTAAAGCGTATTTTTTTCTTCACCTCCTTTATAAGAAAAGAAGGCTTTTCTTTCCAAAATGACACCCGTTTGTTATTTTTTAAATCAATGCGCTCATCGTAAGCACTTTTCTTTGGGTGGAGTGATGGCTGGCTGGAACTCATTTTTATGGTGGGCTCCCTTTGATAAAAAAAATTCCATTGAGTTCGATTCCTTGCATCCCTTAGACTATCTTGGAAAACGAAACTCTCTATCAGAGCATCTGTGTCGCCTAAGAAACTGTATCTTCGTTCTTGAGTTTTTTTAAAGGCTGGAGTTCCTTTTGGTGTGTTTAAAGTTGGAGTCGTCAACTTATAAGCTTCTACAAGGTATTGCTGATAAACGATGGGATAATCAGCATAAAGAGAACTACTTAATTCAATAACACCGTTAGAACTTATGTAATCGAGCGTAAAATATTCAAAAATATCCCCCACCTCAAGATTTGGGATGGCAATTTTGTAATAATCTTTGAACTGGTAATCTTTTTTGTAAAATGCAGGAACCTTACTTTTGACGTGAATTGCTTCAGAAAAATCAACGGTTTCAACGCTTTTGTCTGGTTTGATAACCTTTGCTCCGACGGCACTGTTTTGGGAATAATAGAATTCAGAAAATTGATTAACGATGTTCTGTTCTTTTAGAAGTAGTCGCTTTCGGGTTAATACTACTGCTGTACGGGATTCAGGTAAGTCGGGCAAGGGAGGCGCAAAATATTTTGAATAGGATCCTGAAAAAAAAGCAATATAATATTTTTGACAAAGGATGACCATTGGCTCGTCTTTATATTGAGGGGGGGCGGTATAGACATTAAAATCTTCATCCTCTAGCCTGTCAATTTTTTCCTGAAGTTTGAGTGATTTTTTTCTTTGCTTTTTTTGCAAATGACTTCCCTGAGCCAGCGATACATTCACGGATAGAACAAGAAATAAATATAGAAAAGCTTTTAATGGTTTCATGATTTTTGCTATTTATTTTTAATTGCCTAAGTCCTTTTTGTTCAGGAAATGATGGAGACTTTTACTACTTTTTTAATATGATGTAATCTGCGTAAAATGCCTTTATCTCTTTGAGGCTATCATTCCAAATTGCAAATTCACCGGGCCAGAGAAATAATTTTTTGAATTCAATAGATTGGTGATAATAAATCCGTCCATCTTTTTCCTCATAACTAAACTTAAAATGATAACTATCCCGGTTAAAATCCAGTGATTCCGGCAAATATTCGACTTTCCAGCCTGCTGGGATAGTGAAGACGGTTTCAACTTCAGTTAGCGTTTTTCCCGAAAACCGATAGGGTATATTTCGGTCTTTTTCCAACTCAAACCCAGCTAGATAAAAATCCATTTCCAAATTAATGTATAATTCATTTCCCAGGTCAAGGACATGATTATTAATTTCATGATCAAATTTAAGCAGTAGCGCGCTGTCTCTTTTAAAGAAGTCGGGGTGGTTGGTTAAATGCAATGATATGTCCTTGTGATTAGGAGAGGTTGTTTGGTTTAAAAATTTTTCCTGATTTTTTTTAGGGATACTCGCCAGGGTATTCAAAATAGCCGTTTTTTTATCCCCGGTATAAGTATGCATCGTTTTACCTGTTATTTGATTTCCAATCAATTGGCTTTCATGAAGTATAGACGCTTTATTTTGTTGAGGGGATACCTCAGGAATTTCTGTGACGATATATTTGTCCTCATTTTCAATCAATACCTCTCTTCCTTCAATTCGATTGGAAAAGGTGCCAAAATCGCTATATTTCTCGGTAGGATCCAGGAATAGTTTCTCCTTGTCCAGTACAACGGTACAGATCATGTGATTGTCGGCGACGAGAGAAGGGGTGTCATAGGTATAAGGCAAATCACTGGTCCCCAACCAGGTAAGTCGGGCATCAAAACCGGCAAGTTTTAGCATTTCTTTCGTTAAATTAGCCATA
>CAZNCI010000103.1:0-11314 GCA_964571475.1 uncultured Saprospiraceae bacterium | reverse complement strand
TCAACGACATATTGAACGCTTTCAATTCAAGCAGGCTTTAGCAGAAGTATTGGCAATATCTTCCTACGGAAATACTTACTTACAGGATGCGGCTCCCTGGAAAATATGGAAAGCAGAGCCGGATAGTCCGCAGGTAAAAAAGAACCTTTTTGTCGCTTTGCAAATTGTGAACACCTTGACGGCATTGATCGAGCCATTTATCCCATTTACATCTAAGCGATTAAGGGAGATGCTAAATTTACCCAATTTAAAAAATGGAGACTTAGCAGATATTATCGAAAAATTAAATACAGGAGCAGCCGTTCTTGAATCCGGGCATAAAATTGGCGAACCTTCTATTTTGTTTGCCAAAATTCACGATAGAAAAGACCACAGCCGACTGGCGATCATCGAAGAGCAAAAAGCAAAGTTAATTGCAGTTTTAGAAGCTGAAAAAGAAAATGACCGCCCGGAAATAAAATCTGAAATTCAGTTTGATGACTTTACAAAATTAGATTTAAGAACAGGGACAATCCTCACCGCAGAGAAAATGCCCAAAGCAAAAAAATTATTGAAATTGACCGTTGATATCGGAACAGAACAACGAACAGTCGTTTCAGGTATTGCCGAATTTTTTGCTGCAGAGGAAGTGATTGGTCAAAAAGTTGTTTTATTAGTCAATCTCGCCCCTAGAAAATTACGTGGAGTACACTCAGAGGGCATGATTTTAATGGCTGAAAATGCAAAAGGTGAGTTGGCGTTTGTCGCTGCTCCTTCGGAAATGGGGGATGGGTTTGTAGTGAGGTAATTAGAGGTGATGCAGGCTGGCTTTTAACTAAAAAAACGGTGATGTACTAAATGTAATGCCAATATTATTTAAAAAGGGACTTTGAGTGACTTCCTCTTTTGAGGCAGCATTACATTTGGTGCATTACCAAAAAAAACAATGAAAGAAATATTAATCCAGACATTAGCTGATTTAGAGCCGGCGGCAGCGTCGTTGTTGTCCTATATGGGGGATCGAAAAATAGTCACCTTTGAAGGAGAGATTGGTGCAGGTAAGACGACTTTTATAAAAATTATTTGTGACAAACTCGGAGTGGAGGAAGCCGTTACCAGCCCTACTTTTTCTATTGTGAATGAATATTTGTATCAAACAAAACAAGGAGAGGAAAAGCGCGTTTATCACATGGATATTTATCGGTTGGAGGATATACAGGAGGCGATGGATATTGGTATGGAAGAGTATCTGGATAGTGGTGAAATATGCCTGATAGAATGGCCAGAATTAATAAAACCATTGCTTCCGGAGGATGTCGTAGAGATAAAAATAGTATTAGAGGAGGATTTTTCCCGAAAAATGTTATTTTTGTAATATGAGCGATCAAGAAAAAAAGATTCCGGTTCCCAGGGAATTTACCCAGGCGGGGTATGAGCCACAAACAGAGTTGCTTCCAATCAAGCATAAAAATAAAAGTTTGTCTATTGGTATTCCCAAGGAGATTACCCTGCAGGAGATGCGGGTTGCTTTGGTTCCTTCCTCTGTGGTTACCTTAATTGCCAATGGGCATAGATTGTTGGTTGAGAACGAAGCAGGTTTGGGTTCGCATTTTACCAATTCAGATTATTCTGAAGTCGGAGCTGAGATTGTTTATAGCCCCGAAGAGGTATATAAGGCGGATGTCATCATTAAAGTCGCTCCTCCCACTGTTGAGGAAATTGAATTAATGCACCCCAATCAGTTGTTGATCTCCCCACTCCAATTGCCAATTATTACAGAAGAATATATTAATAAACTTCGGCAAAAGAGGATCATTGCTTTGGCTATGGAGTATATTCAGGATAGCTCCGGCGCATTTCCCATAGTGCGTATTATGAGTGAGATTGCCGGTATTAGCGCGATGCATATTGCTGCTCAGTTGATGATGAGTCAGGATGGCGGAAAAGGTATGTTATTGGGAGGAATATCGGGGATTCCAAGTTCTAAAGTCGTTATTTTAGGGGCAGGAGTCGTTGCTGAAAACGCCATAAAAGTAGCCATTGGATTAGGCGCCGAAGTTCGGGTTTTTGATAATAATATTTACAAACTTAGGCGAATTCAGGAACAGTTGGGGCGAAATCTTTTTACCTCTGTATTGAATCCGGTTTATTTGGAACAAGAATTAGTACAGGCAGATGTTGTGATTGGTGCACTACACGCCAAATCGGGTAGGACGCCCATCATCGTTAGTGAAGAAATGGTATCAAGGATGAAGCAGGGGGCTGTCATCGTAGATGTGAGTATCGATCAGGGCGGTTGTATTGCAACATCGCGATTGACTTCTCTCCAAAAACCTACCTTTATCAAACACGATGTCATTCATTATTGTGTTCCCAATATTGCCTCGAATGTACCCCGAACGGCTTCTGCGGCAGTAAGTAATATCTTGACTCCTATTTTACTAAAAGCCGGTAATGTCGCCAGTATTGAGCGCTTGTTTTTTTCAAAATTTGGTTTACGTCATGGTGTATATACCTATAAAGGATGCCTGACGAATGAATATTTAGGACGTAGATTCAGTATTAAATACACTAATTTAGATTTATTGATTACCTCTAATTATTGAGAAGAATAGATCTGCTTTTAGAAGAGAAACCGTGTTTTAGTTACTTTGATTTAAATAAATTACAAGCCTGCGTTTAAACATTTTTAGGTTTAGTAGCTATGTACTAATAGGGTAAACTATCGATTCTCAAAATGGGGCGTTACTGATTTTACAAGAACATTTTAGACGATGAAATTGTTGTAAATTAACTTAAAAGTGAATATATTTGTATTGTTCTACCTCACTAATTGCCCAAACATAATTAACTATACTAAAACACCTAAGGAATGGAAGTAATTGAATCTTTTTTTGACCATTTAGATAGTCGTCCATTTCTAATCATTAGTGTACTTTTAAAAATAGTTGGACTTTGGCTTATTCTCAGTCTCACCATTGACCAAAAATCTTTCATGGGACGTTATAAAAATAGACATGGAAAGGATTACTGGAAAATATGGGTTGGCACTAAGAAATAAAAATATGTAAATCAAATATTAATCTTAAAATAAAGTTGTGCGAAAAAGCATAATTATGTATATTGTATATTAGATTCAAAATCAAAAAAAATGAGTATTCAAGAGGCAAAGGCTGAAATTATAGGACTTTTAGACGAGATGACAGAAGTTTCAGTAATTAACGTACTGGAGTACCTGAGAGAGATGAAAATTTTAACGAATTTAGACGAGGAGACTGCCACTAATTTGAGTATAATTATGCAGGAGGATAACCAGGTACTCAAGCAATTAGCGAAATGATTAAAATTAAAGTAGTACTAGGAGTTCATAAAGTTCTAATCAAGAAATATGGAGGAGCTGAAGGTGTTCGTGATCGAAGATTATTAGAATCAGCTATCAAGAGACCATATCAGACTTTTGACGGAAAAGAACTCTATGAGACGAGCGAATCTAAAGCAGCAGCGATAATTGAAAGTATTATAAAAAATCATCCATTTGTTGACGGAAATAAGCGGACTGGTTATGCTATGATGAGATTGGTTTTGATGAAAGACAAAAAAGGTATTAGTGCAAATCAAAAAGAAAAATATGAGTTCGTTATTAAAATAGCATCTGGTGAGATAGATTATGGGGAAATACGGGATTGGATTAATGAGAAAAGCGAAATTCTGAAATAAAAAGAAAGCGGGAGCAGGACAATGGCTAAATCGCAAGTGCTGCTACCGTATCACCTGTGTTTAACCTGTCGTTTGGGATGATGAAGGAGCCGCCTGTAAGTTTTATACGGTGAGATGGGATGGAGAGCCGGAAAATGAAACAGATAATTTTTTGCTTCATTGTAGTGAAAAACCTGAGTTGAAGGATGCCCTCTCCAAATTGGTGGTATTGTTGGATGAGGTGATTGGAGCAGTACAGGGGACTGTATTGAGTAATTTTTTCCTGCCTATTATTAACCCCAATGATTTGTTACGAAAAGATATTGTAGAGCATTAAACTCAATTTTTCTTCACTTTGCTGTAGTATTTATCAAAGCAGGATACATCGATTTTACATATCATTGGCGTTGCAGTTAAACTCCGCAACCGGAAATCCATAAATAATTTGGATTAATTTACATTTAGTTTGAAAAAACATAGGGGTAACCCATTCCTTATGCCATCATACCATTGAAAGAATTAAAGAATGGAGCATTTTTTACCGGAAGAATTAATTGCTAAGTACCTTTCAGATGATATCTCAACATCTGAAAAACAGGAATTATTTGCCTGGGTCAAAGAGCAGGAGGAGCATGAAAAGTTCTTTGAAGAAGTAGTGAAAATTTGGAGTCTTTCCAGTGAAGAGGACGATTTTCAAACAGATACTGAATTGGCATGGGCTAAAATTGAAGCGGGAATAACCCCAGATTCAAAAGAGGCAATTATTCGCCCACTAACAGCCCGGTCTAATTGGTGGCGCATAGCTGCGGCAGTATTGTTGCTGATAATTGCCGGCTGGTGGTTGACCGATAATGGAGAGGTGCTTGAAGTAATTGCATTGGGAGAAGTGAAGGAAGTGGTTTTGCCGGATGGTAGTCATATTTGGTTAAACGAAAATTCACGGCTATCTTATAACGACCAATTTAAGCCAAGGACACTTCAATTGTCGGGAGAAGCTTTTTTTGAAGTGACGCGAGATGAGCAGCACCCTTTTACAATTTTGTCCAAAAATGCAACTATTCGGGTATTGGGTACGTCTTTCAATGTGAAGGCCTATCAACAAGTGGATAGCATCGTGGTGACCGTAAAAACGGGAAAGGTGTCTGTTGAGAACAATGAGCAGGAAAATCAAAAGGTCATTCTAGTGCCGGGAGAGGTAGGTGTTGTTCATGAAAAACAGCAAAAAGTTGAAAAAGCACTAAATGTCGATGAAAATTTTATCGCTTGGAAAACGCAAGAATTATTCTTTGATCAGATTCCGTTAAAGGAAGTGATTCCAAGTATTGAGGCGTATTTTGGCGTGAAGATTGTAGTCGAAAATCCGGCAATAATGAACTGTAAATATCAGGGGAAGTTTACCAAACCTCAATTGGATGACGTCTTAAATGTCATGACTTATTCGATGGAATTGAAAGTAAAAAAATCCGGAAATCAAATTCTTATTAGTGGAAATGGATGTCAATAATGAAAAAAGTCCTATTCATACTCGTAATATTATCTTTTAATCTGTGTAGGCTTAGTGCACAGCAAATGAGCCAACTGGTTACTTTGGATTATGATAAAGTACCTTTAGGTCGTGTATTGGATGATATTAGTGGTCGTTATGCGGTCTTTTTTTCTTATAGTGCTGATTTTATCCCCATTGATAAACCCATTTCTATTTCTGTGAAGAACTATCCATTGGAGGTGGTTCTGGATGAGTTATTTGAGGCCAGTCCGATCGTCTATAAAGAAATTGCCGGACAAATAGTGCTAAGGTTAGACCGGGGAAAACAGGAGCGATTGGATGAATTAGCACTACAAAAAAGAAAAAGAATTTTTCGTTCTAAAAACAAGCCAGTTGAACCGCTTCCTGCAAAAGAGCAGGCGACTCTTCCCGGAGGTAATCGGGTGATTGAAATTCCGATTGGATGGATGGAGCCGCAGCCTTATGATTTAGAGGAATACCAGGAGGATCCCTATCATGTTAGAATAGGCTTGATGTCTTTCTTCAAACACCGGTCAGAAAGTTATAAAAATGAAGTAAGTGACCTCTCTATAAACATCCTTTGGGGAGAAAGTGGCAATGTAAATGGAATGGAAGTAGGGGGATTGGTTAATAAAACGCATCATAATGTCAAAGGGGTGCAGATCGCTGGTCTAGGCAATATTGTTAAAGATAGTGTGGTGGGTACGCAGGTGAGTTTGGTCGGTAATATCGTAGGAGGAAGTGTGAAAGGCGTACAGATAACAGGTGGCTTTAATCTGGTGGAACGAAATGTAAAAGGAACGCAGCTGGCAGGTATCTTTAATTATAATTATGGATACTCCAATGGTACACAGATTGCCAGCATTTTTAATCATGCTAATGGTCTGGCTAAATGGCAGATCGCCAGTCTGTTTAATAAAGCGGATACCGTAAAACAAGGGCAAATTTCCCTTTTGAATATCGGCAAAAGAGTCGATGGTGTTCAAATTGGATTAATTAATATTTCGGATACGATAAGTAAGGTTGCTATTGGGTTATTCAGTTTTAGCAAAAAAGGGTATAATCGATTTGAAATTTCAGGTGGGGATGTCTTGCACGCAAATTTTGCTTTCAAACCGGGAGTGGCGGCGTTTTATAGTATCCCTCATATTGCGACAGCCTGGAATAAAGAAAATGCGACTTCTGATGAATTAGTGATGAGCTGGGGGCTTGGTTATGGATTTGGATCCTCCATTCGACTGGGACGAAAAACGCATCTTAATATAGAAGCCATGGCGACACATATCAATGAGAATAGAAAGTGGACTAAAAAAATGAATTTATTAAATCAATTTCGACTTTTATTTGAATTTGATTTGGGAAAAAGAACGAGTTTATTCCTTGGACCAACCGGCTATTTGATGCTTTCGAAATTGACTGCAATTGGATCGGAGAAAAAAGGAAGTATAATTACACCCTCAAAGGTACTTTGGGAAAAAGAAAACAAAAATACTAATTTAAAAGCATGGATTGGGTTTAATGCCGGAATGAGGTTTTAGCTCATTCCTTAAGAGCGGCGACCCTACTTATTATTCAATTAATTAACATCAATTGACATGGCAGCGCTGTGTCTAAAACAAAAAAGATCATGAAAAAAATATTTTTAATTCTTGCAATCGTTTTTACGACTAATATGATTTTTGCACAACAGGAAACCTTATTCAGACACGCCAAAGTCCGCGGTGCATTCGGTGGCCCTATTTGGGAAATGGGCTTAAATGACAATGTCCAACCCTCCTACGGCGGCGGTGGCGGGATTGTTATCAATAACATATTTATTGGCGGATATGGCTTAGCCTCACTGGATGTGGAAAAATTAATTGTCAATGGAGATGTGGATAAAATAAAATTGGCACACGGTGGATTTTGGCTGGGCGCTACTTATATGCCTCATAAATTACTACACCTTTATGGCACTACACGAATCGGATGGGGAGCACTGGATATCAAGGAAAGTACGGCTACTTATTGGGATTTAGACCGCGTTTTTGTCCTGACACCCGAAGTTGGAGCAGAGTTGAATATTACCTCCTGGATGCACCTCACCGGTACAATCGGATATAGATACCTCAATGGTGTAAATGCGGATAGTAGTTATAAAAACCAGGATTTTAGTGGAGCGACCGCTAGTATTTCCTTGAGGTTTGGCTGGTTTGGCTGGAGGCGATGGCAAAAAGGAGTTAGAGATTAAGATAGGGGCTATTTGAAATTTTAAAAAAAATAAAAATGAAAAATATAAAATGGGCTATAATGCCTTTAATAGTATTCGTAATTTATTTCCCTGCTTGTGTCATAATTGATGAGGGCGGTGCAGGTCGATGTGTCCGTGGAACGGGAGACATTGTTTCTCAGACTTTAGATTTGGATGCTTTTAGTGAAATTAGCCTTGATATATCGGCTGATGTGTATTTGACACAAGGCGATGAGCAGGAAGTCGTGGTCGAGGGCAGGCAAAATATCATTGATGAGCTAAATTTGGATGTCTTCTCCGGAGAATGGAGGATAGAAAGTGATCGTTGCCTAAAGCACGCAGGCAATATGAAAATTTTCATTACGATACCTGAAATAGCTGCCTTGTCAATACAAGGGTCGGGGGATATTCATAGTGAAAATACGATAGTATCGGATCGTTTGGATTTGAGTGTTTCCGGGAGTGGTGATTTTGACTTGGCGGTCGATTCGGAAAGTATTGATTGTAAGGTGTCCGGCTCTGGAGATATTTATATGGAAGGGGTTGCAGCTGATTTTGATTATAGGCTGAGTGGCTCCGGTAATCTAAATGCTTTTGATTTGGAAACGCAGACGATGAATATTAAAATTAGTGGCTCAGGTGATGCGGATGTATGGGTGTTGGAGTACCTTAAAATACGAATCGCAGGATCGGGAGATATACACTATAAAGGGCATCCTGAACTGGATATTAATATATCGGGATCTGGCCATGTTATTGATGCCAATTAGCGTAGAAATCTAAATCTTTTATATTTTTATTTTTGTAATCTAATATTTTAAAATTAGTGCTGATTTAAAATTAAATGAAATAAAAGTTTAAAGTTGCGGTATAATCTTCTTTTTTGAGTTAAAGTGTTGACTGAAAAGAAATTATATTTCAATAACAAACTAATTGTCTATCTTGTAAAAAGAAGCCTCTTCGGATTGAAGGGGCTTTTTTTTGTAAAAAATTAACTTTTCCTTAACTTTGTTGGCAGCGAAATGTACTTTTGGTGCGTAGTTGAGGTGTACCTAGTCCCCTTTAATAGGGAATCAGGCATTCACAGGTGCTTCCATGAACTACATTTCTGGCTGATATATTTAGTATGAAAAGCAGCCGGTTTTTACAAAGACGACTTAATCGTTTGGTATGAAAATTACAAACGTTATAGTGTTATATTGAATTAGTATTTTTTAATTAAATTGAACTAAGTATGAAAAAACTCTCGTTAGTTTTGACACTGATGTTCTTTGTCATAGGACTTTCTATGGCACAAAGAACAATCACGGGTACCGTAACAGACGGTACAGACCCACTAATCGGTGCCACTGTCCTTGCAAAAGGAACTACAGTAGGTACTGTTACCGATTTTGATGGGAAGTATTCCTTGGAAGTTCCAAAGGGCGCAACTATGCTCGTTTTCAGCTACACCGGATTTGACCCTAAAGAGGTTGAGCTTGGAGCTGCAAGTGTAATAGATGTTATTTTGGCAGAAGGAGTTGAATTATCAGAAGTAGTTGTAACCGGATTAGGTATCAAAAAGGAAAAGAAAGCCTTAGGATATGCCGTTACCACATTAGGAGCTTCTGATGTAGAATTGAAGCCGGAGGCTGATGTAGGTCGTATCCTTAGAGGTAAAATCCCAGGGGTTGATATTACAGCAACTTCAGGTTTGGCCGGATCAGGTACGAATATCATCATTAGAGGATATTCTTCTATTTCCGGTAGTAATCAGCCTTTATTTGTAGTAGATGGCGTGCCTTTTAATTCAGCGACTGACTCTGATCGAAAATTTGATTCTGGTAGTGCTACGGCATCCAGTCGTTTCTTGGATTTGGATCCTAATAATATTGCTGAAATAAGTGTATTGAAAGGTCTGAGTGCAACGGTTCTTTACGGAGAAGCAGGGCGTAATGGAGTGGTATTGGTAACCACCAAAACAGGTAGTGGTGGAGATGTGAATAAAAAGATGGAAATCACGATTGACCAGTCTTTGCACATCAACGAAATCGCTAGTTTACCGGATGATCAGGATAAGTATGGTAACGGATGGCAAAATTTTGCATCTGCAGCCTTCTCTAACTGGGGGGCTCCATTTGATCAGCCGAATAAGAATGGCTTGACCAATGGTCAAATTCCTCACCCATATAGTCGCTCTGCTTTGAATGATGTCCTTCCTCAGTATAAAGGAGCGATGTATGACTATAAAGCCTATGACAATTTACAGGGCTTCTTTACTAAAGGAACCGTAAGTAATACCTCTGTCTCTATTTCCAGTCAGGCTGCACCAGGTGTAAATATCCGTGCTAATTATAGTTATTTGTCTGATAAAGGATTTGTTGAAACAAGTAAGCTTAATAAGCATAACTTTAGTTTGGGTGCCAATACTCAACTAAGTAATGGCTTGAAGATTGGTGGTACTTTTAACTTCATCACTTCTGATCGTGATGCACCTCCAACAGGTGTAAGTACAAGTTCTAATCCAACCGGAGCGTCTTTATTCTCCAATGTGTTTTATACGCCAAGAAGTATTGACTTGAATGGTTTGGAATGGGAAAATCCGGTAGATCACTCTAGTATTTACTACAGAGGAAATAACGGTATTCAACACCCAACCTGGACATTGCACAATATTGTTGACAATGAAAAGATTAATCGTTTTTTCAGTACAATTAACACTTCTTATGCTTTTACAGATCATATCTCTATGGGCTATAGGCTAGGGTTAGACCAATATACACAACGCCAGAGATACACCATCAACAAAGGAGGTCGACAAATCCCTGATGGATTGATGAATACCTCTGAGCGTTTGAATTCTATCTATGACCATAACTTAAGTTTGGCATTTGATTATGATTTGACAGACGATTGGAACTTTTCCGGTATTGTAGGGGCAAATTTGAAAAATGAAATACAGGATCGTACATATACTACGAGTACTCAGCAGTTTGTTTATGGCTTGTTTACCCATAATAATTTTATCTCACATCAAAATTATTCCTATTTAATTCAGGAAAATACATTGGGCGCTTACTTATCTGCAACGGTTGGATTTAAGAATTACTTATATATCAACATAGCAGGAAGAAATGACTGGACTTCTACTTTAGAGAAGGAAAATCGTTCTATTTTCTATCCATCTGCCAGTGTATCTTTTGTTGCAACGGATGCCATTGCTTCCTTACAGAATAGTACAATAATTAATTATTTGAAAGTGAGAGCGGGATATGGTACTTCAGCTGGTTATCCTGATCCATACCGTACACGAAATGTATTGAATACAACGACGAATAGTTTTGTGACAGGGGGAGGAACCATCCTTAATACCAACTCTGTTAGTGACCGATATGGTAATAAAAACTTGGCACCGGAAACGATTACTGAGCTGGAATTTGGATTGGAGGCAAAATTCTTGAAAAATAGAATTGGATTGGATTTCTCTGCTTATAATAAGCAGTCTTCTGATTTGATTATTGAACTTCCTTTAGATCCTTCTACTGGTTATAGCATTACAACATTAAATTCTGCTTCTTTGGAAAATAAAGGGGTAGAGATTGGATTGAATTTCATTCCGGTTCAGACTAAAAATTTCCAATGGAATATTTCTGGTAACTTTACTAAGAATTCAAGTAATGTAATTAGCTTAGCGGACGGTATAGATCAGATTCTAATTGGTGATGGTTATTCTAATTTAGGTAACTTTGCTATTCCCGGACAGCCTTATGGTGTTATTCAGGGGGCACAGGTGTTACGAGATGATAATGGCACACCTATTATCTCTTCAGCCGGTATTTATCAGGCTGCACCGGATATCGGAATCATTGGAGATCCAAACAGGGATTATACGATTAATGCTTCTACGGGTATTTCCTTTAAGG
>CAZNCI010000102.1:0-11403 GCA_964571475.1 uncultured Saprospiraceae bacterium | reverse complement strand
GCCCAAAATGGAAAAATCATCAGTCGCACTAATTTTGACTGGCGGGCGAATGAAAATTTAGCCAGGCGAATATTAAAAGACGGGCAGGTGAAGCCGCAGCTGAAATTTGTCGATGAGGTGGATATGGAGGCGCTCTTTTATTTAAGTGATGGCTTGAAGGTGAAGGGCTTTATGGTACGACCCAAAAAACCGGGGAAATACCCCTGTGTAATTTACAATAGGGGTGGCAATAAGGAGTTTGGGAAAATATCGCCGAGGAAGGTCGTTTTTATTTTAGGGCGTATTGCATCCTGGGGTTATACCGTGGTTGCCAGCCAGTACCGGGGCAATGACGGAGGAGAAGGTAAGGAAGAATTTGGTGGAGCAGATGTGAATGATATTTTGAATTTGATTCCTCTTTTGGCGAATGAACCCAAGGCCGATACCAGCCGAATGGGTATTTACGGATGGTCAAGAGGGGGTATGATGACCTATTTGACACTGACCAAAACAAATCGTTTTAAGGCGGCGATCGTCGGCGGAGGAGCGAGCGACCTGAGAATGATAATGGACACCCGTCAGGATACCTTTGAGACGGTTTATGAAGAAAATATCCCCAATTATGACCAAAATAAAGCCCGGGCACTCAATGAAAGATCTGCTATCCTATTGGTAGAAAATTTTCCAAAAACGACGCCCATTTTGATGATGCATGGTACGGCTGACTGGCGGGTAGTACCCGAGATGGCATTGGAGTTGTCCATGGCTTTTATTAAGCATCAAATTCCACATCGTTTGGTATTATTTGAAGGTGGGGATCACGGGCTGAGCGAGCATTGGCGGGAAGTGGATGATCTGGCGCATAAATGGCTGGATGATTATGTCCGGGATGGAAAAGCTTTGCCGAAGTTGAAGCCACATGGGAGGTAGGTGTTTTTCTATTGATGTTTGTTATGAAAATATCTTATTCTAACATTTTTAGTATCTTTGATTCATTATGAAAAGACGAAATTTTATCACCCAAACATCGGCTGCATTGGCGGTGCCATTTTTACCAAAAATAGATATGAATTATACAGATCCGGAAGAATTATTGCAAAAGAACCTGCCGCTGAATTTTAAGCGGGATGGGATGGATTTGTCGCCGACTTTATATGCTATATTATTGGAACAATTAAGCCGGAAGCCTGGTTTTGCCCCGGATTCTTATGGATTGGGAGGTATGATTCACGATTTTGAAACGAAGGTGGCTCAAAAGCTGGGCAAGGAGAAAGCCATCTTTATCCCAACCGGAACGATGGCGAACCACATCGCCTTTCGCCAGCATTGCCGAATAGCCAAAAGAGCCATCGTACAATACGAATCTCATATCAACCGGGACTCGGGGGATTGCGTGACCAGTTTGAGTGGGATCAATTTATTGACACCAGGTGGCAAGAACGTCATTTTTTCAAAGCAGGAATTATTAGCTGTTATTGATGATAGTGCGGATGGTAAGGTGAAGACACCCATTGGTGTTTTGTCGTTGGAGACACCGGTGCGTAGGAGTCATCTCCGCCGCATTCCTTTTTCGCGAATTAAGGAGGTTTGTGCGATCGCTAAAGATCGTGGTATTGCTTTGCATTTAGATGGGGCACGGTTGTTCATTGATGCCGCATTTTCGGGGAGGAGCGTCATGGAATACACCCGGTTATTTGATACGGTATATCTTTCATTGTATAAATCTTTTAATTCAGTTTCGGGAGCAATACTGGCGGGAGATGCCGTACTGATTGATGGATTACATAATGAGCGCAGGATGTTGGGTGGAGGCTTGCCGTCTTCGTGGGAGCAGGTAGCAGTAGCTAATTATTTTATGGATGGATATGAGGAAAGATATAATAAAGCAAAAGGGTTGTTTGAAGAATTATCCCGACAATTGACAGCTAAAAACCTATTCAAGGTGGAGGCACTTGAAAATGGAAGTAATGTTTTTAAAATGTTGCCCTTGCGGAAAATGGACCCTGAAAAATTTGGTGTGCATTTGGCACAGGCATCTATCAAATTTCCTCATTGGAATGAGCAGGCCGCTTGTTATTATGTGAAGATGAATGACTCATTGGTGTATCATGATTTAAGCAGGGTGGTGAGTGTTTTTGAAAAGGGGATGAGGTAGGGAATTTTGATGAGTGGGGCCTCCACTTATATGTTTTTCAACACAAAAAGCACTAAATTAACAATCCATCTTTTTGTAACTGACTGATGAGCAATTAAATAATAATCTTATCCACACAGTGTGCAAAACTTTTTATGAATAATATCATAAATTTATTTTATTTTTGTGGTCTGGGTTTGTCCATTTCTAATTTAATTGGAAGGTTTACAGCTCTTTTTAGTTTCCCAACACAGCAGCGATAATTACTTAACACTTACATTCCTACTGAACCTTAGCTCTTGTTTTTCTGAGGGTTGAATTTTGGTGGGCTTTTGTTTTTTAGTGTAAAAATGGACGAAGAGATCATGTGGAAGGGTTGATGGAATTTGCCGGTGGCTGAAATGCGCTTGCGATAGGGATAGAAGCGGCGCAGTGTGGTAGCGGATAGCGCCTATCATCTCCCTGGGTGAACCCGCCTGTGGGGTCGCCCTAATTTGAAGTAAATAAAAAATGCAAATAGATAGATAGATGGAAATTCAAAATGAAATATTGGCTAAGAGTCAAACAAAAAATGGGAAGATGAAAAGTTATGCTTATGAGGAGGCATTGAATGCTGCTACGGAATATTTCGGAGGAGATGCTCTGGCGGCAAGTGTTTGGGTCAATAAATATGCTTTGAAAGATTCTTCGGGGCAGATTTATGAAAAAACACCCGATGATATGCACCGGCGACTGGCTAGAGAGATTGCCCGTGCGGAGGCGAAATTTCCAAATGCCATTCCGGAAAAGGAGATATATGAAGCCTTGAAGAATTTCAAATATATCATCCCACAGGGAAGCCCGATGGCGGGTATTGGCAATAATTTTCAGGTATCGTCTTTGTCGAATTGTTTTGTGATAGGCAATGGTGCTGACTCCTATGGTGGGATTATCAAAATTGACGAAGAGCAGGCGCAGTTGATGAAACGTCGAGGTGGCGTTGGGCACGATCTTTCTCATATTCGCCCTTCAGGTAGTCCGGTGATGAATAGTGCGTTGAGCTCAACTGGAATCGTCCCTTTTATGGAGCGTTACTCCAATGGCACAAGAGAGGTGGCACAGGATGGGAGAAGAGGGGCGTTGATGCTTTCTGTTTCGATTAAGCACCCGGATGCGGAGTCCTTTATCAATGCTAAATTGGAGCAGGGCAAGGTGACGGGAGCGAATGTCTCTGTCCGAATTACCGATGACTTTATGAAGGCCGCTCTGGCAGGAGAGTCATTTACACAGCAATATCCTATTGATGCAGAAAAACCTACGTTTACCAAGGAGGTGGATGCCCGGCGTATCTGGGATAAAATCACGTATAATGCCTGGAAATCAGCCGAGCCGGGGGTGTTGTTTTGGGATACAATTATCAGGGAGTCCGTCCCCGATTGTTATGCGGATTTGGGCTATAAAACCATCTCCACCAATCCATGTGGGGAGATCCCGTTATGCCCCTATGACAGTTGTCGATTAGTGGCGATAAATCTGTATAGTTTTGTGGATCATCCGTTCACGAAGGAGGCGAAATTTGATTTTGATAAGTTTGAGACTTATGTGCGTTTGGCACAACGAATGATGGATGATATCATTGAGTTGGAATTGGAAAAAATCGATAAAATTATAGATAAAATAGATAAAGATCCGGAGGATGAAAGCATCAAACATACGGAGCGGGAACTCTGGGTGAAAATCCGAAAAACCTGTGTGGAAGGGCGTCGTACCGGGATTGGAATCACGGCAGAAGGAGATATGTTAGCTGCTTTGGATAT
Organism: uncultured Saprospiraceae bacterium; assembly: GCA_964571475.1. Classification (GTDB taxonomy): domain Bacteria; phylum Bacteroidota; class Bacteroidia; order Chitinophagales; family Saprospiraceae; genus JALVDO01. The sequence goes on along the minus strand of CAZNCI010000102.1, from coordinate 7,494 downwards.
GAAATATGCGAGTGATGAAGGTATTGATTTTTCTGAAAAAGTACACAAAATACTAGCGCTGGGTGCTTATCGTTCCTCTGTTGAACTGGCGAAGGAAAGAGGGGCTTTTGCTATTTATGACAGCAACCGGGAAAAAAACAACCCATTGATTAATCGAATCAAAGCAGCCGAGCCAAAATTGTATGAAGATATGGTCAAATACGGGCGAAGAAATATCGCATTATTGACCATTGCTCCAACCGGTAGTGTGAGCCTGATGACACAGACTTCCTCTGGTATAGAACCCGCATTTTTGATTGCGTACAAAAGGCGCAAAAAGGTCAATCCCAATGACCAGGGTGTGACCGTAAGTTTTATTGATGAAGTAGGAGATAGTTGGGAGGAGTATAATGTTTTTCATCATAATTTTGTGGTGTGGTTAGAGGCAAATGGTTATAATCTGGACGAAGTGAAAAATTGGACGGAAGCCCAATTAGCTGAATTAATCGCTCAAACACCTTACCATCAGGCAACAGCCAATGATGTCGATTGGGTGCAGAAGGTGAAAATGCAGGGTCGCATCCAGAAGTGGGTGGATCACTCCATCAGTGTGACGGTTAATATTCCGGAGGAAACGCCCGTTGAGATGGTGCAGGAAATATACAAAACGGCCTGGGAAGTTGGCTGCAAAGGATGTACCATATATCGGGATGGTTCTCGATCAGGGGTGTTGGTTTCCAATAAAGAAAAAAAGGAAGCGGATAAAAATAAATTTACAGAAAGTTCTGCTCCCAAACGCCCCAGATCACTGGATGCGGACGTGATTCGCTTTAAAAATAACAGCGAGGATTGGCTGGCAGTTGTGGGTCTTTTTGAAGGTAAACCTTATGAGGTTTTCACGGGAAAAGCCGAAGATACCTTTGTTTTGCCCTCTTATGTTGAGACGGGCAAGATTATCAAAGAAAAGGAAGAAGGCGGACAAAATCGCTACGATTTTCAGTTTGAAGACAAAGCAGGTTATAAGGTGACCATTCAGGGGCTTTCCCGATCTTTTGATAAGGAATACTGGAATTATGCTAAATTGATTTCGGGTGTATTACGGCATGGGATGCCGATTCAGTATGCCGTAGAATTGGTCGATGGACTAAATGTAGAACAGGATTATATCAACACCTGGAAAAATGGCGTGGTGCGTGCTTTGAAGCAGTTCATTCCCGATGGGACTTCCTCCAAGGAGAAATGCCCGGAATGCGGTATGGATGACGGACTGGTCTATCGGGAAGGCTGTTTGACCTGCCATGAGTGCGGATATTCGAAGTGTGGGTAAGGGAATGGGATAATTCATTATCATGTGGCAGTGGGAAGCAATCGTTTTAATCGAAATGGCGTGTGAATTAAACTAAAGCATTATGAAAAAAGTACTGTTATTATTAACCATTGTTTTTATAAGTGCCTGTTGCCATTTTACTTCTCAGGACTGTGGGTGTCAACCACCGGATCCGGCATTACACGAAGAGACGTTAAAATGGATAGCTCCTTATGAAGGTCAAAATTATTTCGTATTCAGGGATGACTCCGGAAATGTAGATTCTCTCCGAATTGTTCGGGTCTCGGATACCGAATTTTGTGGAGGGGATGAGTGTGGAAGCGACTGTCGGAGAGAGCGTGTGACCTTAACTTCCGTGTCTCACCCTGATTTAAAATTCGTGTCAACAGCGACCACTATTACGACTTTGCGTATCAATGAAGGGGCAGAAAGTGATAAATTTATCGTTTTAGAGCTGAATGTACTGGATAATGGCGTATATTGGTGGAATGAAAACACCAGTGCCGTTGTATTGAATGATTTTGACTGGAATAATCAATTGATAGAAGTATTGGATATTCGGTGTGAAAATGGCACTAATTGCAACGATTATGCAATGAAAAAAATAGTCATTTCCAAAGACTTTGGATTGCTCGAATACACGACCAAAGATGGTGTGGAATGGCGGAAAATAGATTAGGAATGAAAATACAAATATGTTCGGATTTGCACCTTGAATTTCCTGCTAATAGGAAATGGCTGAAAGAAAACCCATTGATGGTGAAAGGGGATATTCTTGTGCTTGCCGGAGATACTTATTATTTGGATCGAAATTTCAAAGAATTAGACTTTATTAATCGGGTGGCGGGTGAGTTTGAGCAGGTGTATTTGATACCTGGGAATCATGAGTATTATGGAGGGTTTGATGTTTCAACTTCGCTTGGCTCATCCCAAATGTCTATCAAAGAGAACGTTACTTTGTTGAATAATTCCGTTATTGAGTGGCAGGGGGTGCAATTAATTTTTTCCACTTTTTGGTCGTTGATTCAGCACCATATTTTTCCAATTTTGAGTGGTATGGCTGATTTTAAATTGATTAAATTTAATCAAAAAAAATTGACGATAGCGCACTATAATCAATTGCATGAAAAGGCTTTTGAATTTGTACAGCAAGCGGTGCAAAAGGAGGGAAAAAAGGTGGTAGTTACCCATCATTTACCCAGTAACCTATGTAATGTGGAGGAATTTAAAAATAGTGTTATCAACGAAGCTTTTTGTGTAGAAAAAACAAATTTCATCCTCGATCAAACCATTGATTACTGGATTTATGGGCATAGCCACCGGAATAAAAAAGACTTTAAAATTGGGCAAACGGCGATGGTGACCAATCAATTGGGGTATGTAGGCTGGAAGGAGCACCATTCTTTTGATAGGGGACGGGTGATTGAAGTGTGATGGGGTTCAGACGACAGAAGCCTGCTCCGACGAATAGCGGAGGGTGATTTATTATTAGGAATGAGGTATAAATAAATGTTCTTTCTTTATAACTCATTCCTTATGAAAGACCTAAATAAAAAAATATGAAAGAAGCAGCTATTCAGGCGGCATTAGATGAGTGCATTCAAATCTTACAGACTAATAAACAAAAATGGGTCGATTGCCCTATTGAGCGGAAAGTCGAGATGCTGGAACGCATTCGGAGAAATTTGGGTATTTATGCACAGGAATGGGTCGATTTGTCCGTCAAAAACAAACAAATTGATCCTGCTTCTTCGATTGTAGGCGAGGAGTGGGCGAGTGGTCCGTGGGCGACGGTCGCCGGTGTAAATGCCTATATGGATACCCTGAAAGCCATTCAGAAAGGACAGCTTAAAAGTCTGGTCAAAGGGATAAAAAAACGCCCTGATGGTCAACTCCAACTCAAGGTATTTCCCACTAATATTTACGATGTGCTTTTGTTTAATCAAATCGAAGCCGAAGTATGGATGCAAAAATCGGTTAATGAGCAGAATTTGCTGGACAATATGGCCGTTTTTTATCGGCAGCAATCACCCAAAGGTAAGGTGAGTTTAATCTTGGGAGCGGGTAATATAAACAGTATTCCTCCGCTGGATTTATTGTATAATTTGATTGTAAAGGGAGAAGTCGTGATGTTGAAGATGAATCCGGTGAATGATTATCTGACCCCGGTTTTTAATCGGATATTTGAGCCCTTTGTTAAGGATGGATTCCTGAGGATAACCACTGGAGGCGCTGAAGTCGGGCAATATTTAACCGCTCATCGGGGGATTGAATGCATTCATATTACAGGAAGTGAAAAAACCCATGATATAATCGTTTATGGCGCTGGGGAAGAAGGAAAAATAAGAAAAAAGAACAAAAATCCAATTTTGGATACCTCCAAACCAATTACCAGTGAACTGGGTGGTATTAGTCCGATGATTGTCGTACCCGGACCATGGACAAAAGCCGATATTATTTATCAGGCCAAAAATATTGTCACCGCAAAATTACACAATGGCGGGCATAATTGCGTGGCTTCGCAGGTGTTGATTTTACCTGAAAGCTGGGAGCAATCCGGTGCGTTATTGAAAAAAGTTGAGGAGATCATGACAAAAGTGCCTTATCGGCCGGCTTATTATCCGGGAACGCAGGGACGACAACAACAGATGATGGAGGTCTATCCGCAGGCGAAAGAGTTGGTTGGTGAAATTCCAAGAACCCTGGTGACAGGTTTGCCGGCAGATAGTGAAAATGAATATGCCTTTAATACCGAATTTTTTGGGGCAATGTACGCACAAACGGATATCGGAGGGGAGACCCCTTTGGCTTATTTGCAAAATGCAGTTAAGTTTTGTAATGAAAAATTACATGGTACGCTTGGCGCAACGATTTTGATACATCCCCAAACGATGCAGGAAATGGGCGTTGAATTTGAAAACTGCATAGCTGAGATGAAATATGGTGCCATTGGTGTCAATATTTGGAATGGGGTGGTATTTTTGTTGGCACAATGTACCTGGGGAGCTTATCCCGGGCACACCTATGAGGATATTCAGAGTGGTATTGGCGTTGTACACAATAGTTTGATGTTGGAAAATGCGGAAAAGTCGGTGCTATATGGTCCTTTTAGGGGATTGCCGAGAGCGTTTAATCTGGCACCACCGACGCCACCCTGGTTTGTGACCAATCGTACTGCTGCAACTACGCTGAGGCGTTTGACCAGCTTTGCGGTGAATCCCAGTGTTTGGAAGCTGCCGGGGATTTTCGCTTCGGCATTGAGTGGTGGGTGATTCATGCTCTGTTGGCAGAAGTGGAGCGGGGCACAAAATCAGTCCTCCCACTGAGTTATTCCATACCTTACAAGCTCTCCTCTATTCATACATTTCCCTTTTCTTTTTATATCTGTGCATTTTATGCTGGTATTCGTTCGGTGACTAAATGAATGACCGTTTATCATTTTATATGACCGTTTGCCCTATTTTGCTTACATTGTTGTCGGGCTGTTAGTACATTTGTGGTGTTCTTTTATTGTAAGGAGGAGTATCATAGTACACGAGCTTCTCCATTAAAACCAGCCTGGTCTGACGAATGTCGGATAGGTTAAAATCAAAATTAAAAATGAGGAATTTATTAAGTATTGTATTGATGTTGTCTTTTTTCCTTACGGGAAATGCTCAAGATGTGATAGGAGACTGGAGTGGTCAATTGGATGTGTCTGGAACCTCACTTCGGATTGTCTTCCATATTACCCTGGAAGGGGATCAATATCAGGCGACAATGGATAGTCCCGATCAGGGAGCGAGTGGTATTCCGGTGAATGGCGTGACATTTGAATCACCGAATTTGAAGCTGGACCTGGCAAATATTGGAGGGAGCTATGAGGGGACTGTGTCGGAGGATTTTTTGAGTATTGAAGGGGTTTTTACCCAGGCAGGACATGATTTACCTCTGAAACTGGCCAAAACGAGCCAACAGGAAATCGAGCAGATGGCCCCCAAACGCCCCCAAACACCCAAGGAGCCTTTTCCTTATTATTCGGAAGAGGTCGTGTTCGAAAATGCAGATGCGGGGATCAAATTAGCGGGAACACTGACACTACCGGATGCTAAGGGTCAATATCCAGTTGTGGTATTGATTAGTGGCTCCGGACCTCAGAATCGGAATGAAGAATTGATGAATCACCAGCCATTTTTGGTTTTGTCGGATTATCTGACCCGGCAGGGGATTGGTGTTTTGCGGTACGATGATCGGGGGGTAGCTCAATCGGAGGGTGATTTTGGAACGGCGACTTCAGCAGACTTTGCAACGGATGCTTATGCTGCTGTGCAGTATTTAAAAACAAGAAAGGAGGTATTGGTGGATAAAATTGGACTGGCAGGTCATAGTGAAGGGGGGATGATTGCACCAATGGTGGCTGCGGCGCACCCGGCGGATATTGATTTTATCGTATTATTGGCAGGGCCGGGTACTAAATTGTCGGAGCTATTATTGGAGCAGGTGGAATTAATTAGCAGGGTGAGTGGTGTATCGGAGGAGAAAATAAAAAGAGATGCTAAGATCTCAAAAGGGGCGTATGACATCATGGCACAAAAGCACGATTTGGAGGTAGAGAAGAAAGAATTGGAAGCCTATTTAGATCAGGCACTCGACCTATTAGATGCCGAAGAGATAGCAGCAGCAGGCGGAAAGCAAGCCATTATTCAAAAACAATTGTCAACCTTGCAGGACCCTTGGTTTAGGTATTTTATTACTTTTGACCCCAAGGATTATTTAACGCAGGTAAAATGTCCGGTATTGGCCATTAATGGCTCCAATGATTTGCAGGTAGCTCCGGGGTCAAACCTGATGGCTATCAAAGAGGCATTGGCAGCAGGAGGAAATAAACAGGGAGAGATCGTATTGTTAGCCGGATTGAATCATCTTTTTCAGAAAAGTGAAACAGGGTCTCCATCTGAATATGCAACCATAGAGGAAACGATGAGCGTTGATTTGTTAAAAACAGTCGCTAATTGGATTCATAAAACAGTGAAATGAACGCACAAAATAAGAAATTTTTGTTGGTAAATAGCTTCGCCTGGGGGCTATTTACTTTCATTAATACAGGCATTCAGCTTTGGGCGCAAGGGTCGGGTAGAGGGGCTGTGATTTTTTCCAGTTTAATTTTAGGACTGTTTTTATGGGCAATCACGGTTGGTTTTCGAAATTATGCCAAGAAACACCAATGGCGGAGCTGGAGGCCGAGGCGACTCTTGCTCCCCATTTTATTAGCGGTAATCCTCATGACAATATTGGCAGATGTTGGAGTGGTGATTTTGATCCAACTGGCAAATTTATTTTTTAAGGAGAGCACCCCTATTAGTTTTGAAATCCTTTTTGTCAATTTCATCAATATTAGTCTGGTGTTTTTTATGTGGGCTGCCATTTATTTTGCCTATCAGTATTTTCAAAAATACAATAGGGCAGAGGTGGAAAAACTGGCATTAAAGCTACAGGTGAAAGAAGCGGAGTTGGGGGTGCTGAAATCGCAAATTAATCCCCATTTTATGTTTAATGCGCTGAATAATATCCGGGCGTTGATATTGGAAAATCAGGAGCAGGCACGGACAATGCTGACCCATCTATCGGATATTTTACGGTATTCCCTGTCTTATACCGAATCCGAAAAGGTCTCTTTGGAAAGTGAGCTGGAGATAGTCCGGTATTATTTTGAGTTGGCCTCCATTCAGTATGAAGACCGGTTGAAATATTCGATTTCGGTACCGGATGATTTGCGGCAGATAAAAATACCGCCTATGTTGATACAATTATTGGTGGAGAATGGGATAAAACACGGGATTTCGGTATTACCGAAAGGTGGAAATATTGAAATATCTATAAAAAAGGAAGGCGATTTGATGAAAATAAAGGTGTCTAATACAGGAACGTTGGATCCGAGTCGGCAAGGAGTTGATAAAATGGGGATTGGATTGTTGAATATCCGGGAACGGTTACGGTTGTTGTATAATGAAAAGGCTGGGTTTGATTTGCGGCAACTCGGGGGTGAGGTGGTGGCGGAGGTGGTGCTGCCGGGCTGAAGGGCGGTTCCTTGAAATTATCAATTGAGCCATTAGACTATACCGTTTAATATAGGAATAACTTAGTTCTTAAGCCACTAGTGCATCAAGAAGCAAGTTTGTGATAGTTAATATTCTTTAATTCTTTAACTT
>CAZNCI010000101.1:0-11468 GCA_964571475.1 uncultured Saprospiraceae bacterium | reverse complement strand
TCCACCCCCAGCCAAAACTCAACAGCTCCTTTTCTCAACAACTCCTTTCTCCACCCAATAAGGCAACACCTTCTGCTTTGCGCTCTTCCCAGCCCACGAAGATGTCACCTTATGTCACCTCAGCAGGCAATTCCTTTAAACATCAACCGTTAAAGTAGGGAAATGCACCTCTCTTTTTGTCAAAAATTGCACAAACTCAAAATCTGAACGAACAAATTTAATCTTTTATTGATAAAACAGTTAATATTGTTCCTCAAAAATAAACAACTCCTATGCGCTCAAAAAAAATAACATTCATCTTTTTTGTATTGGCAATCGCTCATTTAACTTTTGCCCAAACGCCCACTGTGCAGGATTGCCTGGGAGCAATTCCCGTCTGCGAGCAAGTCTATTCTGAAACCGTTTCTGCCACTGGAGATGGAAATATTCACAATGAAATTAATACGAGTATTAGTTGTACCGCAGGCGAACTCAACTCAACCTGGTACGTTTTCACAGCCAATGACAACGGTGGTCTGGGCTTTGTGATTACCCCCAATAACCTCAATGATGATTACGACTGGGCATTATATGATATTACCAATGCATCCTGTAATCAAATTAGCTCCAACTCCAGCTTACAGGTAAGTTGTAATGCCGCAGGTGGAGGCAGCTGCCATGGTCCGACGGGAGCAACGGGAGCTTCCATCTATAGCACGCAGGGAGGAGGATGCGGTGCAAACCCACCCAGTCAAAATGCAGGAGGTACACCATTTAACGCCTTAATACCAATGTCCGCAGGAAATACCTATGTCTTAATGGTTTCCAATTGGACGGGCTCGACGTATGGATATACACTTGACTTTGGACTTTCAACCGGAGTCGGTATTTACGATGAAGCAAAACCTGAAATTGCCAGTATTTCTTCACCTTCCGAGTGTAACCAAGATCAAATCACCCTATTCTTCTCCGAATTCATCAAATGCAATAGCATTGATGCATCCAATTTTGAACTAACGGGGCCGGGTGGCCCCTACTCCCTTTCATTATCGTCTTACTCCTGTCAGAACGGGGGAGATCATGACCGGTTTTTCAATTTGACCATTACGCCGCCCATTGCCAGCTTGGGAGATTTCACACTGAGTATGCTTACCAATCAAATAGATCAGGTCGTGGATTTATGTAATAATCCTGCCGATCCCATGGAGTGGAATTTTTCAGTAACCAATCCAATTCCACTAGATGTTTCGATCGCTTCTGATACTTCTCTACTATGCGATGGCAATACACTTGTTTTAGCAACCGGTTTGCCTGACTCCCTTTCCTATTCCTGGAGTGATGGGAGTAATAACCCTTTCCTGCCTGTCACTACCGGAGGCGTTTACGGCGTAACCGTCGTAGGCGTATGTGGCAGCGGCAGCGATGAGACCCAGGTGATTATTCAATACGAAGAACCAACCGTTGATCTGGGAGAAGATCAAATTCTTTGCGAAGGGGATGTCTTAAATTTAGATGCCACCAATGATTTATCGACTTATGTCTGGCAGGACGGTTCGAGCCAATCCAGCTATACTGTCACTCAGGCAGGTAATTACACCGTAGCCGTCACCAATTCTTGCGGGATTGTGTCAGATGAAGTATTCATTGACTACATCCACGGTATTGACCTCGAATTAGGAGATGATGTCGTGCTTTGTAATGGAGATAGTCTTGTCCTCAATGTCGCTAACCCTGATGCGACATCTTATCTCTGGCAGGATGGCTTTACTGGCCCTAAATACACCATTCACACCTCCGGAAAATACAAAGTAACTATCGAATCAGATTGCGAAACTAAAAAAGACAGTATTCAGGTAACTTTCATTGGAGAACCCAGTCTAACCCTACAAAATGATACCACGCTCTGTTATCAGGACTCCATCGTCTATGATTTTGGCATTCCAGGGGCAACTTATGTATGGCAGGATGGTAGTACCAACCCCATTTATACCATTACCAAAACAGGAGAATACGCCGTCACCATCAACACCGCCTGCAATGTATTATCCGACCATATTACCGTGGTTATTTTAGACTCCATCCAAACAGAATTAGGACAAGACACCTTCTTTTGCCCCAGTGACCGAATTATTCTGGATGCATCTTCTGGTACCCGGTCAGACTATCAGTGGATGGATGGTGATAAGCGGGTCACTAGAGAAATAACCCAGCCGGGCGTCTATTCTGTAACTGTTTCCAATGAATGTGAAGAGGTTTTGGATGAAATTACCGTGAATGAATGTGAAAGTTGCGCCGTCTTTGTCCCGAACGCATTTTCGCCAAATGACGATGGTATCAATGATAAGTTTCAACCCCTTTCCGATTGTGAATTATTAGATTATGATTTTCAAATATTTGACCGTTGGGGGGCACTTATTTACCAATCTAATAACAGCAATGAAGGATGGGATGGCACCTTTAATAACAAAAGAAAAAGTAATGGTGTTTTTATGTGGCAACTAAAATATGCCGTTATTGAAAATAACAAAAAAAGAAGTGAAACCATCGTAGGTAATGTAGCCATCATAAGATAACAAAGATGACGACTAAGCACTACATATTATTATTTCTGATTTTTGGAATACTCCGTATTTGCTTAGCGCAAAACCCTACCGTTCAGGATTGCTTAGGTGCTATTCCCGTTTGCAACCAAATATATATGGAAACCACTTCCCCTTCCGGCAATGGTAATTTTCCCAATGAAATTAATTTCTTCTCCGACTGCACCCGCGGTGAAAATAATTCCATTTGGTATGTCTTTACCGCCAATGACAATGGTTCTTTAGGCTTCCAGATAACCCCTAATGACTTAAATGATGATTACGACTGGACCTTACTCGATATCACCAATGCTTCCTGTGAGGACATCTACGACAACCCAGGACTTGTCGTCAGCTGTAATGCAGCAGGAGATAATGGCTGCCATGGCATAACCGGTGCAACAGGTGGCTCTATCTATTCTATACAAGGTTTTGGCTGCAATAATTCCCCACCAACTATAAACGCAGGCAATAACCCCTTCAACGCCTTTGTTCCGATGCAAATGGGAAATACTTATGTATTAATGATTAACAACTGGACGGGCTCCCCTAATGGTTATACCATTGATTTTGGACTCTCATCCGGTATCGGAATTTTTGATGAAACAAGCCCTGAAATTGCCAGTATTTCGACTCCTTTTCGCTGCAATCAGGATGGTATTACCGTTGTTTTTTCGGAATTCATCCAATGTAGTAGCATTAATGCTGCTAATTTTGAGCTCATCGGTCCCGGTGGACCGTATAATCTATCCTTATCTTCCTTTTCCTGCGGCAATGGAGGTCACCATGACCGTTTTTTCGAGTTAACCATTGATCCGCCAATTGCAAGCAGAGGAGACTTCATACTCAATCTACTAAGTAATCAAATAGATCAGGTACTGGATTTATGTGACAACCCGGCGGCTCCAATATCCTGGGAGTTTTCCGTCGATAGCCCCATCACCATTGATGTTTCGATTGGCTCCGACACTACCTTATTGTGTGATGGCAACACCCTGCTTTTAACGACAGACTTAACCAATATCCTCCATTACTCCTGGAGTGATAATAGTACCAATTCTTTTTTGCCGGTTACGACGGATGGCATTTATGGTGTCACCGTAGAAAATGTATGTGGTTTTGGTAGTGATGAATTAGAAGTCATTGTCCAATATGAACCTCCGATAATTGATTTGGGAACAGACCAAATACGATGCCCGGGAGAAGTCGTCAACCTAAATGCAACCAATGAGCTTTCAACTTATGTGTGGCAAGACGGCAGCACATCGCCGATATACACCGTCACCCAGGCGGGGAATTACACCGTAGCCGTCACCAATGCCTGTGGAATCGCCTCTGATGAAATAGCCATTGACTTCATTCAGGGTATCGACATGGAGTTGGGACCTGATGTACTATTGTGCGAAGGAGACAGCCTTGTGCTCAACGTCGCTCATCCAGATGCCACCTCTTACGAATGGCAGGATGGCAGCACCGAATTTAAAAGAACTATTCATCATTCAGGAATGTATAAAATAAAGGTAGAAACTCCTTGTGAGACCAAGATGGATAGTATCCAGGTGACCTTTATTGCTGACAATCCTATTGTTCCCCAAAAGGATACCATCTTGTGTTCCGGACAATCCATCACCTATGATTATAGTGTTCCGGGTGCTACCTATACCTGGCAGGATGGTGATACGAATCCCATTCGCACCATTTCTCAAACAGGAGAATACGCTATTACCATCAATACCCGGTGCAATATTATTTCAGACCATATTTTTGTAATTGTATTGGATTCCATTCAAACAGCATTAGGTCCGGATACGTTTTTATGCCCGGGTGACCGCATTATTTTAGATGCCTCCTCAGGTACACGCTCCAATTATCAATGGATGGATGGCATCACCAATGTTACCAGAGAAGTAACCACACCGGGCACTTATGCCGTCCATGTCTCCAATCACTGCGAAGAAGTATATGATGAAATCATTGTCCATGAATGTGAAAATTGCGCGGTCTTTATCCCCAATATTTTCTCTCCAAACGACGATGGCATCAATGACAAAATCCGACCACTTTCAGATTGTGAATTATTGGATTATACTTTTCAAATATTCGACCGGTGGGGAAACCTCCTTTATCAATCCAATAATCCACACGAAGGCTGGGATGGCACTTTTAATGGTCATGCTATCAACTCCGGAATTTTTGTCTGGCAGCTTAGCTTCAGCATCATTGAAAACAACCATAAAAGAAATGATAGACAAACCGGTAGTGTGGCAATTATCCGCTGATATGGATATTATTAGTCAGACAATCAGCCGTCACCCTCTATCCATTTCCTAAATTCGGCTGTTTTGGAGGCACTTGTCTTGATGCTTTCCGCAAAATTTGAAAGGTGAATAACAAGGCGATTATTAAAGAAAGGTTCAATTTTTTCGATGTAATCAATATGAATAATTTCACTTCGATTAATTCTGAAAAATCGAGCTGGATCAAGTATTCCTTCAATTTCCGAAAGGCGATTTTGCACAATGTGTTTACTCTTTTTATTATCGTAAGCAAATACGAGGTCTCCATCAGCTCTGAAACAAACAATATCGCTTACATTTAACAAAAAAATACCACTTGTTTTTTTGATAACAAAACGATTTTTATACTCCTTTTGGGAGGAGGATAATGCGTGTTTCAAGTCGAGAATAATATCTTTAGTGAGCAAATTTTCTGCCTTACTTTGGAATAAGTTCTTATATTTATCCAAGGCCTGAACAAATTGTTTTTCATCAAAGGGTTTGAGCAAATAAGCGATACCATTGGTTTGGAATGCTTTCAATAAAAACTGGTCATAAGCGGTAGCAAAAATAATGGGGCAATTCACCGAATAATTTTCATACAAACTAAATACATTACCATCCAGCAACTCAATATCTGAGATGATTAAATCGGGCATGGGGTTATTTCGCAGATGCTTTAATCCTTCTGCCATACTTTTACCCCAGTAAATATTCACCTCACCACCAAAATAGTCAGCTAATAAGCCTTTTACCTTATCTGCCGCCAATTTTTCATCTTCCAAAAATAAAATATTCATAACCTTTTTGATTCAAGAACGTGGATTAAACCAATCAACAACAGCCCTTTTTGTCTATTATCCGGCGATTTTTTCCTGTTTTTTTGAATACAACCAGGCGCCTGCGGCCAAAACAATATAAAGAACAATTATAGCGATCATCTGTTCCCATTTGGTCGTGAATTCATAATACAAAATCAACATTCCCCCGATTCCCAATCCTATTATTGATAATCCCGTCAAGAACGTGGAGGAGTTTGTTTTAGCTCTTATCTTATAATTGGCAATAGCCATTAATAATGAAACCAATAAGAAGGTAATGCTCCCAAATTCCAGTATCAATTCAAGCCCACCTATCAAAATTAAAACACTAGCCATTCCCGCCATTGCAATGATTGCATTTTGTGGACTATTTTTCTTTCTAATAGCTAACCAATGTGGGAAATATCCATCTTTTGCCACCACAGACATTTGCCTTGATGAACCAAAAACCGTGCCACTAATAGCGCTACTCGTCGCCAATATTGCCCCTAGAATAACAAGATTTGTTCCTAATTTCCCGAGTATATTTCCCGCTCCTGCTGCCAGGGCATATTCTTTATTTTTAATAATATCCTCTGTGGGTATCGCAAATAATGCCCCCAGAGAGATCACGACATAAATTAAAATAGCTAAACTAATAGCGGCATAAATGGCCCTTGGTATATTTTTTTCGGGATTTGACATTTCATTGACTGCATTAATCACCAATTGAAAGCCTTCATAAGCCACAAAAGTCAACGAAGCAACGATCAAAATTGAAAAAACACCTGAATGCTCGGCATCCAATGCCATATTGTCAATAAATGCCCCAAAATCGGTCGTTCCATGCTGCATCAAAACCACCGAAATAATGGTCAAAACAACCAATTTGGTATAAACCATTAAATCTTCAATTTTCCCCATTCCGTTGACGCTCCAAATGTTGATGCCCGTAAACAATCCAATGACTGCAATAGCAATGATTTTTCGAATCCATATATTATCTGCAAAATCCGTACTACTAATAGCATAGGAAGAGAAGGTATAGGCATAGAGTGCCAATGTACTGATATATCCAAAAATAATAAACCAACCTATCGCAGAAGCAGAAAAATGGGAATTGGGATAAGTCCTTTTAAAAAATGAATAGGTCGCGCCTTCATCTTTGTAATACAGACCTAGTTTCACATAAGAATAAGCCGCCAAACCCGCAATTAATCCCCCTAAAATAATCGCAATTGGTGTTAAGTTTCCAATCATGGATACAGATATACCAAGAATCGTAAAAATTCCACCACCTACCATTCCTCCTAATGCAATGGCTATTAATTCAGCCAAACCCAGATTTTTATTTCTTTTCCTATGAATACTCATGTTTAATCTTTATCTACGGTGTATAATAATCCCTGTCTCAGGCAGAAGCCACCTGCCGAACCAGCGGAATCCAAACTTCAAATAATCCATTTTCTCTGGTGACTTTAATACTCTGATCGGTTAATAACCGAATGCGCGCCTGAAGGTTTTCCAGCCCGGTATTCGTCCCAATCGGCTTAATTTTCTTGGGTCTAAAAGTATTGGTAATAACCAAAAAATCTCCTTCCAGCTGAATCTTCACGCGAATTGGATGTTCATCATCTGCTATATTGTGTTTGACTGCATTTTCCAATACAATCTGCAAAGAAGCAGGTGGAATAAAATACAGGTCCAAATCAACCCCATTCAAATTGTCTTCAAAAACAAATAATTTATTGAACCTTTGCTTTAATAAAAAAATGTAGTCGCTGGCAAAATTCCATTCCTCGGCTAAAGATACAACATCCTGATCTTTTTGACGAACTAAATACCGATATAATGCCGATAATTTTCGGGTATAGACACTCGCCTTTTTCGGATCGGTATTAATCAAAATATCCAGAATATTGAGGTTATTAAACAAAAAGTGAGGATCAATTTGTGATTTCAGCCACCTCAGTTCATTCTCTTTTTGAGCTTTTTGCAATGCCAACATTTCATTTTGAGTTTCATAAAACTGTTTAGCTATCAAAATAGCCATAAATACACCCAAATTCTGGGCATTATTGATGATTCCAAAAACAAATCTGCGCGTAGTAAAAATGGTTAATTGATCTCCCAGTAAAATCCAAAACACAATATCTCGCAATACATACTGCAACGCCAATACCACAAACAAGCCCACAATTAAGCGTAAAAATTTTGACTGTGGAAAATACTTTGGAAACAAATAAAAAACAAAGGCCACCACCGCTAAAATATCAAAAAGGATATACAGAAAAACACCCAGTAACTTCTCCACTGTACCGTCATACTCAAAGGTCGGGTATATCAAAGGCATCATTAGCATTCCAAAGATGCCCATCAATATCCAATCTGATTTTTTTACGCTTTTTAACATGATTATTTTAAAATTTTCCTGCCCATCATCGGCTTGGCAATCTTCACTTTGTTCAGCTTTAAGTCACGCTCATCGGCTTGGCAATCTTCACTTTGTTCAGCTTACCAATCCGATGGCAATACCCTTTTCGCTTCCTCTGAAGCCGAGCTTTTGTGTTTTTTACCTTTTTTCAAAAACCTATTTCCAAATTTATAGGTAGCCTGAAAGTTAACTATTTTGGTCTCCCATTTGGAAGTAATATCCATATCCATATTGGCATAATTAATATTGGCCGTCCAATCTTTATTCACGGGATCCTCGATACTCAACTTCAAAGACAGTTGCTTATCCATCAATTGTTTCTCGATACCAAAGCTTGTACCAAAGAGGCTATTGTACTCCATAATACCATTTAATCCACCGCTATTATACCATCCGCCAAACTCAATTTTGAAATCTTTCGGCAATTTAACACTTGCCTGGAGAAAAGCAACATAAGAGAACTTCTTTTTATTATAAAGTTCACCCAAATAGCTGGATTTATAGACATCATAGCTGGTTATCACCCCGCCGTAGCCATCCAGGCCCTTCACAAAACTCAAGGGAAAATACAAACTTGCTTTATATTTTTCATGTCTGTCCATATTGATGGTCATCAATGAAGTGGCTCCTGTTTCATCATCCTGTTCTGATACCGCCATCAAGACATCACTGGTCCGTTGGTAACCAATATTAAAGAAAGGCTGTTTATTGTAAGTCAATGATAATTTTGCACTATGCGTCAATGCCGGCTTTAGGTAGGGGTTTCCCTTTTGGTATGAAAATGGGTCAAAGTAATAGATAAATGGATTCAAAGAACTATAACCAGGTCTTTTGATACGATAACTATAGGCAGCCGACACCCCAAAGGTAGAATTTAAAGGAATGTCCAAACTCGCACTGGGGAATAATTGTCCAATCTTACGACTATTGGTCGAATCAAGGGTTGCTGAATATCCGTTTGAATTAGAAAATTCATAACGCAATCCTACATTTAGGCTTACTTTTTTTCCTGTAAAACTGGTCTGCAAATAAGCCGCTTTTATGCTTTCACTGAAGATATAATGGTTAGACAGGTCTTTATTATTTTTCCAAATTTCATCATTTTGTTCAAAGGCTCTAAGATCATTATCAGCCTTCGCCCAACTGTATTTCAAGCCGGCATTCATTTTCCATTGCTGGCTGATGGGTAGCGTATAGTCCAGTTTGAAAGCTGCAATATTGGTATTACCGGGTTCTTCCTGTTTTTGTGCAGCAAAGAACCGGTTGACGGAAGAAGTCGCCGTACTTAGACTGGTCGAAGCTCTGCTAAAGCGGCTGTAATTAGAACTAAAGCTCAATTTTTGACCACTGGTATCAATTTTCCAATTATAATACAAATCACTATTCAGGTAATTCCATGATTTGTCATTCGCGTTTTTCCCCGTCACTTCCTCTAATAAGTTATCCCGGTCATAAATACTGGTGAAGCTGGATTTTACCTTATCGTTACGCCCCATAAAACCTTTAAAAGAAGCACCCACCGCATGTTTATCATTCACATCCCAATCAATGCCTGTCCCCAATTTAAGTGTTTTTGGTAAATGCGGATCATAAGAAGATTGTACATAAGTCTGATCACCGACAGCTCTGGTGACATCAATTGACTCCCAATAAGTGTCATGACTTAAACCAAGACTTCCGTTGATATTTATCGCCCCTTTTCGGTGATTCATCCGAAGATTGGTACTGTATTTTGATAAATCGCCCCGTCCCACACCGGCACTAATCGAACCATTGTTTCCATTCAGCGTATTTTTTTTCAGGATAATATTGATAACACCGCCCGATCCGCTCGCATCCATCGTTGCTCCTGCCTGAGATATAATTTCTATTTTTTCAATATCATCGGCCGACATTTCGCTCAATAAACTGGTAATATCTAAATAATCAGTCGATTTTCCATCCATCAAAATACTGACATTCGGAGTACCGGCGAGAGATACATTACCGTTAATAACCAATACCCCCGGTACTTTTTTGAGAACATCCAACATACTTCCATTGATACCGCTGATATTTTTGGCGACGTTGACCGTTAGTTTGCCAGCACTTTGTTCGAGAAAGGGGACCGTTGCCTCAACGACTACGCCCTCCAATTGATAGGCGGAATTACTCAGACCGCAGTCTAATTCAACTGCATTTTGATCTTTTAAAGAAAATGGATCGGAATAATAATCAACATAACCGATCATACTCACCTTTATTAGTAGCTGCTCCGAAGATTCACAGGTGAAACCAAATGTACCGTCATCCCCTGAAAAAGCCCCTTCGATAATAGAAGAATCCAAAGCACTTGACAAGATGACATTTGCAAAAGAAAGTGGTGCGCCATGCTCATCATGTACGATGCCCGTCACCTGTGCAAAGGAAGAACTATTAATAATAATGACAAGAAATAAGATGTGGATTAATTTTTTCATAATTGTATATCTTTTTTGATTTGATAGTACAAATATGAAGGCATCGAATCCGAAAATAAAGCAAAATAAGAGCAAGTGAAGCAAAATCTCGGTGAATGAGCGTTTTTTTAAGGTGAATGCTTTTTCGATTTAAACCGATAACCTAACTCTAATTTAAAAAAAGGTAATAAGCCTCCATTAAAAGACCGACCTAAACCTAAACTGGCATCCATCAAAACACCGGTTGGCCAAACCCTTTTAAAACCAACCAAAAAACCGATACCTACTCCAATATCTGTAGCTGTCCCTAAAAATGGTCCGACATAAGCGCCATCCAGTCCACGGTCAGGTCCAGGATAATACCTTGCCGACACATCCACCGCAAAAAAATCAAAAAACGGGATAATCATTAGATCGAACCCCCATTCATCATTCGAGCCGTATTCAAAGCTGACCGTTCCCACTCCGGCAAAAGGAATAAAAGGGCTCATCTTTACCTCAAATTGAGCATCAATTGATGCGGCCCCAAACAAACAAAAAAAAAGGAAAAAGAATAGTTTTTTTTTCATGGCTAATTAGTTTCCTGTTAACACAACGGCTAAAGGTAAAAAAATCAGCCTTACTTTCCTACTCGATGGAAGTTTTACTGGGGCAAACGCACCAAATTTGATTCCTCGTGAAATATGGGAGAATTACAGGTGGAAGGACTGACAACACCAAAATCAATTCAAACTCCGATGATACTTCCCCGCCTTAAAAGATAGGGCAATTAAAGGCGGAGCATTTTTTTAGATCTCAAATATGCGCCAAGTGTCGGTGTGAATGCCTAAGCGACCAGAGGAAGCTTAGGTTCACGCTGACGCTGGTGGTTAAGCATCCCTCCCCATACACCAAGTGTCAGCTTGAACTTGTAGAGTATATGCCGATTCATTAGCACGATCGAGTCCCTCCACGCACCAAGT
>CAZNCI010000100.1:0-11567 GCA_964571475.1 uncultured Saprospiraceae bacterium | reverse complement strand
CCTAAGCTATTACCGCCTAAAAACAGTAGATAATGACGGCGCAGTATATTACTCCAAAGTTATCTCCATCACTCAAAAGGTGAATATTGGAGATATTCGGGTTTATCCAATTCCGGCATCTAAGGATTTGACGGTTCAGTTTGTCAATGATACTAAAGAGGAGGTGGAGATTTCTTTGATAGATATCAACGGGCGTATTGTTTATGCGGCGAAGGAGTCTGCACTCATTGGTTCTAATCGCATTGTTTTAGATGTGGATGATATTCCTAGTGGGGTTTATTCTTTGATCGTCGCTACACAAAGAAGTCAGAAAGTGGAAAAAGTCGTACTTCAAAAATAGCTTGCTAAAATCGAAAGGTTGAAAAACCTAATAATGATATTGAAAAGCTCCGGGGATTTTATTTTTCCGGGGCTTTTTTGTTGGCAATAATTCCCAAATTCCTGGGGCTGATCCTGCGGTCGAAGCAGGAGTGAAGTGTGACTTCATAGCCTTTCTCTTCCAGGTAAAGACACCTATCCAGTACAATGTATAACTCGATGAGTCTGCCCAATACGTTTCGGATAGAGTCGGCAGAAAGTACGTCTTGAATGGTGGTTTGCGTACTTTTTTGATTGAAGTATCGGTCTAGCGTTCCATCGGATACCCCTTGTAATTGTGGAGCAAATTTCTTGGCGTAAGTGGCAAAAGAACGCTGATAATCGGCTGTTTTTCCATCGCCTACCTTTTGAAAGGGCAGGTGATAATGTTCTGTCAAAAATAAATGCAGGGCATATCTATATCTTTTTACGGCAGTTCGTTTTTGAATCGTATTGGCATCAATCAATCGGTGCGCATGAGCAGCGAGGTGTAGCGCTTCGTGTGAAAACCATAAGTTTTGCTGCTTGCCGTGTATGGACAGGTTGTAATCGTCCCGGATATGGTGGTAACAACAACCGAAATTGATGATATGAGTCATTTTTTGATTAACAGCCTGCTGGATGATCTGGGAGGAAAGGTTTCCACAGGCATGGAGACCAATGAGTGTTGTCTCACCGGATGGAGCTGGTATGCCTTTGTTTTTATCAATTTTTTGGTGAATGAACTGGATTTTTGAAAGGGTGTCAGGCAGCCATTTTTGTAGTCTTTTTTTACCTTGTATTTGAAGTTGTTGATCCATGTCGATACAAATGGACTGGCGCGGGTGCTGATGGGTGAGCGCGGCACTTAGCAGCCCTTTGCCACTTCCAATGTCGATAATATTAGGGGTATTTATTTTTTGATCAAAAAGATGGGAAATGAATTCGATTTCGTGGACTTTTTTGGGAGTCATACCTCTTTTTACATTGGCGGATAATTTATTTGGTGTTATTGCTACCTGTTTTACCCAACTAAGCGACTTGATGGTGTTCGTAAAGTCTGAAAAGTCAGTCGATTGAATTTTATCGGCAGACAGTTTGTATTCAAATTGGGCGATGTCATTATCATTCCAGGAACTGATTTCCTTCTGCCAATCCTGATAAGGATCGGGTAGGGGAGCGGGCTGTCTTTTTAGCAATTCCTGTTCATGAAGGTATTGGTGTTCACGTAACAATTTAGCAATGGCTGTGAATTGTTGAGAAAGCGTCATTTTTATTTTTTGCTCAATGTGCCATCCTTGGCGATATGTAATGTCGTTTTTGGAAAATCACTCTTTGTTAATTCGATCAATTTATGAATCGCTCTTTTTTGCATATCCAACTTTGGGCCATGTGTTTTTTCCTGGTAAACCGGAATGATTTTTCCATCGACGAATTTTCCATTCTGATCTACATTTAGGCTGACAATCGGCGCATAACCGGCAGCACCCCGGAGGTTGAAGCGTCCGTAAGTACAGAAGTTGCCCATACTGTAGATGATGAATCGGTCTTTGTACAATTCGGCAGCTCTGGTGACGTGAGGGCCATGTCCAAAGACCACATCAGCACCGGCATCAATGACAGCATGCGCAAATTTGTAAACATTCCCACGATTTTCACCGTAGTAACGTTCCGTCTGTCGGGTGACGTGTTGGTTTTTTGTACCCTCCGCACCTCCGTGAAAGGAAACGATGACGATGTTCACTTTTTTTTCCAAAGAGGCGACTATTTGTTTGGCTCTGGTGATATTTCGGATATCACAGGTGCCACTATTCGGAGCGAAGGCACAAAACCCATAAGTAATGCCATTTATGGTACGTATGGCCGTTTCGTCAGTCCCCGCCAACCCCGCGAAAGCAATTCCGGCTTCTCTTAGTAATGCTTTGGTTTTCTTCCGTCCGGTGGCACCAAAATCACCGCTATGATTATTGGCAATGCTCAAAAAATCAAAGCCGGCATTAGAAAAGTGCTTAATATAAGATTCTGGTGATCTGAATACATAACAAGCCTTTGGATTGCCACACCTTTTTGCGGTGCCTCCTTTATCGAGGATAGTCCCTTCCAGGTTTCCAAAAGTAATATCCCCTGCTTTTAATATATCGGTGACATCCGCCAGCATGGTCGCTCCTCCTTTGGGGGGCAGGTAGGATTTGGAGGGATAATTAGTGCCCAACATCATATCACCAACACCGATGATATTGATGGTCTTTTTTTTATGGATAGAATCCTGAAAGACTTCTTCATGCTCGTCAGTAATAGCAGGAGGAATGGTATCTAATCGTGTAGTTTTGACAGATGTACTCCAGTTAGATTCGGGCGCTTGTTTGTTGATAAACCCAAAAAGCAAAGCTAAAGCGGCGACAAAAAAAAGACTCCCACTAAGGAAGTCTTTTGTATTATTTTTACTCATTATTTAAATGGTTACATGATTTTATTAATCCATTGATTGTCCGTCAGCTTGAGCTGCATTGACTAACTCCTGATATTCTTTAGGTGTTAGTCCATCAGATACAAATTGAACAGGATTGATGGCAACGCCATTTTTGATTACTTCATAATGGCAGTGAGGAGCGGTAGATGCCCCAGTGCTGCCAACGAGCCCAATTTGTTCTCCTTTTTTTACTTTTTGACCGACCTTTACGTCAATTCTATTCATGTGACCATACAAGGAGACGTATCCATAACCATGGTCAATTTTTACTCTATTCCCATAACCGGTTCCTCTTCCGGCTGCAATGACGACACCATCACCGGTCGCCTGAATTGGTGTACCTCTAGGGGCAGTGAAGTCAATCCCTTTGTGCATCTTCATCACATGATAAATAGGGTGGAGGCGCATACCAAAGCCCGAAAGTAAATTCACGCTTCTTGCCAGCTTATCACTTCTGACCGGCTTGATGGAAGGGACATGAGCGAACATGGTTTCCTTTTCCTTTGCTTTGGCAATAACATCCGTCAAAGATGAATTATAAACGTCCATCTTTTGTTTGATTTTGTCAATTTTTTCATTGACTTCGGCCAATAATTTACCGGAATGTTTTAGCTGCTTGAGGTCTTTGTATTTATCGTGGCCACCAATACCGCCCTGCCATACACTTTGATCGATCGGATCCATGCCATAAATAAGCCGGTGTGCATAATTGTGGCGTTCTTTGACATCATCAAGGATACTGCTCAGGTTGTTAAATTCAGACTCCATTCGTTTTATCTGGGCAGCCATTTGTTTATTTTCAGAAATCAACTCCCTTTCAGCCAGGCTGGGGAAATAACGATTAGATACAATAAACAATAAGAATGCCATTATTACCATACCACTACCTACGCCAAAGACTTTTAACAGGGTAGTGCTTAGTGATTCTACAACCTTCTCATATTTTAATGTTTGAGGGTTGTAAATATATTTTTCTTTTCTCATGAGTGCTAGTTAAGCCAAAAAATCCAAGTACGTTTAATTATTTACAGGTACTTAGTCTGATTAAAAAAGATTACCAAAAAATTAGCAATAAATTTTACATAGTCGCATTGACAAATTATTAATAAAAAGTCAATAGTTGCTTAGTTAATCTCTTTTACCTTGAGCTATCTTTGCGTATTAGGCATGTCAAATATAAGACTGCATTCGCTTATTTAAGCCTAAAATTACTTCATTTTAAGCAATTTTTGTCATTTATTTGACTATTTAGTGTCATTTAGAACCTTAATGGTGATAAAAAACATTAAATTTAACCTTTACACCTTCCAAATTGGGTTTACCATTTACACAATTGGGGTGCAAATATTCAAAATGATTTTTAATATATTAGCATTAATATCAATATTTAACAATTGTTAACAAAAAATATTTTTTAGCTAAATATTTACTTTTTTTGAAAATTACATTAGCTTAGCCATTGAAAATTAAAACTTAAAGAATGAAGCAGTTATTATTGATCCTGAGCATTGTGTTTATATCCCTCACTTCCGTTTTCTCTCAATACGAATACGACCGTGATAAATCTCTCCCCTGTTTGGATAAGAATTTTTCAGTTGTGGTTCATTTAGTTAAGGATACGATGGGCAATGTTAATATTACCGAAGCAGATGTTTTGACTCTGATTGATACCCTGAATACTTATTTTGAGCCTATTTGTGCAAGTTTTTCTGTTTGTGAATTTCGGGTGATTGATAATTATCAATATAGTGCACCAAAGAACGAGAATGAATTTCAACAGATGATTAATGTCTATAATGAAGAGAATCGCATAAATTTGTACTTTTCTGACCTCGTGTCCTGGTCTCAGGATGCTGCCGGCTTTGGAACGGACGAGGGCGTTACCATGGATAGGGATGGGGGCATTGTGGCTCAGATTGATTACGTGACAACCTTTCCTAAGGGATTGCCTCACCTCTTTGGACATTATTTTGGATTGATTGACACCTGGGCTGGAAATGGAAGTGAGCAGGTGAATGGGGATGATTGTGAAATTGATGGAGATTTCATCTGTGATACGCCTTCCGACCCCTATATTCCGGGAGATACTTTAATTATCTATATCAATCCGGATATTTGCCGCTTTAGATATCGCTCCAGAAAGGATGAGAATGGAGAATATTACCGGACGGATGTATCCAATATTATGTCTTATTACCCGGAGAGTTGTAAGTGTGGTTTTTCTCACGATCAATATGTGAAGATGGCTAATACTTACCGGTCGTCACCTTATAAATTGTGGTAGGGGAGAAAATTATTTAGTTTTATGACTTTAAGAAAGCGATTAGGCATTTTTCGGTCTTATCTGATGTATTATGCCAAACCTTTCGGCTTGAGACGGCTGAAGCATTTTTACGGAAATTTTGTAAAGGAGGGAGACCTTTGCTTTGATATCGGAGCACACTTGGGCAATCGGTCAAAAGTCTTTCGTGATTTGGGGGCAAAAGTAATTGCAGTTGAACCCCAGCCTGCCTGCATTGATTTTTTGGAAAAGCAGTTTAACGAGGATGATGGTTTTGTGTTAGAAAAGATCGCTATTGGTGAGAAACAGGGAGAAATGACACTCCATATTAGTACCTTGACGCCGACCGTTTCGACTTTGACAGACAAAGACTGGCGTGATTTTGTGGATGAAAGTAGTACCCAGTCCATCAAATGGGATGAGCAGTTAGAAGTACCCGTTTTTACATTGGATGATTTGATTGAAAAGTACGGGCTGCCAGCCTTTTGTAAGATTGATATTGAAAATTACGAACTCAACGCCCTGAAGGGACTTTCATCTGCTATTCCCGCCATTTCTTTTGAATTTTTTCGAGAGCGAATCAATATGGCTATTGATTGTATCGACAGAATGGAGGAACTAGGCGCGTACTCCTATAATATTTCCGCGGGGGAATCCCAGAAAATGTTTTTTCATAGCTGGTTAAGCCCTGCTGAATTAAAAGAAAAATTAAAACAGGGACATATCTTTAAAGCGGCCAGTGGCGATATTTATGGGTTAATAAAAACCAATGGTTACGCCACAATGTAAATAAGGCAGTGAGTATTGGCCTATGAGGTCATTTTCACTAAAAGGAGGAAAAAAAGTAGTGGTTGATGGAGCAACACCCGGCGTTACATTAAAATATCGCGTTTCTTTTATTTGAAGCCCCAAGGCTATATTGAGCTCAAAATAGCCTTTTATGCTTTTAAATTTAATCTGCCTGCCCGCCATAAAACCCAGCCTGAATTTGGTTGTATTGATAGCTGCTTTTTCGAAGTACGTAAATGAACCTGCTGCCGTATAGTCGATGTAATAACCATTTTTTTCGTAGTATGATTCGGGGTTGTAGGCAATTTGTAACCCGATGAAATACTTCGTATTGTACCTGTTTTTTAATTTGGGCAATTTCCCTCGGCGGAGTTGCCTTCTCCATCGCCTTATTCGTGCTTTAGAATATGATTTGTGATAGAAATACTTGAGTTGGGCAGTTGTTTTTAAAACCACCCAATTACTGGTGCTTTCTATACCATTGAAAGGGAGTGGCCATTTATGTCCTCCCAGCCCGGCTTCAAAGGAAAAAGCCAGTTTATGCGGTGTTTTATATTCAACTCCAAGAGCAATTTGAGGTTCTCTTAGACTGATTAATTTGTCTAAAGCCCAATAATAGACAAAGCCTTCCTGTTCAAATCGAGGGGATTGAGCCATCGCTTTATCGTTTCCTATTAATAGGAAGAGTAGGAGAATAATTGTAAGTTTTCGAATCATTTTATGTGATTTAATCATATTCAAAGATGTTGGAGGAGCCATGTTGCTCCTGTATATATATTGAATTAGTCATCTAACATAATGGCATCAAATGCCTTTTCTTTAATCAACTGATTTAAGGATTTAATATCCTGTTTTTTTATTTTTTTAAATAAATCTAATTGTTCCTGAATCAGACTCATTAATTCATCTTTTACAGCAATATCCTGTTTGTTTGGTCGATAATTACCCATACTAACCAGCGCATTTAAATGAGCCAGTTTGTTAGTTAGTCGAATGGGGAAGTTCAGTGGATCCTGCCCGCTTCTATTTTTAACCTGATAAAGTGTTTTTTCAATATCTGAGAGCGATTTTTTAAGACTTTTTATCTGGTCGGTTACCGCTTCCACGCCCTTTTTCTTTGATAGACGGTTAGAATAATTATTTAGTTGGTTTTTGACATCTCTAATGTCAATAATAGCTTCATGGGCAGCGGTTACTATTGTATTTATTTCGTTGATAAAATCAAATTGAGCCTGATAGTCCGCCGGCGAAGAGGCCGCCCTTGGATCGGCTACAATTGTGAATTGCTGCACCATACTGTCCTGTCCTACTTTTAATTGTACTTTATAATCTCCGGGGACGGCTTTCGCTCCCCTGGTACTTCCCCACCAAAAAATCATTCCCTTGAACTTTTTGGCATCGGCATAGTGCATATCCCATGTAAAGGAATTGCCCCCTTTTTTGATCGTTAATTGCTCATTTTTCTCCTTGGCGAGGTTGCTATAACTTTTAATGACGTTACCATCTGTTTCCATAAAGGTAAGACGTACTTCTGTTGAGTCTTCGGGTAATTCCGATAAGTTAAATAGGACGGTAACTCCTGCTTTGTGATTGATTCCCTGGTTTTTCACTTTGGCATTATAGCTGCCATTCATTCGGTAAGCATCCAAAGGTTTGAATAGGTGGAATTTTTCATGAGCAATGCTTTGATTTAGTTGATACAAAGGAGTTAAATCATCTATCAGCCAAAAACTTCTTCCCTGTGTAGCGACGATTAAATTGGAGTTTTTATAGGCGATGTCCGTAATGGGTACAATCGGTAAATTTTGTTGAAACGATTGCCAGTTTTGCCCATCATCAAAGGAGATAAACATCCCGTGCTCTGTTCCTGCATATAATAATCCCTGTCGATTGGGGTCAGTCCTTACTACCCGGGTAAAGGATTCTTTGGGTATTCCGTTGGTAATGAGTTTCCATGTTTTACCATAGTTAGTTACCTTATATAGGTAGGGCGTATTATCCCCTAATTTGTAACGGGTTCCGGCGATATAGGCACTGCCTTTTTCAAAAGGATTAACATCAATACTATTAATCATCAACCATTCCGGCATTGCTTTTGGCGTGATATTCGTCCAGTTTTTACCGGCATCCCGGCTGATGTGCACCAAACCATCATCGGAACCCACCCAAAGCAGGTCTTTCTCGTAAGCGGATTCTACGGCGGCAAAGATGGTGCAATAATATTCTACACCGGTATTGTCCTGAGTGATAGGGCCGCCAGATGAAACGAGTCTGCTGCTATCATTTCGGGTAAGGTCGGGGCTGATTGTTTGCCAGGAATGACCCTGATCCGTACTGACGTGCAGGTGATTGGATGCCGTGTATAATTTATCGGGATAATGGGGTGAAAAGAAGATGGGGAAATTCCATTGAAAGCGGTATTTCATATCCTCTGCACCATGCCCCATTGGATTATCTGGCCATACGTTAATGGCTTGTAATTGTTCTGTACGATGGTTGTATTTGGTGAGAAAGCCATCGTAACTGCCACCATAAACAATATCTTCGTCTTGTGGGTCAATCGCAATGTGGGCACTCTCTCCTCCTGCGGTTACCTCCCAATCGTGCGCTGTAATAGCCCATCCATTGGAGCGGTGTTTGATACGGACGGCAGAGTTGTCCTGTTGTGCACCATAAATTCGATAGGGAAAGTGATTATCTGTTACGACTCTGTAAAATTGAGCCGTAGGCTGATTCAGATAAGTGGACCAGTTAGCGCCGGCATCATAGCTTATTTGCCCACCTCCATCATCTGCAATAATCATTCGTGTATTATCTTCCGGTGCAATCCAGAAATCATGGTGGTCCCCATGTGGTGTACTTATTTTTTCAAAGGTCTTACCTCCATCTTTTGACCGGTGAAACCGTACATTAGCTACATAAACACGATCTTCATCCTGCGTGTCGGCATAAATGCGGGAATAATACCAGGCTCGTTGTCTTAATTTTCGTTCGTTATTGACCAGTTTCCATGTTTCCCCTCCATCGTCTGACCGAAAGACGCCACCGTCTTTGTTCTCGATGATTGTCCACAGTCGTTCGGAGTTGACGGAGGAGACCGTGACACCGCTTATGCCCCATACTCCTTTGGGTAGTCCCTTCGCAGCTGAAATATTTTTCCAGGTAGAGCCACCATCGGTGCTTTTCCACAAAGCAGAGCCATTGCCGCCACTATCCAGGCTGTAGGGGGTACGTCTTACCCGCCAGGTAGAGGCGTACATTATTCTGGCATTATTCGGATCAATAACTAAATCTACCGCTCCGGCATCTTCATTGACAAAAAGTACATTTTCCCATGTTTTTCCTCCGTCTTTAGAGCGATAAATGCCTCTTTCTTTGGATGATTTGAATAAGTCGCCCAGCACCGCGGCAAAGACTATGTCCGAATTTTTTGGATGAATCCGAATTCGGGGTATATGCCTGGAGTTTTTGAGTCCAATGGATTGCCATGTTTTACCGGCATCATCCGACTTCCACATGCCGGATCCGGAAGAAACATTTCCTCTTACGGTGACTTCACCTCCTCCAGCATAGATGACATTAGGGTCTTCTTTGCTTACCGCAATGGCACCTATTGACCCACCAAAATAGCCATCAGAAATATTCTGCCAATGCGCTCCTCCGTCGATCGTTTTCCATACGCCACCGCCTGTTGTTCCCATATAGAATAATTTGGGTTGGCCGGGAACTCCTGTTACCGCGGCTGAGCGTCCTCCTCTAAAAGGACCAATTGACCGCCATTCCAGTGCTTCATAACTGACTGGGGGGATATTTTCTTTTTGTCCAATGCTGACGGTAAAAAAAAGAAAAGAGAAGAGGATGGAAAAAGAAATTTTAAGTAAAAATGTGGATTGGTTTGTCATGTTTTTCTTTCTAGATGATATAATTATTTATATGGATATTACTCTTTTTAAATGAACTGACTTGAATGATATAATCTTATAAGCCCAGTGCAATATTGAAATTCAGATAGGGGAGTATTATTCTACCATTAAATATATCCTGCCAATTGGAGATAGTCATGTGATCGTTGGTGGAAGTAGTGCCAAAGTTAGGAACGATCTTATAGTGTTGAATATTTATTTTTTGTACACCAATGGAAAACCCCATTTCAATGAATCCTTTTTTGGTTTTTAAAGGTCTTCTGAACCCCTTCACAAGAGCCAGTACGTATTGTGCGCGACTGACAGTTACTGAGGCATAACGGACAGCAGGAAAACTATTAAAAATGATAGATTCATTGCCTTTGTTGAAAAAAGAACCATTAAAGGATTGATAAGATTCCGGGGCATAAATAAATTCGAGGGCAATGAAGTCTTGTTTTTTTGCTTTATTGATATGCACCTTATTATTCCATTTTCTTCGTTTTTTTTGTGAATATACTTTTTGATAGAGGTGTTTGATTTGAAAACTGAATCTTTGGATAGACCAATTAGAGGTCAGTTTGAAATCAGTGTTTTCTTCATAGGGCTCTCTCAAATCCGGGAGGTGAATACCAATCCCATAATCAATCGAAACGGCCATCTTTTTACCTGATCGTACTTCCATCCCAATACCCAAAATGGGCTTTTCTACACTAAGCAATCTGCCTACCGGTAAGTAGAGTTTAACATTGTTGTTTTCAAAGAGTGAACTTTGAGCTTGCCCGGGATGGAAAAGAAGAACCAATGAAAGGATGGAAATTATTTTTTTTGTCATGATTCGTTTATTAGCTAAAGACCGACACGAATATAATAAGAATATTAGAGATGGTAGGAGTGAGGTAGTAATAAATGTACATTTTTTTACTGGTGCGAGCCAATTTCCCTGTTTTTTATATCCAATTAGGCTTCAAAAATTGATTTTTTTAAAAAAATATATATCTTTGTGGCACTCACCTTTTTTATATATGCTGTTGGATAGTTCTTTAACAGTTTTATTTTAGTTTAGAATACAGTTATTTTTACCAGTACGTGATATGTTAAGTATCCGCGTATTATTTTTAAACATGAAACATGAAACAATTTACAAAACCATTAGCGATAGGGCTGTTTTTTATTGCGATGAACTTAGGCGTAAGTTCCAGCTCCGATTATTCTCCACCGTATCACAGATTAAGGACGTGGGCAGAGCTTCACGCTCAGGCATCTGCTCATACGCGTGTGTTAACCTACTCTAAGAAAAAAACAGTCGCCAAGTCTATTTTGAAATCATATAAAGTTGAAGAGTTGCCTTCTATGCCTGGATTTGCGGTGCAATTAGGAGCATTCACCAGCCAGAGGAATGCAGAGAATTTGATATATGCTCTTCGTCAAAAAGGTGTCCAAAATTTATTTTATAGAAAAGCAGTTGTGCAGTCGAAGACCTATCATAAGGTTGTCATAGGACCATTTCGCGACCGGAAAAATGCCGTCAAAAGATGGAGTGCTGTCAGTAAGAGGCATGGCTTGAAAGAGGGTTATGTTACGGTGATTTGAGGAGTGAGCTCCAAACAAGCATCTTAGCCATTAAGTACAGTTCGGGACTGGGGTGGCTGATGAGGCATTAATTAGGGCATATCCCCTCCCTGCCTGCACTTGCTTCCCTGCGTCGGGGTCGCTACGTCCATAGGCTCACTATTCGTTCGGCCTCTCCGCAAAGCTACGAGTCTGCCTCCTACGTCGGCACCTATTC
>CAZNCI010000099.1:0-11673 GCA_964571475.1 uncultured Saprospiraceae bacterium | reverse complement strand
CAGTCTTCAGTTGGTAGTTGCTTTGACGTAGCTTAACGGCTTTTTTAGTTCTTGATACCTTCTTTTGGTGAAAATTCATAATCGGGTATTCATCTATCGTAAATTGTCTGACAAATTTCATTCATTTTTAAATTTGCGAAAGGGGTGGTAGTGGACGACCAACGGGAGTGTCGCGCTTTTCGCGCGACGGAACCCACGAACGACCCGACCACTGACGATGATAATCGGGAGTGGATTCGCCCAAAAAAATATTAAAAAATCAACTTTCATTAATTTTTTTCATTACTTAGCGGATGACTTCCTTAAAGAGCTGATTAAATCGAACTAATTATGGCGCATAAATCATATTTTGCTGAAAAATATACTTTAGAAAGTAGCAGTCAGGTCAACGATGTCCTCGTGGAAGAAGAAGCCTTGCAAATTGTCATCAATGGCACGCCTTTTACCATAACCATGCGTACGCCTGGGGATGATGAGGCATTGACAAGAGGGTTGTTGTATTGTGAAAATGTCTATACTAATAAAGAACAAAAGCCGTCTATTATCCTGAGTAAACAGCTGGATCGTACAATCGCTTCTGTGACTATCGCTACCAATCAGATTCAAATAGGCATCGAAAATGAAAGGAGTCTCATATCCGTTTCCTCCTGTGGTATTTGTGGGAAAACACAATTGGACGACTTGACAGGAACCTTGAAAAGTGAAGGAAAAATTAGGCTATCACAACTCAATAATCTATTTGAAAAAATGGAGGCAAAACAGGCGTTATTTAGCCAATCCGGTGGGTCACATGCTGCGGCAATTTTTTCTCAAAACGGTGATTTACTTGCCATCAAAGAAGACGTCGGCCGCCATAATGCGGTCGATAAATCTATCGGCAAAACCCTGCTGAACCAACAGCTAGACCTGGCTTTTTGTCTGACAGTAAGCGGAAGAGTATCTTATGAGATCATTTTGAAGGCTTTTAGAGCAAATATTCCTATATTAGCGGCGGTATCTGCTCCTTCGAGTCTGGCCGTGGATTATGCCCATAAATTGGGGATTACACTACTGGCCTTTTGTAGGAATGATGGGGCTACCTGTTATAGTCATGGGGAACGGTTTGGTTGAGAGGAGGTGAGGGAAAAAGGCGTCGATGCGTCGAGGAAACAAGGGGCAATGATACATTAAAGAAAAAAAACAAAAAAAATGTCTGATAATCTAAGTAATTTATCCTTCCGAAAAGGAATTGTTGATAACCTATTTGAAAAGATGGGAGATGCTGCTGAAATGAACGGCACTCCTTCCAAAGAAACCCTCGCAGTACTGGCGGAGGAATTTCTCATCGGCAAAGCCACCACCTATGGTGCTACGACTTTCTACGATTTTATGAAACCGGAGAATAAAGGCAAGAAAGTCTATGTTTGTAATGGTACGGCCTGTGTCTGTTCGGGCAGGCAGGAAGCCGTAATTGAAAAACTGGAGCAACATTTCAAAAAAGAAGAAATTGGACATATGACTTGTCTGGGGCGTTGTCATGAAAATGGGGCTTTCCATTTCAATGGGCACAATTATTCCGGAGCAGGTATTGAGGTGGATAAAATTATCAATGAAAAATCAGCTATCCCGGACCATTATCAGGTCAAAGCACTTGGTCAGGCCGTTTTAACTTCTCCTTATGAAGGCTTTGATGCTCATTACGAAGTGTTGAAGCAGGCACTCAGTCAATCTCGGGAGGCTTTACTTCAGGAGGTGCTTGACTCCGGACTGCGTGGACGAGGGGGGGCTGGATTCCCAATGGGACTCAAATTAAAATCATGTAAGGAGGAAAAGAGTGACCTCAAATTCATCATCTGCAATGCGGATGAAGGCGACCCGGGTGCTTATTCCGACCGATATTTACTGGAAAAGCAACCTCATGCAGTACTATTTGGGATGATTGTCGCAGGGTATATAACCGGAGCGGACTGGGGGGTATTATACATTCGGGCAGAATACCCCGAAGCGGTTACTATTATCGAAGGGGCTATTGAAGAATTGCGACAAGCCAATCTCTTGGGCTTTGATATTTTAGGGCATAAAAATTTCAATTTTGATTTTAAAATCATCAAAGCACAGGGCGCCTATATTTGTGGTGAAGAAACGGCGCTTATCAACTCCATTGAAGGACAACGACCGGAGGTGCGCACCCGACCGCCCTTCCCTACCCAACAGGGATTATTCCTAAAACCAACGGTTGTGAATAATGTGGAGACATTGGCGGCACTACATTTTATTGTCAAAAACGGAGGGGCTGCTTATGCAAATTTGGGGACAGAACGCTCCAAAGGCACTAAACTCATCAGCCTTGATAGCTTCTTTAATAAACCCGGTATTTATGAAGTTGAAATGGGGACTAAGCTCGCAACAGTCGTTGAAACACTAGGCGGGGGCTTCAAGTCAGCCGTCAAAGCCATGCAGATTGGAGGACCGCTCGGAGGTATCGTTCCCGTTGAAAAGATTCCCAATCTGACCATTGATTTTGAGTCGTTTTCGAAGGAAGGATTCCTGCTGGGACACGCTTCCATTGTGTGTATCCCTAAGGATTTTCCGATGATAAATTTCCTTACCCACCTCATGGATTTTGCCCAGTATGAAAGCTGCGGCAAATGTTTCCCCTGTCGTTTGGGAACTAAACGAGCCCATGAAATGCTTGAAAAAGCCCTCAATGATCACTACAAAATTGACAAGACATTATTCGATGACTTACTGACTACCTTGAAAGAAGGCTCGCTCTGTGCGCATGGAGGTGGCATCCCGCTTCCCGTCCGTAATGCCATGCAATATTTCGGGCAGGAACTTCAACCATACTTCAAATAAGTAACTGTTCAAAACAAATAATAACTTAAATATGGAAGCTTTTCCCAATCTTTTTCCTCTAAGAAGCTCTTATTATGCTCGCATAACTCGGTCTTCTTTTCGTCAAATGTTGAAAAAATCATCTCATCAAAAGTTATATTCTAATTTGACCAATTACTTAAATCTCTAAAAATACAACAATCATGATTGCCTATATAAATAATCAAGCATACGAGTATCAACAGGGAGAAACCATCCTCAACTTCGTCAAAAGAATCGAAGGAGAAAAAAGCATCCCGACGCTCTGTGATGCCCCTAACCTTAAACCGACAGGCTCGTGTAGGGTGTGTAGCGTTGAAGTCGCTCTGAAATCAGGAGGACCAACCAAAACCGTGGCTTCCTGCCACAGCCCTGTCATCGAGGGAAGTTACATCTATCCCAATAGCGACAGCGTACAAAGATTGCGTAAAAACATCATCGAGCTGGTGCTAACAGACCATCCGCTGGAGTGCCTCACCTGCGAAGTCAATGGCAACTGCGAATTGCAGGACGTAGCTGCACGAGTAGGCATCAGAGCAGTACGTTACCCTCAGGGAGCCAATCACCTCGACCGGCAAAAAGACCTAAGTCATCCTTATATGACTTCTGATCTATCCAAATGTATCAATTGTTATCGTTGTGTGCGTGCCTGTGATGAGGTGCAGGGGCAATTCGTGTTGAGTATGGCAGGGCGTGGTTTTGACGCCCATATTGTCAAGGGGATGAATGAGTCGTTTTTTGAGTCGGACTGTGTGAGTTGTGGTGCCTGTGCACAGGCTTGCCCGACGAGTGCCATTTCGGATGTATTCCAATCGAAATCCATTGTAGATACGGATAAAACACGGACAATTTGCACCTATTGTGGGGTTGGTTGCAATTTGGAAGTCAGCCATCAGGGTGATAAAATCATGTCAATTCAGGCGCCTTATGATGCTGCTGTAAACGGTGGTCATACCTGCCTGAAAGGACGTTATGCTTTCAAGTTCTACGACCACCCAGACCGCTTGACCGATCCTTTAATCAAGAAAAACGGGCAATTTGAAAAGGTGAGTTGGGAAGAGGCTTATCAATTCATTACCGATAAGTTCAATTACTACAAAAATACAGCGGGCGCCGATAGCATTGCTGGTATTTCATCTTCCCGCTGCACCAATGAGGAGAACTATTTGATGCAAAAATTCTTCCGTGCTGTCATCCAAACCAATAATATTGATGGCTGTGCAAGGATATGTCATTCTCCGACTGCATTGGGGATGCAACGCACTTTTGGTACGGGAGCAGCGACCAATTCTGTGGCAGACATCCAGCACACCAATTGTATCATGGTTATTGGTGCCAATCCTACCGCCGCCCACCCCGTGACAGGAGCAAAGATCAAACAATTTGCCATGAAGGCAGATAATATCACGATTGTCATCGATCCTCGTAAAACGGAGCTGGCAAAATATGCTACCTATCACCTTGCTTTACGTCCCGGCACCAATGTAGCCGTCCTCAATATGATGATGTATTATATCGTCACCGAAGGATTGGCAGATAATGACTTTATCCGGGCTAGAACCGAGGGCTACGATGATTTTCTCAATGAAATAAAAGCCCTTGATGTGGATAAAATGGAGGCTATCTCCGGTGTCGATAAGGACTGGGTACGGGAGGCAGCTATCGCCTATGCGACTGCCGATGCTGCCATGAGTTTCCACGGACTGGGTGTCACAGAGCACAGTCAGGGAACGTTTGCAGTTATGCAGATTGCCAACCTCGCTCTTATGACGGGTAATATCGGACGAAAAGGAGTCGGTGTCAATCCTCTTCGTGGGCAAAATAACGTACAGGGAGCAGCCGATATGGGTGTGCAACCCCATCAGGGAGCTGGTTATCTGGATGTGACGAATGCAGATATTCAGGCTAAATATAAGGCTTTTTATGGTGCAGAAGTGCCAAGCGAAGTCGGTTATAAAATTCCCGAAATGTTCGATGCTGCTATTGCAGGACAGTTGAAAGCGATCTGGATTATCGGAGAGGATGTGGTGCAGACTGATCCCAATACTCAAAAGGTCATCAAAGCATTGGAAAGCACAGAATTGGTCATCGTTCAAGAGCTTTTTATGACTGAAACTGCCCAATATGCCGACGTGATTCTGCCGGGTGCTTCCTTCCTTGAAAAATCAGGGACTTTTACCAATGGAGAGCGCCGCGTACAACGCGTCAATCAGGTCGTAAATCCCATAGGCAATGCCAAAGCAGACGGTCAAATTATCGTTGACATGATGAATTATATGGGCTATCAGCAACCCGATTATACCCCCGATGGCATGTTGGAAGAGATCTCACAAATCGTTCCTTTCTTTGCCGGTATCCAATGGGAAGAATTGGGTGTCAACGGCAAACAATGGCCGGTCTCCAAGGATGGAAAAGATACCCAGATTCTACATTCTGACACCTTCAAACGAGGTAAAGGTTACTTCGAGTATCATCCATTTCAAGAGAGCCGGGAGATCGAGAATAACGGACAGGAATACCCATATATTCTTACTACAAATCGAAACTTGGAGCATTATAATTGTGGGGCAATGACCCGGCGTACCGGCAATATAGAGATACAAACCGACGATGTTTTGTGGATTCATCCGGATGATGCCGCCGCCAAGGGTATTCAGGATGGCGATTCTGTCTGCCTGCAATCACCACGAGGCAAGGTCGATATTAAGGCGCTAATTACAGAGAATGTCAATCCGGGTATATTGAGTACGACCTTCCACTTTCCGGAAATTATGATTAATAATATCACTTCCGATGAACATTGTAGTGAGGCATTGTGTCCTGAGTATAAAGTCGTGGCGGTGAAGATTAGAAAGAGTAGGGGACAGTTTAGTTAGAGGTGGGCGGTTGGCAGTCTTCAGTTGGCAGTTGGCAGTCTTCAGTCTTCAGTTGGCAGTCTTCAGTTGGCAGTTGGCAGTCTTCAGTCTTTAGGCTTCAGTTTTCAGTTGGCAGTCTTCAGTTGGCAGTTGGCAGCATAAGGTGTTATCTTATAGGGGAGGAGAAAAGAGAAGCGCAAAAGGTGTTATCTTATGAGGGAGTGGGTAGTTGATAGGTTAAAAAAAGTAAAGTAGATGAAATTTATAAATGAAGATATTATCAATGGGGTAATTGAGGGGATGGGTGATTCTCATTTTGATTATGCAGAGGCAGTGACGGCTTTGCAGAAGGAGCAACCGGTATTACTGGGTTATTTATTTTCTGAGAATTTCAAATTGATAGCGGATAAGGAGCAGGAATTTACCTTGTATTTATTGATTGTTATATGGTTGTCTTGTAAGGAGCTCAATGGGGCGTTGCCATTTGTTGATGTTAAATCGTTTGAAGATACGGAGGAGGCAAACTGGATTGCTTTAACGTCGGGAAAGGGGGAGAATTTTCGAAAACGCCTGGATGTTTTTTTTGATGAAACGGAGCAGGAGGATTTATTAGCATTTATCGAAGATGCCTTATTGGACGATTCAGCGGAAACGGGGGTTGCCCCAGAGGCAAGAGAGCCCATTTTTATTTATTTAAAATCTATAGTTGATTGTTTTCATGAGTCCGTTAATGAAAGCGTTTAAAGACTTTTGCTGCCAGTTTTCGATTGGGGGTAAATCCGCTATTATTTGGTTTTCTATGGTTGAGATAGGAAGGCCATTTCCACCAAAAAATGCCAGCACACCAATTCTGTCCTTCTAGTTCTTTTAGTACAATTTGGTAGCATAATGCTTGATCTTTTTGGGTGATCTTTTGTCCGTTATGTCTTTCGTGGGGCTGAATCCAGGGCGCCTGAATACTTCGGAAGCCGATCTCTGTAAAGAGAATGGGCTTTCCTGTTTGTATGGATTTTTGTTTGATTTTTTGGGCTATTTTTTTGAAACCATGAACGAGGTCATCTTTGTCTGGGTGTTTGTTTTTAGATAAAGGGTAATAACAATTGATCCCAATATAATCTAATTGGCTGGCAAAGGAGAGGTCTTCAAATTCATTGCCCCAATTGGCGGCATAAGTTATTTTTCCGCTATAAATGCCTCTTATTTTGTGGATGAGTTCTTTCCATTTTTGAGGGTGGGTTTGGGTCGCTTCGGAAAGCTCGACGCCCAGACAGAGAATGTCCATTTCGTAAATCTCTGCGATGAGCGCATAGTGTCGAATCCACCGATAGTAATAATCAAAGAATAAATTCCAGTCTTTTTCAGATTTCATTTTGATGTCACCGGGCCAACTGTCATGAACCCATATTTGTGGTTTTAGCAGGGTGTAGAGGTTTTTTTCTTTGGCTTGTAAATGAGTGGCGATAACGGATTCGTCAGTTTCCGATCCAGCCCGGTCCATGAGCGGTAGAAAAGATGGCTTGGTGCGATCTCTCATAAAGGAATACGGAACAATGGCAAGTGCATTTACGCCAAGTGTAGATAGAGAATCTATGGATTCTTTGGCAAGCTTTGACCCATAGCCATTATAAATATCGTAGCCCTCATGTGCAAAATTAAAGCCGTGAAAGGGAGCTGTTGCGGGGGGCACCTTTGAAGGGTTTTCGGTGTAGTTTTCAAGGATGAAATTCACCCATTCCCGATGGAGACGGTTGATTTGTTCTGTCGTTGGAGACCAGGCAGTATATCGTTGAAGGAATTTATTTTTTGTCCACTTATGAAGCAGAAAATCTACGAATGAAGCGGCTGCAATATTCATCAAAAAGGGAGATTCTTTTAGGAGGAATTCCTCGTTGAGTAGTTCTGATAAGGGCGGAAGATTATCCGATTGCGCTAGTTTTTTTGCATAATGCCGGTATCCGAGGGGGAGCCAATTGGGGGCAAAAACACCGGCTAGTCCTTTTTCCATTGCCAGCATTTTCGGTTTGCCCAAGGTGTGGCGGATCATCCATTGGTTCATGACAGGCTCATGTTCTCCCTGGAAGTAATCATTAGAGACTAAGTGGATTTGGTTTTGCTCAAAATATAGGCTGGCAGGTTGGGTGTTTCTGGTGGACAATCCTTTCTCTTCCGTACTGGGGAATATCTTGAAAGTGATTTTTTGATGGGGTATTGCCCCAAGGAAATCACCTAGCTTTTTATATTGTTGCTGCGTTTGGTCAATGATGGACTGGATACGGAGGGAGGATAATTGTGTACTCAAAAATTGGAATTCAAATGAGGTGTGCAGGATTGTTGTATCCCTACTCGGAATATGAGTTCTGGGTGGATTGCTTAAAGCATTATCCTTGTTATTGGCAGCTTGGCTACAGCCGGAAAATGTATATAAAACAAGGCTTACTGCAAGCAGTTTTTTGATAGCAAATTTCATATTTACGAAGTGGTTAAATTGTTCAATGATAAAATTAGCGAAAAGTTATGAGATATGGGTGGATTGAAGCGTATTATTTTTACTTTCGTGCTTTAAAGGAGCGTAAGGGGGGGAAGAGCTGTTGAGTTATTAAGCCGTTGAGCGGGATTGGGATGGAAAGAAATGCCGGGCAAAGAAAGTAAGGCGTCAATGTGCCAAGGCATCATTGCTTCAATGCACCAATGCGGGAGGGCAGGAAAGCAAGTAAAAATATAATTAGCGTGTATGGAAAAGAAAGTAAGGTTTTATCCGAATTTGGTGAAGGCCGTTATAAGGGCTTTGCAGGAGATATTTGTGGAAGGCAAGCAGAGTGATCAGGTGGTGAGAGCACTTTTGTTGCAGCATAAAAAATGGGGGGCTAGAGATCGGAAATTTATTTCAGGGACGATCTATGACATCGTTCGCTGGTATCGATTATTGTACGAAACTCTGGGCGTAGAACCCAAGGAGGAACGGGATTGGTGGCAGATGTTTGCCGTGTTACAAATATGGAGAGGCATCGACTTGCCGCCGTGGAATGAGTTGGAAGATTTGGATGTCAATGCGGTAGAAGAGCGCTTGAAAAGTGTCAGTAAAAATCCAGCTATTAATGCTTCTTTCCCCGACTGGATGGTGAAAAAAGGATTAGCTGCCTATGGAGAAGAATGGAGTGATTTGATGAAGGAGTTGAACCAGCCGGCAGCCTTGGTTATTCGGGTGAATACATTAAAAACGACCAAAGATCAATTGGGGCAGGCACTTCAAAAAGAGGGGGTCGGATATGAAAATATGGATGGGGATGCTCTGTTAATACCAGATAGAAAGCGATTGACGCACTTTAAAATTTTCAGGCAGGGCTGGTTTGAGATACAGGATTACTCTTCCCAGTTGGTCGCACCTTTATTGGGAGTTGAGTCAGGAATGACGGTAATCGATGCCTGTGCCGGAGCAGGGGGCAAGGCTTTGCATATTGCCGCTTTAATGGGGAATAAAGGCCGCATTATCGCCATGGATGTGAGTAAAAGAAAATTGGCCGAATTGGAAAAAAGAGCCAAAAGAGCAGGGGTGGATATTATTGAGACTTATTTGATTCATCCAAACGAAAAATTTAATAAATTTGAAGGCGTTGCCGATCGGCTTTTATTGGATGTACCTTGCTCAGGAACGGGTACGATACGAAGATCGCCCGGAATTAAATGGAAATTGAAGCAGCAGCATATTGATCGGCATACTGCACTTCAGGTGGAAA
Source organism: uncultured Saprospiraceae bacterium (assembly GCA_964571475.1). GTDB lineage: Bacteria > Bacteroidota > Bacteroidia > Chitinophagales > Saprospiraceae > JALVDO01. The sequence continues at coordinate 2,228 of CAZNCI010000099.1, read as the reverse complement.
TTTTAAATAAGTACCCGACAATGTTAAAAAAAGAGGGGCAAATGGTCTATGCCACTTGTTCTATTCTTCCCGAGGAAAATACGGATCAGGTGAACCACTTTTTGACCACTACCAATCAATTTACTTTAGATGAAGAAAAGCAGTTATTGCCAAAGGATGGGCATGATGGGTTTTATATGGCGAGGATAAAAAAGGGATTGATCGAATCCGAAAATTAAATCAGTAATGCATCCTGTATATTTTTACCTGAAAATCAATAGTTTCATCATCTCATTGGCTGAAATTTTTGCTTTTTCCTTAATAAATGATCTTGGTGTTGTATCTCCAATTTCGTAAGTAACGGCTTCGGCTTTAAATTGAAGGTAGAACCAGTTTTTGGATATTGGCTGTACCAGACCGCCCGGTAAATCTTTAGGTTCGTACCCCTCAATTTGATTTTTGATGCCATCAATCCAATAGTCCTTGAAGTGGTAAAGATCGCTCTTGATACTTTTGTCAAAGGTATAATACCGGTCATCATAAGTAGAGTGAAAATCGAGCCCCAGATAAACTTTGGTTTTGTTTTCGTGAGCGCTATTTAGTACATACTGCGCCATTTGTCTGGTCTCCGGTTGCCGATAGTAAGCCCAGTCTCTATTGAGGTCAATTCCTCCTGCATTGTGTCGCCAATGACCGAGGTCAACGCCGTCCGGATTCATTAGCGGGAAAACTAAAATATGGTATTTTTTTCTAAAGTCATTGCTTAGAGGGGTGTCGGCAAGTATTGTCTCTACAAATTTTTGCATCGCTAAATATCCGGTGACTTCCGGAGGGTGTTGCCGACTCATGATGACAATAATGGGTTTGTCTTTGGTCTCTCCCTGGTGAATGTCCAAGCCAAACAACGCTCTGCCTAATTTACTTTTTCCATAAGTAATGAAAGTGGTATTTATATCATTTGCCATGGTTTCACACCAGCTTTTTACAATAGCTGAGTTGTGTAATTCCTGTGCGGATATCCAAAGAGGAGTCTTCGACAGCGGTAAATGCAAGGTGACTGTGCTATCATTTACCATTGCGACTAAATTACTGTCCAGTAATTGCCATTTTAGACCATCGGTACTCCATTTAGGGGCATATCTGTGTTTGGCATGGTGATAATGGATCGTAATATCTGCCGTGTCTAAAGTTGAAGAAGCAATGCGAAAGGCATACCAGGGACTTGGATTAATGGGGTAATTCTCCGGTTCAATAACGAGCTGGTAATTATTGGAGTCATCCTGATAAAAGTTGTTCACTCTGGCACCGTCGAACTCATTATCGAGCGTGATTGCGCCGATCTGGTAGGTCTTTTTCTTCTGCATTTGAATTGGGTGGTCAGCGGTGTCAACTGGTTTTGGAAAGTCGTAGGTTATTAATTTGGGCGCTTGACAACCCATGAAAAAAAGGAAGGATAGAAGAAGTAAGTTTTTCATTATTTATTATAGATATGTGGATGGTGCACGAGGGGATAGAAAGCGTGAAGGTAGTGAATTTGGAAGGGATAACAAATGTTTAGAGGAAAAAATGCGTCAAGGAAACAAGGCTGGCATGGGGTGACATCTTAGTGGGCGGGAAAAGTGCAAAGCAAATGGTGTTATCTTATTGGGTTGAGGAAACAAGGCATTAAGGAAACAAGGCGTAAATGTGGGCAAAAAAAGTCCTGGCAGCGACGCTTTCCCTTATTGTAGATGATTTTTAATATATTTATTTAACTTATTTTTTTGACCTATGTTAGAGAGGATATAAGTTATAAACAAAATTAATTAACCAAACTGTATTTTAATGAAAAATATCAAATTGATAGTACGTATTCTTTTAGGCATTATGATGGTCATTTTTGGCTTGAATAAATTTATGAATTTTATGCCAATGCCTCCTTTGCCGGCTGCTGCACAAACATTTTTTGATGCTTTGATTAATACCGGCTATTTGATGACAGCTGTAGGCATAGTCGAGTTGGTGACAGGCGTGTTGTTTTTATTAAATAAATATACTGCATTAGCCGCTGTGATTTTATTCCCTGTCATGCTAAATGCTATGATGTTCCATTTATTTTTAGCACCAGGTGGAATCGCTCCTGCTTTATTGGCAGTCGTAATGACCGTTTTTGTGATGTTCTCCAATAAGGATAAATATCAGGGAATGTTGGCAGGCTGATTTTCTAAGGCGTCAGGGAAATAAGGCAACAATGGGGTGAAATACCAAAG
>CAZNCI010000098.1:5610-11772 GCA_964571475.1 uncultured Saprospiraceae bacterium | reverse complement strand
ATTTCTCTAACTTCGTCTTTTTTATTGGGTCTTCGACCTCCTCGTCCGCCTTGACTCCCCTGACCTTGGTTTCCACGTTTATTGGCACGATAAGTAGTGACCGTTTTTCTAGGTCTTCTACTACGTTTGGCAGAGTCGCCCCCTCCGTTTTTTTTGTTGCCCCCCGATCCGGTTTTTTTATTATCCGGCTTAGCTTGTTTTTTGCATTTTGCGGTATCAATTTTACCCATAATTTTCAAACCTCTAAGCTCTGGGGTTTTGGCGCGTAACATACCATCTTTTCCAACAGTGGCTTCTGTATTACTTTTATCTTCAGCAGCTTTTGGTGGCGCCGCTTCTTCTTTTGCTTTTTCCGCTACAACAGCTTTTTCTGACTTTTCCTCTTTTTTTACAGGCGGTGGCGGTGGCGGTACTTTTTCTGCCTTAGTTTTTGGTGCTTCTGGAGATGTTTTTTGAGAAGCTTTCTTATTCTTCCCTGTTTTTTTCTTTAAGTCGTCTAGGTTAATTTTACCTAATACTTTTAGCCCGGTCTTTGGCGCTTCGTCTTTTTCAGTCTTTTTGACTTCATCCGGGGCTATGACCTCTTTCTTCGGAGCAGGAACTTCTTTTTCAATTTTCACTTCGGGCTCAATAACTTCTTTCACCGCGGGAGCTTTCACCTCTTCTTTCTTCTCTACCGGAGGCGGAGGAGTTTCTTCTGCCTTTTTTGCTACTTCCGGTGCTTCTTTCACAACCGGCTCCTTTTTTGCAACGGGTGGTGGTGGTGGAGAAGGCTTGGCTACAGGTGCTTTTTTCTTTAGGTTTAATGAAAAAGGTGCCTTCTTTGCAGGGGTATCCGTTTCACTTTTGGTATTAAGCCTGGTGCCAATAACTAATTTGTCAGCTTGCTCCTTAATAGCAATTGATTTATTAAATTCTTTGACCAAGACATCATACATCTCTTCTGTCACCTTGGCTGTTGGTTTGCTATCAATTTCAAACCCAGATGCATGCAGATGTTCTACTATTGTAGAAAGTCCAACATTGAGTTCTTTTGCAACCTTAACTAAACGCTTCATTCATTAAATTTTCAATTTCACCATTACTTTTGCAACGATGAAACAGCCTCCATCTGAATAATTTTCATATTCAGCGTAAAAAATTATAGGCAGCTCTACCTGCCTTATTAGTTTTATATTAACCTGACAAAAGACAAAAACCCTTTGTCTGAATTTAAAATCACACCATAATTCCTATGCAATATAGTATTTAGCTACAAAGCTAAGCAATAAACATTGGTAAACTCAACAAATGTGTGCAGATTTTACACTATATGGCAATAATTCCCTCTTAATTCTCCTCTTCAAACTCTGCAGCAAGGATATTGAGTATTTCTTCTATCGTTTCTTCCTCTAAATCCGTCCTTCTCAATAACTCCTCTTTATTTAATTTAAGGACGCTTCTTGCTGTGTCGCACCCAATATTTTTTAATTCATCAATAATCCATGCTTCGATTTCATCCGAGAATTCAACCAAATCAACATCATCTATCTCTACCTGAGCCACATCACTTCTGAATACATCTATTTCATATTCCGTCAACTGACTGGCCAGTTTAATATTGGACCCTCCTTTTCCAATCGCCAGCGAAATTTGATCAGCATCCAAATAAACAGCTGCTTTTTTCTCCTCCAGATTTAATTCAATCCGACTCACCTTCGCTGGTGTTAATGACCGCTGTATAAACAAGCTGGTGTTATTCGTGAAGTTGACAATATCTATATTTTCATTATTCAATTCTCGAACGATTCCATGGATTCTTGAGCCTTTCATCCCTACACATGCACCAACCGGATCAATCCTTGTATCATAAGACTCAACAGCCACTTTTGCCCGTTCTCCCGGCATCCTAACGATCTTTTTGATGGTAATCAATCCATCTTCAATTTCTGGAACCTCCTGTTCCATTAATTTCTCCAAAAAGGAAGGATCTGTCCTTGACATCACAACCATCGGATTGCCATTGCGCATCTCAACAGACTTGATAATCCCCTTAACCATATCGCCTTTTCGGAAAAAGTCTCCTCGAATGATTTCCGGCCGGGGCAAAATCAACTCATTGCCCGTCACATCATCAATGACTAGAATGTCTCTCTTTAATATTTGATAAACTTCCGTCAGGACAATTTCTCCAACTCGTTCACTATAACGTTTAAATATTTCGTCTTTTTCCAGCTCCATGATCCTGGAAATTAACGTTTGGCGTGCAGCCATAATCGCTCTTCGTCCAAAATCTTTCAAAAATAATTGTTCATAACACTCTTCTCCAATTTCATAATCCTCATCGATAATCAAAGCTTCCGAAATGGAAATTTCTGTATTATCATCCGTTACCTCCCCATCGTGTACTACTTCTCTCACACGCCACAATTCTAAATCCCCTTTTGTTGTATTCACAATTACATCAAAATTCTCATCTGAGCCGTACTTTTTCTTGATTAACGTCCTGAAAACATCTTCTAATACTCTCACCATCGTTGGACGATCAATATTCTTTCCCGTCTTAAAATCGGAAAATGTATCTACCAAATTCATAATTTATTACTTTGAAAATGAAATTTTGATTTTTGCTTTTCGTATATCAGCAAAAGCAATTTTCTTATTTATTATTTCTGTTTTTTTCTTCTTGCCTATCTTTACCCGCTCTTTATATGTTAGGGTAATTCCAGTATCCGTCACCTCCGTTAGCTCTCCCTCCGTTTTTACATCTCCGTGTTTCACTTCGAGCTTGCGACCGATATGCTTCGGATATTGCCGGGGCATCAATAAGGATCTGGCAATTCCCGGCGAGGAAACTTCCAGCACATACTTCTCTCCCAACCAGTCATTCTCATCAATATGAGCTTCCAAAAAACGACTGATCCTTTGGCAGGCTCTAAAGGTTACACCGGAATCACTATCCAAATACACCTCCACCTTGTTATTAAGGTGGTGTTTAACTTCTACCGGATAAAAATCCTGAAATTCCTCTTCCTGAAATTTCTCCTTTAATAGACTCAATAACTTTTCTTCAATCACAGTTTACTTAATTAAAAAGAGGGAACAATGATTGCTCCCTCTTTCGTTATTCCCGCATTTCGCTGCAAATGTAAGGCTTTTTTTTCTCCTATCCTAGTTTTATCACTAATAATTAAGGCAATCGAGCCAAAATTCCTTTTTATTTACTGCTTATGCATGCTTTTTATTTTTTGGGCGTGCCCCTCCTTTCATTCGGGTCGGTGTATTCCATGGTTCCGTACTCCGCAGGCTTCGTACCCAGTCTGAAAAATCAGACTGGCATTCCATCCCCCTCACGCGGCAGGGATTATCCCCCCGAACACTCTTTTTATCCGCTCAGTTTTCCTTCCCCATCTAAATTATCCTTACCTTTGCGTTTTCCTACACATAAATCATCCACTTTTCTAATGAGTGATCAGATCAAACACGAGTGCGGCATTGCTTTAGTCCGGTTATTAAAACCATTATCCTATTATCAGGAAAAATATGGTACAGCCCTATATGGCATGAATAAATTAAAATTACTCATGCAAAAACAACGAAACCGAGGACAAGATGGCGCTGGATTGGCCACCATCAAACTCAACATTCAGCCCGGTAATAAATTCATCAGTCGCAAACGTAGCAATGCCCCCAATTACCTGAGCGATTTATTCAAAAAAGTATATGGCCATTTTGAAAACCTGCCCGAAAAACAGCTAAATGACCCCGAATGGCTCAAGGCTAACAAACCTTATGCCGCAGAAGTTTTATTAGGCCATTTACGCTACGGCACACATGGCGATAATAGTATTGAGACCTGTCACCCATATCTTCGGCAAAGCAATTGGATCACCAGAAACCTCGTCCTCGCCGGCAATTTTAATCTAACCAATGTTGATGAACTCATCTCTCATCTTTTTGAACTGGGACAATACCCAAAAGAACAGTCTGATACGGTTACTGTCCTGGAAAAGGTTGGCCATTTTCTCGACGAAGAAGTCGAAAGGCTTTTTCACTGGTTCAAGGCTGAAGAGGAGGATAATACCGTCATTAATCAGCTCATATTTGACAAATTAGACGTCAATCGTGTGCTCACCCGTGCCGCTAAAAAATTCGACGGCGGTTATGTTATGGGAGGGATTATTGGACACGGTGACGCCTTCATTATGCGCGACCCACTTGGGATTCGCCCCGCCTATTATTATCAGGATGATGAAATCTTTGTTGCCGCTTCCGAACGACCTGCCATTCAAACCACCCTTAATGTTAATATCGACTCTATTCATGAAGTACTCCCCGGTGAAAGTATCGTTGTAAAACACAATGGAAATATTATCAAAAATCGATTTATTGCAAAAGAAGAGGTACTTAAACCCTGTTCTTTTGAACGAATCTATTTCTCCAGAGGGACCGACCGGGATATTTATTTAGAAAGAAAAAAACTGGGAGAAATTCTTACCGATAAAGTACTGGATGCCGTTGACCATGACTTTGAGAACACTGTGTTTTCCTTCATTCCAAATACAGCAGAAACCGCCTTCCTGGGACTTATTCAGGGAATAGAAAAAAAATTAAATGAAATTAAACTCAAAAAAATCCTCGAAATCAAAGAGGGAAAAGGTAAACACAAAGAACTGGAAGCTATTTTGGCTCTTTGCCCAAGAGTCGAAAAAATTGTAGTCAAAGATGCTAAAATCAGGACTTTTATCGCCGATACGAGCTCCAGAGGGAATATGATCTCTCACGTCTATGATGTCACCTACGGTATCGTAAAAAATAATATCGACACCTTAGTTTTACTCGATGACTCCATTGTCAGAGGAGCGACTATGAAAGATAGCATCATTCAAATCGTCGCCCGCCTAAAACCCAAAAAAATTGTCATCGTCTCCTCCGCTCCACAAATTCGCTACCCGGATTGCTATGGCATTGATATGTCAAAATTGAATGAATTTGTCGCTTTTCGTGCCTTAATCGAACTACTCAAAGAAAATAAGCAAACCTATTTATTACAAGAAGCCTACCTCCGTGCAAAAAAACAGGAAAGTTGGCCCTCTTCGGAAATTGTTAATGAACTACAACCTATTTACGATTTATTCCCCTATGATGTCATCTCAAAAAAAATAGGAGAATTACTTACTCCTGCTGATATAGAACCAGAAATCGTTATCATTTATCAAGATATTCCCGGGGTAAGTCGGGCTTGCCCTAACAATAATGGCGACTGGTACTTCTCCGGCAATTACCCCACTCCCGGTGGCAATAAAGTGCTCAATCGAGCATTTATTTATTATATGGAAGGTATCGACAAACGGGCTTATTGACGGCTATAACCTATTCCTGTTCAATTTCTAAACAGCCTTTGTCTATTTCATTCACTCAAATAATTTCACCAAAATTCCCTCAAAAATTTGCTTTTAAGCCCAAAAAACACAAACTTTGTATTTCAAAGTACTTTAAAATGACAGAACAACAAGATCCGTTAAAAGCATTAGGTGAAATAAGAAATATAATGGAGCGCTCATCGCGATTTATCTCTTTGAGTGGATTATCTGGAGTATTAGCTGGTATATTTGCCTTGATTGGGGCGACTTTTGCTTTTATTTACCTCCATAAAATTCCATTTAGTGATCCCTACTTTTTACAATATGACCGGGATGGGCACTTTTTAAGACAAATAGACTTTACTACTTTTTTCTTTTTGGATGCGGGTGGGGTTTTGTTTTTCGCATTGGCAAGTGGCATATTTTTGACGACGAGAAAAGCAAAAAGAAAAGGATTGAAAATATGGGAATCCGTTACAAAGCGATTACTGCTTAACTTATTGATTCCTTTAAGCGCAGGTTTTGTTTTTTGTTTGGCACTACTATACCACGGCATGCCCGAGTTTATCGCTCCTGCCACACTTGTTTTTTATGGTCTCGCACTTATTAACGGAAGTAAATACACCTTTGAAGTAGTTCGGTACCTTGGATTATTGGAAATTTTATTGGGGCTTATTGCCATGTTTTATATCGGGTACGGATTAGAGTTTTGGACGATAGGCTTTGGTCTTCTCCATATCATTTACGGCACCCTAATGCATTTCAATTACGACTGAACGATTTCCGACGATAGGAGGAATGAATATCCAGTGGATATTCA
>CAZNCI010000098.1:0-5510 GCA_964571475.1 uncultured Saprospiraceae bacterium | reverse complement strand
AGCCTCCCCTCCGCTAATTTCGAGAGGCAGGTGTAATTATGGTGAGCGAGCTGAATAATCCAACCCTGAAATAAAACACTTGAAATAAAATAAAATTGAATTAAATAAAAAAAACGGATTACCGAGCAGAACATTAGTGTTCACCTGCAGGTTATACATTTATAATGGACAATATAATATCAAAATTAAATAAGGTTTTTGATCACAGGATTCGACTGGGAATTATGTCCATTCTAATCCTAAATGAAAGTCTGTCTTTCAATGTATTGAAGGAAACATTAGATGTCACAGATGGCAATCTGGCCAGCCATTTAAAAACATTGGAAAAGGAACAATTCATTGACGTAAAAAAACAATTTATTGGGCGCAAGCCAAATACAACTTATGCTGTAACAGATTTAGGCAAGTTAGCTTTTAATAAACACCTCAATGCGCTGGAAGCCATTATTAAAATGGGAAAAATAAAAGATTAATTTTTTTTACAAATCAACTTTGAAATACAAAGTACTATGAAGAACAACATATATAATTTAGCCCTAAAAATACGCACCTGGTTTTTTGTTTTATTGTACCAGCTTTCGACACCAGTTTATCGCCAGTTTATTAAATCAAAACGTCCAAAATGGGAGATAAGCTTAGCCGAAATGCAAACGTATCCACAAGAGACACTTGGCTTTCAGTATGTAGTATTTCTAAAAAAAAACAACTTCGAGGCAATGGATAATTTTGAAAACCATGATGTCTTCCACCTTATACTCAATTACGATACTGATATTCAGGGCGAGTCCTCCATGCAGTTTTTTTTACTTGGAAATGGCAAAAGATCCTTTTACATGTTCGCATTAATTATATGTTCTATTTTTTTCTTTCCGGAAAATATCCCAGCTTTTTATCGGGCTTATCAAAGAGGCAAATCAACAGATCGGTGCTACGACTGGGATTTTGAAAAGCTTTTGAAAACACCTGTCTCCCAAATAAAATTAATGCTCAAAGATGCTAAAGAGGCACCTTCCCTTTTTATTTGAATGAGAAGATTAAATACTTAAACAAACTAAAATTATGCAAAGATCAAAAATCCATTCGCTCCTTTTGTTGTCTCTGTTTTGTGGACTGCTAATTGTAGGAAGGCTGCTTAAAACCAGTGATTTTTCGGGAAAATTCTATCTCAACCCATCCCCCCGGTGGACCTTTTTGTTTTTAATATGGAATTTATTTTTAGCTTGGATCCCCTTTCTTTTATCGCTAGTCCCCAAGAAGCTATTTAGGCAATCAGGTGGTATTGGTTTGATGACAATTTGGTTTATTTTCTGGTTGCTTTTTTTCCCAAATACACTCTATATTATCACTGATTTTTTACATTTACGCCCACGCAGCCCCATCCCCTTTTGGTATGACATCCTGATTTTACTTTCCTTTTCGCTAACGGGATTATTACTTGGCTTACAGTCTTTACAAAATATGCTTGATTTTTTCATCAACAAACACAATTCCTGGATCATCCGTTTTTTTCCCTATATCATTTTATTCTTAGGAAGTATTGGTGTCTATCTTGGTCGATTTATGAGGTGGAATAGTTGGGATATTTTAAACAATCCCCAGCTTATTATTATGGACACCTTATCCGTATTTATACACCCGATACATTATTTTGACAAACTAAGCCTTATTGGATGTCTGAGCCTGTTTTTTAGTCTAATTTTTAGACTTTTATATCAAAATGATTAAAAGATGTTTTCCCATCCTCCTTTCTTTAAAAACACTTTTTCAAGTAACCTACACGAATAAGTATCCCTTTAGAGCAGGGCATTTTCTTGATAGGTACTAAAAAAAGAATAGATCGCTCATCTCTTTGTCAAAACAAACTACTCCCCAATCATCCAGTCTGTCCCGTCCTTTCCGTCCTTCAACTGTATATTCAAAGCAGTCAGGGCGTCCCTGATTTGGTCGGAGGTTGCCCAATCTTTATTTTGCCTTGCCTGTTGGCGAATATCGATGAGTAATTGCATAATACCATCCATTTTATCATCCGTTTCGCTCCCGGATTCCTCTTTCAGCCCAAATATGTCAAAAATAAAATCTTTCATTATTTTCTGAAGATAAATAAGTGTTTCGGAACTCAATTCAGCCATATTTAGATGACCATCTTTTAAGCTATTAATACGGTTGGTCAATTCAAAAAGTCGCGCCAATGCCTTCGGTGTATTGAAGTCATCATCCATCTCTAAAAAAGCACCTTCGATAAGCTCGTTGATTTCTTTATCAATAGCCCCTGCCTGAGCACCTTTTACCGGCTTTAGATTGTTTAATGTTTTATACCCTTCCATGAGACGGCGATAGCCTTTTTCAGCTGCCTGTAGCGCCTCGTCCGTCAAATCCATGGTGCTTCTGTAATGAGACTGTAACATGAAAAAGCGAACGACAGAGGGACTATAGCCTTTACTTACATGGATGCTGTCACCTGAAAACAATTCCTGTGGCGAAATGGTATTGCCATCACTTTTGGACATTTTACGCCCATTCATTAACAACATATTGGTATGCATCCAATAGTTGGCTGGAGCATGGCCACAGGCTCCTACATTTTGCGCAATTTCATTTTCATGATGAGGAAATTTCAAATCATTTCCTCCTCCGTGAATATCAAAGGTCTCTCCCAGATATTTGGTGCTCATGACCGAACATTCGAGGTGCCAACCCGGAAAACCTTCGGACCAGGGTGATTTCCATTTCATCAGATGGTCAGGAGAGGCTTTCATCCATATTGCAAAATCAGCCGGATGTCTCTTCTCGTCTTGGTTTTTCAGATCATCACGGGTCATGGATAATAATTCATCCACTTTTCGTCCGGATAAATCCCCATAAATTCCTTTTTCTTTAATGAACTTCTGGGTGTCAAAATAGATAGCGCCATTGGCTTCGTAAGCAAATCCATTTTTCAAAATCTGATCGACCATTTCAATTTGCTCGATAATGTGTTGGGTCGCACGTGGCTCTATACTCGGAGGTAATAAGTTTAATTTGTCCATGATGGCGTGGAAACCATTGGTGTATTTTTGCACCACTTCCATCGGCTCTAGTTTTTCCAACCTCGCTTTTTTAGCGATCTTGTCCTCTCCGGTATCCGCATCGTCGATAAGATGACCAACATCCGTAATATTCCTCACATATCGCACCTTATAGTCCAAATATAATAAATACCTGAATATCGTATCAAACCCCAAAAATGTCCGGCAATTCCCCAGGTGAACATCACTATAAACAGTGGGACCACAAGCATACATGCCAACATGATCTTCATGGATAGGTTTAAAAACTTCCTTTTTTCTGGTCAAACTGTTGTAAATAGTCAGTTGTCGCTTCATGAGATATTGATATTTATCTTATTCAAATAGTAGGAGCATTCATTATGGAATGCACCATGAAAAACGCGAAGTTAAAACATCTTTTACAACAATGCTTGAGACAGGGGAAAAAATCAGAATAATTTCATCAATTGTGTTGAAAAAACATGCGATTGAAAGAGAAAAACACCTCACAATAAGCGTGGGGACACGCAAACGAATTACTATAACGAATGCTTATGGGACAAAGATCAACTTTTAATCAACTTTCTTGTCAATATTTGATTGTCCTTGCCGATCAATTGCACGAAATAAACGCCTTCCTTTAGGCTTTCTATATTTCGTTGAAAGTTGGTCTTTCCCGCATACAAAGAAATGCCTTCTTGAAGGACTATCTTGCCTGCGATGTCAATGACATTCATTATAATTGTTTGCTGCTCGACAGCACTAAAGGAGATGTTTAAATATTTGTCTGCTGGATTTGGAAAGATATTGACTTTTGCATTTAGTGACACAGAAGTGGACGAACTAATTAATTCATCTATTTCCAAGGTATTGGCAATACCATTGTCATTGTCATTATCATTGTCTAAATTAGAAACCACTCCTCCTACATAAACGGTTACCTTTCCCGTCCCAGTATCAGGGGCTGTCCAGTCGATTTCAAAAACAGGAGAAGACGAAGGAGTGCTCAACTCAAAATAAGAGCGGTCACTGATGGGAGCAATCCGCGTTCCCGTTGGAGGCGTACCAAATTGACCGGCATTACTATTTCCATTATTCGTAAGAATAACCGATTGAATGCCATAAGCGGAAGGATTACCTGTCACAGACGAAAGCGTATATCTTAATTGGTAGGTTTTACCGGGCTCGTAATTATTAACCGACATTCCCTGATCCATGAGATCAATTTGTAAACCTGGGGTAAATATCCCGGTATGATGACAGGCCGCGCAGGTAGGTCCATTTGAATTGGCAAACGGGCTGCCACTTCTGTCTTGTTTTCGGACGCCGTTATTGCCGATTCCGCCGGCGGGTCCGTCTGAAAAGCTAATAAATAGGAATAGAGACACAAAAAGTGTAATGGTGTAAATTTTTTGTTGCATTGTTCGATATTTTTTTGCGAAAGTAAGGATTTGACTTTCCAATGCAAGCAATCGTTTAATTCAATTAACTATTTTTCCTCCTTTTGTCTTTCATTATACAAATATCCAAACTCCGGAATTTTGCCTTTCACGTGTTGAAAATAATCCCCAAGATAAGCAATTTCCTCTTCCAGGCTGTCTTTAACAAAACGTGGGGCAGAAAAGTGAATTTCTTTATTTTCGTAATCGAATTTACAGAGGACAACAGGCACATTGGCGCCCTTGGCAATATAATAAAATCCACTTTTCAATTTTTCCACTTTTTTACGTGTTCCTTCAGGGGTAATGGTAATGATAAATTGCTCCTTGCTATTGAATAAGGCAACCACTGCATCCACAAAATTCCCGTGTTTAGACCGATCAACCGGGTATCCTCCCAATGCACGCATGAGTACACCCAAAGGTCCTTTGAATAGGGAATCCTTAGCGATGAATTTAATGTCCTGACCGATTATCCTGCGGGCTAAGATGCCTTTGGGAAAGTCCCAGTTGGAGGTATGAGGCAATACAATGACAATATATTTTGGAGGGAAGTTATTGGTCTCAACAGTTGCCTTCCATCCAAATAGATTAAAGATAAATTGACTAATTTTTTGCCCCATAATATTATTTTTAGCGTTTTTTATCGGGTAATTGCCATGCAATGTAAACATATTTTGAGGATTACTTGAATTTCTCCTGTTATTTCACCTAACTTTGGGGGCTTCATCAACAAAGAATAACTTGAAACAATTTTTATTAGGGTTTCTAATCTATATTTCAGCTTCGCCAATTTGCTTTTCGCAAAATCAACGGGAACACCTTGAAGACGACCCAATTGAGATTAATTTTTCCAGGGAAGGTGGTTATTACCTCGATGAAGTCGAAGTCGAAATAACTGCTCCCGGCGCAGTGGTTTATTACACCTTAGATGGTCATCGACCTTCCCGTCGAGCCATTAAGTACAGTCATCCCATCATTATTAATAAGACCACGGTTATTCGTGCAATTGCGTACAGAGGAAAGGAAAAAAGCTTCCCCGTTG
>CAZNCI010000097.1:4641-11853 GCA_964571475.1 uncultured Saprospiraceae bacterium | reverse complement strand
CTTCAGTTGGCAGTGGGCAAGTGACATAAGGTGACATCTTTTTGAGGAGGGAGGAAGAGAAGAGCAAAAGGTGTTATCTTATGGGGAGTGGGCAGTGCTCAGTTGGCAGGTTTTCAGCCGGGACATTATTTTTTTTGCCTTGGCAAAAAAAATAATGGGACTGAAGACTGCCAACTGAAGACTGAGGACTAAAGCCTGAAGGCTAGAACTTAAACCAGGTATCATCAATTTCACCGTTAAACGTCACCTTATCCAATGTAAATTCTATTGGCATTGGCATCACGCCCGTCATGGTATATTTACCGGGAACCATCACTCTATTTTTTTTGACATAATCATCAAATTGCAGTACCATCGTCTGAGTTTGTTCTCCCTGAGTCGCTAAGACTTCCATCTTAGACAAAAGAAAAGTTTTGGCGTCAAAATAATACATATAAGTATTGCCATTTACGATAGCCTTAGTGATGTAAAAATCCTTACCATCGATATTCTCTGCGCCAACCATTTTTACTTTATCTCCTAAAAAGGATATTCCATCAGAGGTAAAAATAAAAGACTCAAATTGAGCTTCAAGCAATTCATCCTCTTTCAATTCCTTCTTTTGTCCCTGTCCAATGGCTATACCTTTTCCATTGGCGTAGCGTTGGTCATTCACCACCTGCCCCATCATGGACACCTTGGTTGCTGATTTTTCTCCATCTACTTTGACAGACCAAACATTCAATTTAGCTCCCTGAACCTCTGCGTTGTATTCCGTCTCCATTGTTTTCACCGCTTTAAGTGCTTTTTCACCACCCATTGCTTCGATATTTTTGGACAGCAGCTGATCGAGTGTAAGAGTAGCTACTGCCGGGCCCTCATTTTTCAAAGGATTACCGTAAGTATCATAGAAGTGTAACTCCCCAAATTGAGCTAATTTATCAGCAACTTCATTTTTGTCACCAACGACTAGAATATGGCAGGCATTGGGTTTCAAATATTTTTTGGCCATCATTTGAACATCTTCGGCAGTAACGGCTGCTAAATTTTTCAAATAATTATGATAATAATCTTTTGGCAAATGGTATCGAGCCACATTCAGGGAAAAACGAGCCATCGTTCTAGGGTCTTCCAATGATCGCCCAAACTGACCCGCCATTACATTCTTCACCAAATCCAGTTCATCCGCAGAAACTTTTTCATTAATCAACCGATTCAATTCGAATAATATCTGTACAATCACACTATCAGTCACCTCATTTCGCACACTTCCCCCTGCCCGAAAAGATCCAATCACTCTATCCTTTGTCAGGCGTGACCCTGCCCCGTAAGTATAGGCATGATCCTCCCTTAAATTTTGATTCAATCTACTCCTAAAATACCCGCCAAGTAGGGTATTCATCACACTGGCTTTAATTGCATCCGGGCTATCGGGTTTAAAATCAACAGGGTAAGTCAAACTCACCACTGATTGCACCGCACCTGATTTGTGTACAAAGTCAATCGTTCTTTTAGAAGGGATAGGAACAGCTGGTGTATCCATTTCCTTTACGGCAAGTGGCTCCCACTTTCCAAAGTATTTATTAGCCATTTTTTTTGCATCATCCAATTTTATATCTCCTACAAAAATCAAATAAGCCTTGCCAGGACGAAAGTAAGTATTATAGTAATCCTTACAGTCCTGAACGGTAATATTATTGACCGTTTCTTCGGTAACAAGTTCGCCATAAGGGTGCATTTTTCCATAATTCAATGCACTTCTTACATTTCCTGCAATCGCATTGGGGTCTTCTTTTTGACTTGCCAAATTAGATAGTCTTTGAGTTTTCAACTTTTCAAATTCTTCTTCAGAAAAACCAGGGTTAAAAACGGCATCTGTCACCACTCCCATCAATTTATCTGTATATTTTGACAGACTGGCAGCATAAAAACCTCCGCTGAAAGTAAAAAAGTCTGCACCGATAAAATCGACCTCCTCATCAATCTGTGCTTTTGTTCTATTCTTTGATCCTCTTGACAAAAGATCGCCAGCAAAACTTGCAGTACCGGCTTTTTTGCCTTCGCTAACGGGTGGATTATCAATAAAAAGGCGGAAAGAGACCTTAGGTACTTTATTATTTTCCACCACGATCACTTTGACTCCATTATCGAGTGCAAACTCCTGATATTTTCCCAATTCAATGGTCGGAGCAGGTCCCGGCTTAGGCTGATGTGCCCGAAAATCTTCTTCAATTTTAGTGGTTGGATCCATATTCGTAACAACTGGAGCCACCTTGGGCGTACACT
Organism: uncultured Saprospiraceae bacterium; assembly: GCA_964571475.1. GTDB lineage: Bacteria > Bacteroidota > Bacteroidia > Chitinophagales > Saprospiraceae > JALVDO01. The sequence goes on along the minus strand of CAZNCI010000097.1, from coordinate 9,588 downwards.
GGGCAAATAACACCCCAACTAAAAGTATATATATTATTTTCTTCATTATTAATTTTTTTATCATTTCACAATAGGACAGATTTTGTCTGCCGGATAATAGTTTTTTACTTCTTTGGCAAATAGTAAAGCACCACTCTGTTATCCTTTGTAAAATACTTTTTTGCTACTCTTTGAATATCTTTTTTGGTCACAGCCATATAACGATCCAACTCGGTATTAATCAAATTGGCATCACCATAATACATGGCGTAATTGGCTAAATTCTCCGCAATTCCAACCATTTTAGTGTTGCCACTGATAAAATCAGACTCGATCATATTTTTCAACTTCTGAAAATCCTTATCCGAAATCAATTCGTCTTGTACCTTTTTCACTTCCATATCCATGGCCTTCTCCACCTCCATAGGATCAACGCCCATATTGCTAATAGCAAAGGCTATTACAACCCCCGGATCCTCTAATGCTAAAGGAAAACTGCCAACAAAAACAGCCAATTGTTTATCATCCACCAAGCTCTTTTTCAATCTTGAACTCTGTCCGGTTGACAATAATTGATTCAGCATTTCCATCGCATAATAATCATCCGTTCCCTGTGCCGGAATCCGGTAAGTTTGTACCACTGCAGGTAATTGAATATTATCGTAAATAGTATCTCTCACTTCACCTCCTAATGGTGGCTCGACTACATTTGGTCGATAAATTTCCTGTGTCCCCTTTGGTATGGTCGCAAAATACTTAGCAACCATCGCCTTCGTTTCTGCCACATTAATATCGCCGGCAATAGAAAGAATGGCGTTATTCGGCACATAAAACATCTTATAAAAATTTTTGTAATCCTTTTCCTCCGCCGCATCTAAGTGCGCCATAGAGCCAATCACCGGCCATTTGTAAGGATGCACCTTAAAGGCACGCTTGAGTGATTCCTCCAAAATCGAGCCATAAGGCTGATTATCAATTCGCTGTCGTCTTTCCTCTTTCACCACTTGTCGCTGGGTCTCAATACCCACTTTATCTACGGTAGCATGCAACATTCTTTCAGACTCTAACCAAAGCCCCGTTCCCAGGTGATTAGAAGGAATTACTTCGTAATAATAAGTGCGATCATACCAAGTATTGGCGTTATTCATGCCGCCTGCTTTTTGGAGGTATTTATCGAACTCTCCCCTTTTAATATTCTCACTTCCCTCAAACAATAAGTGCTCAAAGAAGTGTGCAAAACCAGTTCGTTCCGGGTTTTCATTTTTTGATCCGACATGATACATGACAGAAACCGCAACGATGGGTGTCGTATGATCTTCATGCAAAATAACGTGTAGTCCATTATCCAGATCATATTCCACAAAATTGATTTTATTGGACTGGGCATTCCCTATTCCAACAAAAAAAATCAAAACAATAAATGTGAATACTTTTTTCATAAAATTAAGATTAAATTTCAAGGGGTCAACTTATTACTTTACCCCTTTTTACAATTGGCTCAAATGTAGGCATATCTATTCAAAATAAAACTAAAATTCGACTAATTAAGATAATTTTAAGAGGAAAGAAAAAGATTCCCCCCTCCTTCACCTAATATAACGGCTGTCCCAAAAGTAAGGTTAGCCATTTCCTATGGTGCATTTTATTTTGTCGATTTTCTTCCAACGCGCGTTAAGTAAGGAGTTAAAAAGGATAACCAATGCTTATATTATAGGTTCTATTTTTTCCTCGAATAGTTTCCCGAAATCGCTGCCAATAATGAAAACCCGCTCCATTTTCATCCCGATAAAGTGGCTTATTACTTCTCAGCTTCACACCGGCATCCAACCGAAAAACAAAATAGGAAAAATCAAACCTAAGCCCGAAACCGGAGCCAACGGCAATTTGCTTATAAAAAGCATCGCTCCATTCATTTGTCTCAGGGTAATATTTTGGTTTGAATAAAAACTGCGCCCCCACCCTATTTAAATCTTCCCGAATAGACCAAACATTCCCTACATCAAAGAAAAAAGCTCCATTAAAAATATAAAAAAGTTTGAAACGCCACTCCATATTAAACTCAAAACGCAAATCTCCTGTTTGGAATAACCGCGACTTAAAGGCGGGTTCCAAAGACAGAGAATCAACATACCCGCCCGGTCCTAAACCACGGGGAGACCATGCCCTTATTCCATTAGCCCCACCCGCAAAAAATTGCTTACTATACGGAACATCCGTCGTAAAACCAAAAGGCCTGGAGACCCCAAATAATAATCTGTAAGCCAATTGGGAGTGTTTCCCTAATTTTTGGTAATAACGCACATCACTTTCAATCTTAACATATTGAGAAAACTCAATATCCTTAGCCAACCTAAAAGTGTCAGATTTTAGTGCAAATTCATTATAGAGGGCATTTACACCCCAAATTTCAGAGCCTGCTATTTCAAAAGAAAGACCTAAATGACTAGATGCACCATTGCGATACGTACGACTATTATAAGAATAGTCAATACTTCTAAACAAAAGGCTTACGAAAACCTGTTGACCTAAACTTCTCTTCAGGAAACCAAACTCCGGTTTGTCCAATTTAAGTTGAAATTCCGGAGTAATAATGGGATTAATAAAATCAACCCCAATGTGGTCGATAGAGTATCGTTCTGTGACGGAGCGTGCAAAGTCATAACCATAAGAAGCCTTAATAATATTGGTTAAATACCAGTCTTTAATCAATAAATAGTTATAACTGGCAGATATTCGGGTATGACCATTTTCTTTAAGAGATTCATAAAACGAAGCGCCTAAAACCTGCCTTTTTTTCCCTAATGGGATTTTATTTAATCCTTTCCAAAAACCTAAATAATCAATAAATTTAGGCAGGAATAAATTGGCATGCACATCAAAATCAAGCGTATTGGTGAAAAGTTTTTTATCACTATCCAAACCAAACTCCGTACCAAAGGAAAGACCAGAGCTCAAAATTTCTGCACCTCCCAAAAAATTTCGATTCAAATAACTTGGTGTAAATTGGATTCCTATCAAATTCACACTGCCCTCCGGAGCACCCGGCAACGAGGAAGCAGCCCGATTTGAATAGGTGAGCTCCAGGTCCGCGCCCATTTCCATTTTGGCATTAGCCGCCAATTCAATCCGAAAATTTAAAACATCCGGATCAATCTTATCGGGAATCTGTTTGACTCTGGCAAATTTATAAATCCCTAAACCGGAAAGGTGTTTATTGGTTTTATCGACTAATGCTTGTTGATAAATCTGTCCAGACTGAATCGAAATTGCTTCCAGTAATACTTTAGGATCCAAAGTTTCGATACTATTTCGCCAATGAAAATAAACGCCTCCCACCAGAGTATCGGACATAGAGACCTCATCCGCATTTAGATCAAAATCGGGATAGACATCAATTTTTCCAATATGAAAGACACGATGGATACTATCTTCATTAGGGCTTAAAACCGATAAATAAACATTTCCCTTTCCTTTGTTTTGAAAGGTATCAATCTCCAATTGGTCAAAATAATTAGCGTAAAAATGTGCGTACCCATTATTTCGAAGGTAATTTAAAATACGTTTTTTTTCAGCATCCATCATTCCGAGGCTAAGATCTGCTCCGCTCTTCAATAATGAGCTTGTTTCGAGTTCTTGCAAAATGCTATCCAATCGTTGATCGCGACTTGAATAGGAAAGTGTATCCAATAAAAACAGTTTGCCGGGGTTAACCCTGTACTCTACCTTTGCCCGGTGTCGTTTCAGCTTTTTTGAATAATCTACCTTTGCTTCAAAATATCCATTATAAATCAAATAAAGCTCCATTGCCTGAGTGGTCAACTCGGAGAGTGAATCGGAAAAAATACTAGGAGGCTCCCCTATATATTTCCGGCGAAACCGATCCCATGAGGAAGTATCTCCAGGACTGCTGGTTTTTAAATAAAACCATTCCCTAGGAAAGAAAAAGAAAAAATTAGTATTCTTTTTTTGCTTAAAAAGCTTGGTTAATTGAAGGTTGACAGCTCTCTTATCCTCGATGGGATAATCACTTTTATAAGTAATACTATTCTTTTTGATCAAATATTGATCTTCCTCTAAAAAGTGATTGACACGACAAGCAGTTAAAAATAATGAGGCGAATAATAGAAGAAACGTATAATTTCCAATACTTTTGAGGTTAAATTTAATTACAACATTAAAAAACAGCCTTTTCATATATTTTTGAAAAGTAATTAACTTGTTATTAATTCGTTGTACTCGTTTCAATGTATCTTATTAATGAATTAAACAAATGGCGATTTCAATAAATAGTATTAAATTCATCAAATCCCTCCATCAAAAAAAATATAGGCAAAAATATAACAATTTCATTGTCGAAGGTGACAAAATAGTCAAAGAAATTCTAAATTCTGCTTCCTTTTTAATAAAAGGTCTCTACGCTACTGAACCTTGGTTAGAAACGAATAAAGAATTATTGAAGTTTCCCAACTTAGACATCTTTAAGGTTTCTGTAACAGAATTGGGACGAATATCAGCTCTTAGAACTCCAAACCAGGTGCTAATCGTAGCCCAGACCCCTGAATCTATCTTTCCCTCCAAGCACGAAGAATTTACTTTATATCTGGATAACATCCAGGATCCAGGTAATATGGGCACCATATTAAGAATCGCAGACTGGTATGGCATACATACGATTTTCACCTCTGCCGACACCGTAGAATTATATAACCCCAAGGTCATCCAAGGGAGTATGGGCGCTTTTTTAAGAACAAAGGTAGTCGTATCTTCTTTGGCAGAAATAAAGAAAACCTACCCCAATAAAAAAATATACGGTGCTTATATGCAGGGGGAAAATATTTATACCGCCCCAAAGACGAAAAATAGTATTCTTGTAATAGGCAATGAAGGCAGGGGCATTCATCCTCAAAATGCCCACCTCATCAGTCACCCAATCACCATCCCATCGGGAAAAAATGGTCGTGCAGAATC
>CAZNCI010000097.1:0-4631 GCA_964571475.1 uncultured Saprospiraceae bacterium | reverse complement strand
ATCTGTAGTGAATTTGCAAAAGCACTAGATATGCTTTAGAGCTTGAGAAAATCCTCGCGAATACCGCTCAATAAATATTTAGCCCCTTTGGGATTAGTTGCCAATGGAACATTATGTACATCGCACAATCTCATCAACATCTGCACATCCGGCTCATGTGGATGCTTGCCCATGGGATCTCTAAAAAAGATAACCAAATCAATATCACCAACTGCAATCATAGCACCGATCTGGGCATCGCCCCCAACCGGACCAGAAAGCAATTTATTTACTTTAAAACCTTCTTGTTCAATATGGCTGCCGGTCGTGCCCGTAGCATAGATATCACAATCACCAAGAAAGGCTTTATTCCGCATAACGAAAGAGACCATTTCAGGTTTTTTACCGTCATGCGAAATAAGCGCAATTTGAATTTTCTCCATTTGACTAAAGTACTTTTTTTAATTCTTGCTCTAATTGAGCAGCCCCTCGAATACTTGTAGAGACAATCTTTCCTTCCCTATCTATCAAGAAAGCTCTGGGAATACTTCGCACACCGTACAACTGTGCAGGTGCCGAGCCCCATTTTTTCAGATCACTAACATGATAAGGCCACTCCAATTTATCCTGTGCAATAGCACTTTGCCAACGTTTACGTGAACTTGCCAATATCTCCTCATCACTCATATTTCCAAATCGACCTCTAGAGCGCTCATCGACTCCATCCAAAGAAACGCTAAATACAGTAAATCCCTGATCTTTATACTTTTTATAAACAGCTACAACATTGGGATTTTCACGACGACAAGGCCCACACCAGCTTGCCCAAAAGTCTAATAAAACGACCTTTCCTTTTAGATCAGAAAGCGCATATTCCTTTCCACTAGGAGAAGGATATTTGATATCGGGCGCCATCATACCGACTGAAATCGGGCCAGTATTTTTACGAATATTGGCATTTTCAACAGTCTTCAAAAATTTATTATATTGAGCCGCATAAGGTGAATTGGGTTGAGCAGCAACCAATTTTTGATAAGCCTTTTTTTGTACTTCCACAAAATTATTACCTAAGGACAAATAAGAAATAAATGCCCCTAACATTGGATTAGAAACGGTATCAACAAAGGTAGCAATACCATCAGAAGTGGTTTTTTTATTCAATAGCCCCTGCACCAAATCTCGGATAATGGTAGAGCTTTTAGACCCCGTCACTGTAAAATCATAACGTTGGCTTGCTGTTGACAAATCCCCATCCAGTTTCACTATTTTTTCTGTGCCGTCAAATGCAAGCGTTATTTTTACCGTTCCAATTCTAAGGTTATACATCCCTTCCTCAAAACCATTGGGAAATACAAAATCAAAATTACCATTTGCATCAATATCTGCATTTGCCAAAACGGCACTGGGTTCATTAATATTTAGTTTATCCAAATAGACTTTCATATTTTCAGCATTCACAAAATGCCCTTTCAAGTGGGCCCCACTTTCATCACCACCTCCATTATTAGTACACTTTATTGCTGTTCCTGCCATTACTAATAATATCAGGAGATAAAAAAACTTCTTCATATTCTGTATTTTAATTTATAGTTTATTATTGTATTGGCAAGTCAAATTCTCTTTCCACCAAATACAAAGGTAAGCATTTTTTTCTTTTGAAAAATAACCTCAAAATTTGCATTGACAGTAAGCTCGCTACGCCAATTTCCGCACAAAAATAGGTTATATCTTTAGCATTTGCAATACCAATTGATTTTACATTATGAAAAGTGGCTACTTTTTAGCACTAATTGCGCTATAAGCGACTCTTAGGAGATATGTTTTTTTCGTAAATCAAACTAGAGAAAGTATCTTTAAACAGCCCTCCCGCACCTCGGTCATAATGGATAGTTTGCGCGCGTTGGGTATATCATTTTAATTTCCATTTTGAGTCCTAATTTAAATTTTAAAGGCGAAAGACTAAATTATAAATTTGAAATTTAAAAGGGTAAAGTGTAAATTTAAAAGTGGCGGGAGAGAACCGGTGATTGATGGAAGAGTGATTTTTCGGGGAACCCATCATTTTACATTTAGAATTATTCATTTTACGTTTTACATTTTTTTAATTTCTATTTTAATTTTAATTTTGATTTTGATTTTGATTTTGATTTCCTACGTCAGATCAGGCAGGTTCTAATTAAAAAAAAGATTAAGTGATCATTGGTACGGATGTGATAAAAATTGGAAAATACGTTGTATCTTGTGCATTAAAAGTTGAACAATGAATAAATATACACTTTCGATCCTGCTATTGGGTCTTTTTTTGATTTCAAATAATACAAACGGACAAGACCTAATCAGCTCCCAATACCTTGGAGAACTTTCAAAAATAGAAATGCAGGCATTTTATGGTTCTTTTATGCAAAATGGAATCAAAAGATATAAAATAACCTATACGACCAAAGATATACATGGCGTTCAGGATACCGCCTCTGGTCTAGTCGTCGTTCCCATACGAGCAGAGCCCTCTATTTATCCTTTATTGTGTTATCAACACGGGACAGTTGGTGGGCCCAATGACGTACCTTCTAATCTAAATGGAGGTTCTGCGCTGGCTACTGTTTGGGGCGGATTGGGTTATATCACAAGTGCGGCAGATTACTTAGGACTGGGCACAGCGAGAGGTTTTCATCCTTATGTACACGCAGACTCGGAAGCATCTGCAGCAGTAGATATGTTATTTGCTGTCCGACAATTCGTAGCAGAAAATGGCTACTTTCTGAATGATCAGTTATTTATAACGGGTTATTCACAGGGAGGGCACGCAGCCGCTGCTGTGCAAAGGAGCATTCAGGAAAATTATCCGGAGGACTTCACCATCACTGCTTCGGCTCCGATGTCAGGTCCATATAGTATATCGACTGCAATGGTAGGACTGAGTCAGGTAGAAGAACCTTATTATTTTATTGGGTATTTACCCTATACTGTGCTATCCATGAATTTAGCGTATAATCTGGGTTATGATCTGGAAGAGATATTCAAGGAGCCATACGTGGCAGCCATTAATTCATTCTTTAATCGAGAGATTAACATAGGGGCGCTTCATAGTTCGTTAATTGCAAGCATTGCGATTGAAGAACAGACCGGACCTATTCCCAGACTAATATTTCAGGATAGTTTCTTGCTAAATATGGATAATAATTACAATCATCCTTTTAATGTGGCACTAAGAGACAATGATGTGTATGATTGGGCGCCAAGTGCTCCCACCAGATTATATTATTGTATGGCAGACGATCAGGTTCCATTTCTAAATTCTATCATTGCCGATTCTATTATGAATTTAAATGGAGCAGCAGATGTCCAAGCCATTGATGTAAATAGCGGATACGACCATGGTCAATGTGTGAATCCGGCGGTTACACAGGCCGCTATATTCTTCTTGCCATTTCAATCAATCACAACGGGTACTGACGATTATGCACGGACAGAAAAAAACCTTTTTTACCCGAATCCGGGTACAGGTATTTTTCATTACAAACCCATCATAAATACCCCGGTTGATATAAAGGTTTTCAATCTGACAGGTCAGTTACAATACCAAAAAACAGACCAACAGGGAACAGGTACTTTGGACATTTCACATTTGACAAAAGGAATCTATTTAATACAATTAAAAACAAAAAATTTCAGTAGTACGGAGAAGATCATCCTCCAGTAAATACATCCAGTCGAACAACAAAATAGATGAAACGCACAATTAAAAACAACGGATGTGCGTTTTTGTATCATTCTATAAATTGGTAAAAAAATTTAATCATTATGTCAACAACTAATTCAAATCCGTCAAAAAATAAAAATTTGACAATTGGAGCAATAGTGGTCTTAGCACTATTATCCTTATTCCTTATTTTCAGGAATTATTCACTCAATAAGTCTAATTCTGGACTTGAAGCAAAATTTTCAGAAACGACAAAACTAAAAGATGAGTTGAACGACCAGTACAATGAAGCTTTGGCTGAATTGCAGGAATTACACGGTAGTAATGAAGAGTTAAATACCTTAATTGAGCAACAAAAAGATGATCTGCTTTCTCAAAAAGAGAAAATTGAAAGTCTTTTAGGTGTTAAAGGTAATCTTAGTGCGGCAAGAAAAGAGTTAAAAAAACTCAAAACAAAGATCAATGGGTATAAGGAGGAAATTAACCAGCTAAGGGCTCAAAATGAAGAGCTCATCGCCACTAACTCCAACTTAACCGACCAAAATTCATCTTTACAAAATGACTTGGAATCAGAAAAAATGACCTCCGCAGAGCTCAATTCAGAAAGGGCAGTATTGATAAGTGATAAAGAACGACTCAGTGCAGAAAGGGCAAAACTCTCTAAAAAAGTAAATATTGCATCTGTTATTAAGGTTGAAAATATCGAAGCAGCCGGATACAAAATTCGTAATAGCGGAAAAGCGGTCAAGAAGAAGTATGCCAAAAATATCTCTGAATTGCATGTATGTTTTGATCTAACAGAAAATAACATCACCAATCCCGGCGTGGAAAACTTTATGATAAGAATTCTAAATCCACAGGGAGAAACGATTTCAATCGACGATTTAGGCTCTGGAGTTTTTGTTAATCAAGCAACGAATGAAGATATGAGGTTCACTAAAATAGCAGAGGT
>CAZNCI010000096.1:6842-11874 GCA_964571475.1 uncultured Saprospiraceae bacterium | reverse complement strand
GTTTTCAGTGGGCAGTGGGCAGTCTTCAGTTGGCAGTTTTCAGTCTTCAGTCGGCAGTTGGCAGTTGGCAGTCTTCAGTGGGCAGTTGGCAGTCTTCAGTGGGCAGTGGGCAGCATAAGGTGACATCTTTTGAGGGAGGAAAAAAGAGAAGAGCAAAAGGTGTTATCTTATGGAGAGTGGGCAGTCGGCAGTCTTCAGTGGGCAGTGGGGGGGCATAAAGATAAGAGCAAAAGGTGTTATCTTATGGGGCGACAGCTCTTTAACACTTCAGGAAAAAAGCAAAAAATATGAAAAATAAAATACTAATAAGGCTGGCGCATTTGACATTTTGGAGTATCTATTTGGTTATTTATACCTGGGTATTTTCACATTTCATGCCAATGAAGGCGAGTTTACTGCGGGGAGTAGCCAATGGGTTACCGCTTTTAGCTATTGTATATATTAATATATGGAGCATCAATCGTTTTTTTGAAAATAAAAAATACGGTTATAGCTTTTTAATTGCCCTCATCTTATTTCTTGTTATGATTCCCATACGGCTAATGATTAATGCGGCATTTCCGGATGCAAATATTGCGGACCAATTGGTTTCCAACCACGATTCCAGTAAAATAGGGATTATCATTACCAATTTATTGTTTATTACCCTTAGTTCGTTTTACCAGATTTTAGTCAACCGTTTTCGGAAAGAAAAAGTTCAAACGAAAGAATTACAAGTCCATCAGGAAGCGCAATTGGATTACCTCAAAGCACAAATCAACCCCCATTTTTTATTTAACACACTCAATAATATCTACTCTCTTGCGGTACAAAAGTCTGATAAAACTCCGGAGATGGTCGTCCGGCTTTCTCATTTACTAAGATACGTCGTTTATGAAAGTCAGGAAAAAATGGTTGCATTAAGCAAGGAAGTCAACCACATCAAAGAGTACATTGATTTATTCAAAATGCGCTCCATGCCCGAACCCAATATCCGGTTTAAAACACTTGGAGAAACCAATGGACTAACAATCGGTCCGATGATCCTCATTCCTCTTGTAGAAAATTGTTGTAAACACTGCGACTTTGATACCAATGAAACAGCTTTTGCCATCATCACCTTAAAAATTACTGAAAAAGAAATCATCTTTGAGACAAAGAACAGCTTTCACCCCAATGCCAATAAAGATAAAGTAGGTGGTGTCGGACTAATTAATATCCAAAAAAGACTCCAAATGCTTTACCCCAATAAACAAAATTTACAAACTGAAGTAAAAGATAATACATTTGTCGTAACGCTAACTTTAAATCGGTAAATAATTGAATAAAAAAAGTCCCCTTCAAAAAATAAAAATAAAAAAATGAATAAAATAAAAGCATTAATCGTAGATGACGAATATTTAGCATTAGACCTTTTAGAGGAGTTCATCAGTCGCCTACCCGATGTAGAACTAATTGGCAGAGCAAAAAATCCACTCGAAGCACAGGAAATAATGAATAATAACGAAATAGATTTACTTTTTTTGGATATTCAAATGCCGGTACTTTCGGGTATTAATTTCACAAAAACACTTGTCCACCAGCCACTCATCATATTCACGACAGCTTACTCCGAGCACGCTATTGAAGCCTTTGATCTCAATGCCATTGATTACCTGCTCAAGCCCTTCACCTTTGAACGGTTTTTACAGGCAGTCAATAAAGCAAAGCTGCAATTAAAAATCAAATCGCCGGTTACTGGACAATTATCAGCAGATAAAGAACAAATCGCAGATTTCATCTCCGTAAAATCAGAAGGAAAAATAGTCAGAATTCGACTCAAAGAGATTACTTACATCGAATCCCTCAAAGAATATGTCATCATTCATGGTTCATTCGGCAAACACATCGTCCTCGAACGCCTGAAAAATATGGAATCACAATTACCCGAAGATCTATTCATTCGCGTCCACAAATCCTTCATTGTTGCCATTAATAAAGTAGATACCCTGTATGGCAATCAATTGGAAATAGGCAACCAGCGAATCCCCATTAGCCGGGAGCGTAAAAAAGAGGTAGTAAAGCGAATTTTTTGATTTCCAAAGTACCGAAATCGAAAATAATTTCGTTACTACTACATGAATAAATTGTTTTTTCTAATACTTTGCCTTGGATTATTGCATTTGCCTGTCAATGCACAAAACAGCCCTTATTTTTATAGATTCAAACTAGACAACGGTCTGAAATTCGCTTTTTCAAAAACAAAAGCAGCCGAGACCGTGATCGAAATCAATCCAAATTTCAAAGTGAATAGTGAGGTTCATTTACCGGGTTTAAAAGCTACCTATTTAAAGAATATTGCTAATTTACTTCAAAACAAAAAATACGCACTTACTGTAAAAGCAAACACCTTGCAATTATATATTCCCAACAAAAATCTAGAAGAGGCCCTTCAGGCAATAGCTCAGATTTTAAAAAAACCAAAATTTGAAGAAAAAACACTCGATGCTGTCCGTTCGGAGATGATTAACAGTTTAAACAATGCCTGTCAACAAACTGAAACCATTGCTTTTAATATTCAACAGGTCGTTAACTTCCCCAACTACCCTTATGGAAAAATCCCTACTACTTCATCCCTCCAAAGTATTAAAATAGAGGATTTACAAAATTATCATGATGAAAATTTAAGTCCCAATACCCTAAGAATCACCATTCTGGGCAATCACCCCCCTGCGCAAATCAAACAATTGGTCAATCAATACCTCGGTGACTGGAAAGAAAAACAATTTTATAAAAAATATATCAAAAAAAGTAAGCCCCCTCAGGAAAGAAGCATCCACCTTTCAAAAAACGAAGCAGCACAAACCGCCACTATACTCATCAGTCATCCCATCCATCTGCGACCATTCGGTCAATATGCACTTGCCACCTCCTTACTCAACTTTATTTACCAGCAACAATTAAATGAGCTCTTTGCCTCCAAAGAAATCAGTACGCATTTCAAGCTCGCTGCAGACAAAAATCTGGGTCTATTCTCCGCAGGAATAAACCTACCCGCAGAACAATTAGAAAAGACGCTTCCCCGCTTTCTTCAATGGATTGAAAATATTACTCAGACAAACCTTTCATCCGATGACTTTATTTCATATAAAAAACAATGGTTGCTACAATTAAATAAGGAGCGAAATGCTATAGAAGGTCAACTCTCCTATGCCAAGCATTTTTTACAATCTAATAAGGTCAAACCCATCTATGACGACTCCCCTGCCATAAAAAATTTACAGCCGGTTGATATACAGTCAGTCCTCAATATATTCATTCACCCCCAGCAATCCTATTTGATCATTGTCCTCCCTCCCTCCTACGAAAAACAAGTACGGTCTTTATTTCCAAATCAAAAAATACACCTCCATAATTGCTATGGATTGGAAATGAAAAATATCACACCAAATTCGGACAAAACAGATGTCAATTCTGTATTAAATAAATACATCAATGCCATTGGTGGTGCGACAAAAATAAATGCCGTTCAAAGTATTTCTTTCTCGCAAATAAGCAAATCCAGGAAAAACACCCTTGAAAAATACTACCAAAAAAAGAAACCCCATCTGCTGAAAGTTCAGCAATCGCTAAATGAAAAAGTATCAAAAGAAATTATTTTCGATGGAAACAAGGCTGGTCTCATCCAGCACAATAAAACAACTAAGCTTATAGGTGCACCAGCAAAAGACATTCAGTACAGAGCTTACCTATTTCCGGAAATTGCCGCTTTGAAAGGCGTATTTCATCCTAGATTAATTGGCATCGAAGATGAATTTTATATAGTAGAATTTTTCTTGACAGAGAAAGTAAAAAGACGAAACTATTATCAAATCAGTACAGGTCTAAAAGTAAAGTCTGTCCTCCTCCGAAAAAACAACACCACAATAGAAGAATACGATAATTATCAGCCAGTTCAGGGTATTTTGTTCCCTACGGAAGTCATTATTACAAATCCCAGACAGCAAAAAATAAAATACAAAGTATCAAACATTCGGCTTAATAATGATATTCCTGATGCCAATTTTGAATTTAAACACTAATTCTCGTACTTTGCCTCCGAAAAGGAAAAACACAGTATGATTCAAGTATATGTAACAGGAGGCACCTTCGACAAAGAATATAATTATATCAATGGAGAATTATATTTCAAAGACACCCATTTGACCAAAATGTTTGAAAGAGGTCGCTGCATCCTCGATATTGATGTCAAAACATTGATGATGATCGACAGTTTGGAAATGACCAAAGAGGATCGAGAAATAATCGCCCACAACTGCAACAGAACAACATCCGATAAAATCATCATTACACACGGTACCGACAGGATAGTAGAAACGGCTAAATACCTCGCATCACTAAAGATCAAAGGGAAAACAATCGTACTCACAGGTGCCATGGTTCCTTATGCCTTCGGTACCTCCTCCGATGGTTTTTTTAACCTCGGAAGTGCATTGGCATTTGTACAGGCACTTGATGAAGGTGTTTATGTCGTCATGAATGGGAGGTATTTCCAGTGGGATCAAGTAAGAAAAAACCGAAAGACCGGCTTTTTTGAAGAAATTTAAAACCTAAGTATTATGATAGACAAATTAGGACTCATTTTCGAAATATTATTACTTGCATTTGCGGTTTATATTTATCTATTCTCCATTGGAGTAGTCATGAAAAAAGATAGTCCCAATGGCGCAAAAGCAGAAGAATTACGTAAATCAAGCGGTCGAATACTAAAAATTCTATCCCTTTTACTCGCAGCTATGATGGTCGTTAATATTTATCTGCATTTCACACAGATGTAATTGCGAATGAATCAAAAATATTTAGGAAACTTTTTTCATTTTTCTTTTGTTTTTCATTTATTACATATATCTTTGCAGTCGCTAAAAAATAATAGCGAACCGATTACCACGGAGGAGTGGCAGAGCGGTTGAATGCACCGGTCTTGAAAACCGGCATACTCGAGAGGGTATCGGGGGTTCGAATCCCTCCTCCTCCGCAAAACAAAACAAACGAAGCTATCCTTTTTGGATAGCTT
>CAZNCI010000096.1:0-6742 GCA_964571475.1 uncultured Saprospiraceae bacterium | reverse complement strand
AGGCAGCCCTGCTACAAACCATCAGTTTGTAGCAGGGCTGGTTGGAATAAAAAAATTAGCCGTAGGCTTCGTTTGCTTTTGTTTTTAGCCCCCCACCTCTGGGATCAATGAAATTAATCCCTCCTCCTCCGCAAAACAAAACAAACGAAGCTATCCTTTTTGGATAGCTTTTTTTGTTTCAGGCAGCCCTGCTACAAACCATCAGTTTGTAGCAGGGCTGGTTGGAATAAAAAAACTTCACTTCTCTTCCATCTCCAAAATAAAATATACCTTCGTGTTTCAATCTAAGGAATGAGTTAAGAATGGATAGTTATTTTTAACTCAATCCTAAACATCACTTTATGCGCATTCAATACAGCAGGCAAAATATCATACGTGGAGCAATCGTCTATAGCCTTGGAGACCTTATTGCCGCCCTATTACTCCATGAGTTCAGTTGGATGCGACTCATAGGGATGATGGTGATAGGTGCTACGATTTATGCCTTAGAAATACCGAATTATTTCGCGTGGATAGACCAGAAAACTAAAGATTTAAATGGTTTTAAACGATCGCTACATAAAACATTATTGGCAATTTTATATTTTAATCCACTATGGATTGCCAGACACCTATTATTCATCAAGCTCATCTCTGGTAATAGACACCTAATTTCATGGCATCTACTCCACATAGCCTGGTTATCGTTTTTGGTTAACATCCCAATATCTGCCATTGCAAATTACATTATTCAAAATAAAATAAGGTTAAACTGGCGTTTTTTAGCCAGTGCCATATTTTCGGGATTGATGGCTATTTATTATGCTTTGAGTGAGGTGATTTTTTAGATTATACGTATGAGTTTGATGAAAGCATACTTTGGTCAATCTATTTTAATCAAAAAAAAAATTGGTCAAAAAAAAGCTGTGATAATGTTGTTTCTTATTAAAAATCAATATATTTGGATCTTACTTATATTTTACATCCAATAAAATTGCAACATCATGAAGAACAACAAAATCCTTCTTTCTGAAAAAGAAATTCCAGAAAACTGGTATAATATCGTAGCAGATATGCCTAATAAACCGCTACCTCCGCTGAACCCGGGTACAGGCGAACCCATCGGTCCTGAAGCATTAGCCCCCTTATTCCCAATGGAGCTCATCAAGCAGGAAGTCAGTCAGGAAAAATGGATTCCAATTCCGGAAGAAGTCAGAGACGTGTATAAAATCTGGCGCCCTACCCCCATGTTTCGGGCGCACGGACTCGAAAAAGCATTAGACACTCCCGCAAAAATATATTATAAATACGAAGGGGGAAGTCCCAGTGGCTCTCACAAACCCAATACCGCCATACCACAAGCCTATTACAACAAAAAAGAAGGCATCAAAAAAATCACAACCGAAACAGGTGCCGGACAATGGGGTTCTGCGCTGAGCTTTGCCTGTAGTATGTACGATATTGAGCTCGAAGTTTATATGGTAAAAGTGAGTTATGAACAAAAACCTTACCGAAAATTCATGATGAATACCTGGGGCGCAAAAGTATATCCTTCTCCAAGTGATCGAACCAATGCCGGTAAGCAAATCCTCGCAGAAGACCCCAACTCTCCGGGTAGTTTAGGGATAGCCATTTCCGAAGCGGTAGAGTGTGCCGCTACAAGAGAAGACACCAAATACTCATTGGGTAGTGTCCTCAATCACGTACTATTACACCAGACGGTAATCGGGCAGGAAGCCATCAAACAGATGGAAAAAGCCGGAGATATGCCGGATATTATCTGTGCACCCTTCGGAGGAGGATCTAATTTTGCCGGTATCAGTTTCCCCTTCCTTCGTTTGAATATGGAAGAGGGCAAAAAAATTCGCTGTATTGCCAGCGAACCAGCCTCCTGTCCTAAATTGACCCGTGGCGTATTCCGATATGATTTTGGTGACACCGTCGGAATGACCCCCTTATTACCCATGTACACACTGGGGCACAACTTCGTCCCGGCGCCTATTCATGCGGGTGGATTGAGATACCATGGCGCAGGAGCCATCGTCAGTCAATTATTAAAAGACGAACTGATAGAAGCGCGTTCTCACCAACAATTAGAATGTTTTGAAGCAGGAATTTTATTTGCAAAAACGGAGGGAATTATCCCGGCACCAGAATCCACTCACGCCATTGCCACCGGCATTCAGGAAGCAAAGCGCTGTAAAGAAGAAGGGGTAAGCAAGACCATTTTAATTCACCTGTCAGGACATGGATATATGGATTTAGCAGCCTATGATAATTACCTTAGCGGAAATCTAACAGAACACGAAGTGACCAAGGACGAAATCGAGGCATCTTTGGCTAAGTTAAATACGCCTACCATTTAATTTCACGCTAGCGGCTTAAAGTAAAATTAAGCACAAAATCCTGATTAGGATCAAACTTTCATCACCCAGTTTTCTATTGGGTGATGAGTTTATTCATTATCCTCCCCTCTCTCTTAACTCATCACCAAATTCCCCCATTGAGTACTGGATTTATGAAATCCCGCCTCAACTCATCCCCTGTGGGAAATAGGGGGGGTGGGTGAATGCACCATAAAAAAACCCTATTTCCAAATCCCACCCACCAAAAAGGAGAAATCCAACATCTTTGAATTATATTAGCGAAAATAAACCGTTGAAAGAATGACCGAAAGGCAACTTATAGCAGCCTGTAAAAAGCAGGATCGACGTGCGCAACAATTGTTGTACGATCGGTATTCGCCCCAAATGTTTGGGGTCTGCCGGCGGTATATTAAGGAACGGGATGCCGCAGAGGATGTATTGGTGGATGGTTTTTTCAAGATACTGACGAACCTCGAAAAATATAGCGGCACGGGCAGTTTTGAAGGATGGATCAGACGGATCATCATCAACCAGTCGCTGATGCACCTGCGGAAGCATAAAAATAAATATATGCACGCCGAACTGGGTGAACACCTGGAGACGGAAACAAAACTAAGCATTGAGGATGATTTGGCAGAAAATGATGTATTAAAATTTTTGGATTATCTGCCACCCGGTTATCGAACGATCTTTAATTTATACGTCATAGAGGGCTATAAACATCGTGAAATTGCCGAATTATTAGGCATCAGCATCAATACCTCTAAATCTCAATTGATTTTGGCAAAAAAGAGGATGCGTCAATTATTAATATCCGCCAATTATCCGGGATTACTTGGATAAAAACAGATGATATGAAAAAAGAAAATAAATTAGATCAATTGTTCAGAGCCAATCAAAACAGGTACGCCGAGCGTCCATCACCTGCCGCATGGCAAAAATTGAGCAGCCGACTCGATCAACACAAACGCGAGCGAAGCGCTTTTAATCCAATGGTTGCCGCTGCCAGCATTATTGCACTCGTGGGAATCATCGCACTGCTGACTTTATTTGCAGGCAAAAAATCAAGTATTCGATACGCTGATAACCGCCCAAAAGAATTGAGAGCACTCCCCCCCGTTGCACCGGATGCCAAAGTAAAAGTTGTCATGGAATTCACAAGAACATACCATGAGCGCCTGTCTAACCCGTTGGGAGATTAACAATGAAAATATGAATCCTAATTTTTATCAAAGAGTGGCTTAATCTCCGGTAGCGGCTCCAATTTTGTCTTGTCGTCCTCGTTTTTACAAACATCATTGGGCCCAGCCCCACAAACGGTGCACTCCCCTATTTCGTTTTTCAACATCGGATTATTAGAGGAGCAGGTTCCTCTAAATTCTTCCCCGATAATAATCTGGCGAATATTAATCAATAAAAACCCAATTCCGAAGGTAACGAATATAATACCGAATACTTTTAAGAACTCCATTGTATGTTATAGTTTTATTTAGTAATTGTTTGATAATTCAACTCAATTCACCTAATTATTTACTCAGAAAACAACCTAAGCTATAAAAAGATTTTAAAAGTTGTAACTTCGCCGCAAAATTACAATAATGCAAGATAAATTAAATGCTTTTGGCCGATTATTAACCATTATGGATGAATTAAGGGAAGGTTGTCCGTGGGATCGCAAACAAACCTTACAAAGTCTCCGTAACCTCACCATCGAAGAAACCTATGAATTAGCAGATGCCATCCTGGAAGAAGACCTCGAAGGCATCAAAGAAGAACTCGGGGATCTACTTCTCCACATGGTATTTTATGCCAAAATTGCCGATGAAAAAGGGGCGTTTGACATCGCCGATGCCCTAAATGCTGTTTGTGACAAACTAATCTTTAGACATCCACACATCTACGGTGACCTCAAAGTAGCCGATGAAGAAGAGGTCAAAAAAAACTGGGAACAACTCAAACTCAAAGAAGGGAAAAAATCCATCCTGGGAGGTGTGCCCAATTCCCTGCCCGCAGTGGTTAAAGCTTACCGAATGCAGGACAAAACCAAGCAAGTCGGCTTCGAATGGGAAACCACCGAACAAGTATGGGCAAAAGTGGAAGAAGAAATGGCGGAACTTCAGGAGACCATCACCGAAAACATGAGTCAGGCACGCAAAGAAGAGGAGTTTGGTGACCTGATGTTCTCTCTGATTAATTATGCCCGCTTTATTGGTATTGACCCGGAAACAGCCCTGGAAAAGACCAATAAAAAATTCAAATCCAGATTCCAATACATCGAAAGCAATGCCACCAAAGATTTAAAGGAAATGACATTGGAGGAAATGGATGTACTTTGGAATGAAGCGAAAAAAAAATAAACGGCCCCATCACTCCAACAGCAAGAGTTTTTGGGCCGTCAAATGACCATTTTTTTGACAAATCGAAATAAAATACAAGCCTGCCGGCAAATGCCCAAGATCGAGTGTTGAATACGGCCGATTAATCCGCGTCAAAAAAACAGGATTACCCGTGGCATCCCGAATAGAAAGATCAGCAGCTGTACCCTGTGGCAGTTTCAAATTTATTTCACCATAAGTTGGATTGGGAAAAACAGCCAATTCAATGGAAGCCTCCCGATTATTGACGCGTTCAATGCCCGAATAATTAAAAGCGCCGTCTCTATCTACCTGTTTCAGGCGGTAAAAAGAGACGCCATTTAAAGGACGCTGGTCAATCGATTCGTAAAGGGTAAGTCCATCGGAATTATTTTTAGCTGCAAGTCTTCCGATTGTCATCCAGGAAGCAGCATCACCAGATCTTTCGATTTCAAAATAATCGCTTTGCTGCTCAAAGCTCGTTGACCAGCTAAAAAACACCGCTCCATTCTTCAGAACCGCCTGAAATGCGTCTTGGTACCCGATGGCAAGCACGGCGTGATTTTCATCAGCGCCACAATCGACAATACCGCTTTTTCGCCCTTCACCGTCCATGTCAACCTCTCCGGCAGCTGCGATAAAAGAGGGATTTCCTGCATTTACTGCCGGTGAAACATTGGTAATATGCAAATCCGGATTAGGGATAGATGGGTTCACGAAGAAAGGATCAGAAAAGGAAGAATTGGCATCCTGTCCCGTTCCAGCCTGATAAGCAGCAAAGGTATTATACTCTGTTCCATTGATATCAATGACGATATCATTGGCGCCACTTGGGGTGTAAAACACATTATAATTAAAAGTAAGATTAGAGGTCGCAGCAGTAACCGTATATAACACCTTGTCGATATTATTTGTAAAAAAAATATTGTTTTCAAAATGCACATTCTCGACGTAGGAAACCACCACTTCTCCGCTGTAAGTATTGCCGGTATCATTGTTAAAACAGGTATTATTGGTAATATTAGTATCCGTCACCTTACCCGAAGTTGGATAATTATAACCACCGACCGAAATCCCGGTATTGGTATTATTGTACAATAAATTATTCCTAACGGTAATATTGGAAGCGGAGGGATCATTGGGTGCATTTCCATTATTTTCACAACCGACCTCAATCCCGTAATTGTTATTGTAAGAAGTATTATTTTCGATAATCACATTCTTAGCACCATCAATATAAATCCCACCGGCAGCAGCATAAGCACCGGGGTTATCATGGATTATATTATCATGAATTGTCCCGTTCCTAGCCTGATCAAACTGAGGATCGGGGCATTCGCCTTCGTGCCCGATTGCCACAATGGGAATATTTGTATTATCATAAATCAGGTTATTATCCACTTCAAACCCATCAATATTACCATTGACAGAAATACATTCACTAAAACCCGTTTCACAATCATGGATGGTATTACCCGATATTTTCAGGTCAGTCATCGGCGTAACAGCATCACGGCCAAAAACAATAATGGGCTGACTGTTTTGACTAGAATTGGGGACTTGCCCGACGGCTGTTGATGAATAATCAATATTAGAAAATTCATTATTCAAAATAGAAATATGACTGCTGTTGATAATTTCGATGCCAATAGCGTCCAATTTTTGATAATTTTGAAACTTCAGACCAGAAATTGTAATATAATTATGCCCGTTAATCATAAATAAATATTCATAATTAGGCAGACCGCTACCATCGATAAAAACCTGATCGCCCGGCTTATTTTGAATGGTAATTACCTGTCCGGCGCCACCTGACACATTGATGTCAATTTTACCGGCATAAGTACCAGCCATGATATTCAAAACATCACCTGCCGAAATATTATCGACCCCGTATTGAATCGTTTTCCAAGGAGAAGCCATCGAGCCACTATTGGTATCGTTCCCAGTCGGGGATACGTAATAATTGGTTTGCGCCGCCATGGAAAGGGGCAAAAGGAGCAGCATTATAATAGTTGCGTTTTTCATGATTTTATGAATATT
>CAZNCI010000095.1:0-11899 GCA_964571475.1 uncultured Saprospiraceae bacterium | reverse complement strand
ATGGACAGCTTCCGGGCTTTGAAGGAAATTGGCAGCGATGAAGCCTCCTGTTATTACGCCCAAAGCGAAGGCCATTCTCCAGCGTTCGTCTTTCATGTCTATGTCAAAAAATGGAATTTTTTTGCCGGCTCCGATCAATGTGCAGGCATCTCTAAATATAGTTGACATACCAAAGCTTCTACCCATCCAGGTCATTAAGAATACGATAACAGCTATCATTGCTCCCGAAAAAGCCCAATGCCACGGCTGACTAATCAACTCGATGAGTCCTCCTGAGGAAGATAAAAAAATCATATTGTGATGTGTTGTTGTGTTCAATTAATAGGTAATCTGATTTTATCTTAATGCAAAGGTATTTTGATTGTTAAAATCAGATTAAGACCAGGCAAATAATAAATTTAAGAATTTTAATTTATCACTGCCGAGTTACATCCTGTGCGCAAGGTACATAAAGAAATGTAATCTAAAAGTAAAAATAGTGTGATTTCTGTAAAAAAAATAGATACTTTTCAGACCAAAGGGCACTTTTTTATCATTGAGTCGCTGTTTTGAATACTATTCAGAGCGGTGTTTTATAAAATATATGCTTCGTTTTTAATAAAAACCTATTAGATGTTGGATGTTTTTTAAATAATGCTCAATTTCGTTTTTTAGTAAGGAATGAGTTTAGGCTGAAAAGTCAAAATTATTCATTTTGCAATATTGGTCACTTTTCAGAATGGACGCATCATTAAAAGTAAAAAAATGGAAATTAGTCTGGGCACAAAAATTATCTTGATATTAATTATTTTACACTTTATTGCAGGCTTTGGTTACCTCGCTGTAAAATTGAGCGGTAAGCCAAAAGATTCTCAGGATTTAGAGGAGGAAGAGAAAAGAAAAAAAAGCGATAATGGATTCAATTCCTGAAAAAATACCCCCTGAGTGAAAAATTTAGTACTAAGAGGAGCTTAAACCTATTAAAAGCCAAAGGATTTTTCCTACCTTTGCTAATTATGCAAAAAACTGCGATAGAATTAGCAACTTTTTTAAATGGGCTCTTGGAGGGAGATCCTGATGTGAAGGTGTTTGAACCATGTAAAATAGAAGAGGGAATTAAAGGGGGTATTACCTTTTTAGCAAATCCGAAATATGAGTCTTTTTTGTATTCGACAAAGGCTTCTGTTGTGATTGTTGATAAATCATTTGTACCTAAAGAGACGGTAGAACCAACTTTAATCAGAGTGGAGGATGTCTATGGCGCGATAGCTTTATTATTGGCAGAGTTTAGTCCCGTAAGTATTTTGACCGGCATATCGGCGCTGGCATTTATTGATAAAACAGCCACTTTGGGGGAAGGTGTAGGCGTTGGTCCCTTTGTATCCATCAAGCAGGGTGTAAAGGTTGGGAATAGGTGTGTATTGCACGATCAGGTGTATTTGGGCGAAGGTGTTGAAATAGGAGAAGGGACGATTATTTACCCTGGAGTGAAGATTTTAGCCAATTGTAAGATCGGTAAATATTGCATCATTCATGCCAATGCCGTGATTGGTAGTGATGGATTTGGTTATGCTCCAAAGGAAGATGGCTCTTATCAAAAGATAAGTCATGTTGGTAATGTAATAATTGAGGACAATGTCGAAATTGGGGCCAATACCACCATTGACAGAAGTACGATGGGAAGTACAATCATCCGAGAAGGAGCGAAACTTGATAATTTAGTGCAATTAGGACATAATACTGAGGTGGGAGAAAATACAGTCATTGCGGCACAAACAGGTGTAGCCGGCAGTACTAAGATAGGGAAATCTGCCCGAATTGGTGGGCAGGTTGGATTTTCTGGTCATTTGAAAATTGCAGACCGGACCGAAATACAGGCACAGAGCGGCATTTCTCATTCTATTTTGGAGGAAGGGAAACGTGTCTTTGGCTCACCGGCAATTGATTATAACTCCTATATCAGGTCGTATTCTATTTTTAAAAAATTACCGGATCTTTATAAAACAATTTATAGGTTAGAGAAAGAAATAGCATCAATAAAAAAAGATAATGAGACAAAGGACAATTAAAAACGCCACCTCAATTTCCGGAGTGGGCCTGCATACCGGCATTCATGTTTCTGTTACGATTAAACCAGCACCGGAGAATCATGGTTATCGCTTTATGCGCATGGATTTGGACGGGCAGCCGTATATTAATGCCGAAGTTAGCAAAGTCAGTATGACAAAAAGAGGAACAACACTCCAGCAGGGAGAAGCGGAGGTACATACGGTGGAGCATATTTTATCTGCGCTTCGCGGCATGGAAGTTGATAATGTTTTGATCGAAATAGATGGTTCGGAATTACCCATACTCGATGGCAGCGCTCAGGGGTACGTACAGATGATTGCAGAGGCAGGAATAGAAGAGCAGGAGGCCGAACGAAAGTATTTTGAAATTACAGCGCCCATCGTTTTTCACGATGAAGAAAATGGAGTGGAAATTGTAGGTTTGCCGGCAGATAGCTTTGAGTCTTTAGTTCTGATTGATTTTAACTCCCCCATTCTGGGTAAACAGTACGCTGAATTTGATAAAAATATAGACTACAAAAAGGATATAGCTCCCTGTAGGACTTTCGTGTTTTTGAGGGATGTTGAAGGGCTTTTTGAAAAGAATTTAATAAAAGGAGGTTCTTTGGATAATGCCATTGTCATCGCCGACAAGGAAGTGAGTCCCGAGGCTATTGAATCACTGGCGAAAAAGCTGGGAAAATCGGAATTGCAGCTAAGCGGTAAGGGGATATTAAATACAGACCTGAGAGCAGATAATGAACCGGCTCGTCATAAATTACTCGACCTGATAGGTGATACCGCTCTTTTAGGTGTTCATATTAAGGGGAAAATTATTGCCACCAGACCCGGACATCGAGTGAATGTGGAATTTACTAAATTATTGAAGGCAGCTTATTTGAAGCAACAAAAATTTGCACATATCCCTAAATACGATCCTAATCAGAAGCCAATTATGACGGTGAATCAAATCTCGGAATGGTTGCCTCATCGCTATCCGTTTTTGTTAGTGGATAAAGTAATTGAATTGTCGGATAAGCATGCAGTCGGAGTCAAAAGCGTGACGGCAAATGAAGAATTCTTCCAAGGGCATTTTCCCGGAAATCCGGTTATGCCGGCTGTTTTGCAGATTGAAGCCATGGCGCAAACGGGAGGCATTTTGGTTTTGTCAACCGTAGAAGAACCTAGTAATTACGATACTTATTTTTTGAAAATATCAAATGCAAAATTTAAGGCAAAAGTAGTTCCGGGTGATACCTTGCTCTTTAAAGTGGAAATAACTGCTCCAATCAGAAGGGGGATATGCCAAGTGAAAGGCTCCACTTATGTGGGAAATACCCTCGTCTCCGAAGCTGATATGGTCGCTCAAATTGTCAAGAGGAATTAATATGTTTGAAGTAAAGTTTAATAGTACCATTCATCAAGATGCGCAGATTGGTGAGAATGTGAAAATAGGTCCTTATTGTTATATAGACAAGGATGTTATTATTGGTGATGGATGTATCATTGAACCCAACGTCGTTATCTATGAAGGGGCTAGAATTGGAAAAAACTGCCATATCTTTCCCGGGGCTGTTATAGCGGCAATCCCACAGGACCTGAAATTCGCAGGTGAAAAGACAACCGTCGAAATAGGAGATCATACTAATATAAGGGAGTGTGTGACCATTCACCGGGGAACTAATTATGCCCATAAAACAGTTGTCGGTAGCCATTGTTTATTGATGGCTTATGCCCATGTCGCCCATGATTGTATCCTTGGAGATCATGTGATTTTAGCAAATGATGTAAATCTGGCCGGTCATGTAATATTGGGTGATTGGGTAATATTGGAAGGTTTTGTAGGTGTACCGCAGTTTGTAGAGATAGGAAGGCATAGTTTTGTCGCAGCCAAATGTCTGGTGAGAAAAGACGTACCCCCTTTTATTAAGGTAGCAAGAGAGCCTGTTTCTTATGTGGGCGTCAATGCTATTGGACTGGAACGAAGGGGTTTTACTAAAGCCGATATCAAACTCATACATAATGTTTATAGAGAACTTTTTGTAATGAATGGTAATTTAACCAAAGCATTGGAGATATTAGAAGCGGAAGACCGTCATTTTTCGTATAAAGATGAAATTATTGAGTTTGTCAAGACATCAAAAAACGGCATCATTCGCGGTGCAAAAAAAGGAATATAAAGCGTTTTTTTTACGATTAAAAACGAATTTTATTCGTTTTTCGCTTTTTGTTTTTTCGCTTTTGTTCCTATTCTTACCTGATTATCTTGATTGATAGCCAATTGTAGTCTTATCTTTTTTGGCATAATTTTCTCATTAGTAAGTCTTATACAGACCATGAATCTCATTACGGGGATGTACGAGATTTATGGTATATGAGAAAACAGTTACAAATAAGAATTGGACACAATGGGTTCAATCCTGTCGTTGATTATTCAAAGCTTTAAGTTGTTTCCTGAATGGAAAGGCTGACGGTTATTGTTATTTAGTCGTTTCTAAAATAGCTTTTTAAATTTTATACGTCTCTGTTTTTGACTATTTAAAGAATTTAAAATCTAATTTACCCCCTATGCTTATAAAACGTCATCAAGAGATGCGGTCATTAGCGGACGACTTGCGTTTGGAAGTTTGCAAGTTTGAAAAAAGCAAGGCTAACTTGGATTTTTATGGCTTTGCATTTTCTGAATTAAAAACACGGATGGAGGGCTTACCTTTAAGGGCTTTTTTTGTTAAAAAAAGTTATGAGTTACTTCGTTCTAAATCGAAGAGAAATTTTATTTTCTCAAAAAAAATATCGGAGGAATTTACGGTGAAGCTTCCCTTTGTTTTTGAGGTAATTATCACTATTCAATATTTACACAATCAAATTCTGGATCAAAAAGCAGGAGTGGTTACGCCCGAAAAAATCAACGATAACCTTTTAGCCGGTAATCTGTTAAAAGATTTTTTGTATGATTATATTGCCGATAACTTTAGTGGAAAAACAGCTAAACTCGTTACTCAAACAGCTCGAAAGGCATTCCAATACGTCGATATTGGTCAACGAATAGAAAAAAAATGGAATACCCTGGAGCAGTTTGAACAAAGTCACCACCTGGAGGTCATCTCAATATCCGAAGAAATAGAAAAATTTATAGATTTTGAAGGAATGGAGCCTTTCCTGGAATCTGTTTACGGACAACTTCCGTTGGAAAAACACACCTATACCGAGATGTATTTGAAGCGGATATACCTAACCTGTGCGGCTTTGTTTAAGTTGGCGGCTACCTTGCTTTGTGATTTATTACAGGTCGATTCCAATACCCAAAAAGAATTTTTATCATTTGCGGCAAGCTACGGAATGATGCGTCAAATCATCAATGATAATGCAGATGTTGTTCCCGCTTCCCGTCAATTGCAAACGCAGCATAGATTGGCGACAGATGCTTTTAGCGACTGGAATAATAAAAATATAACGCTGCCACTTATTTTTTTCCTGGCAGAGCAACCTGAACTGGCAACTACCTATTCGCCGCCTTTAGCCAGTGCGCAACAAGAGCAATTGTTTGCTGTACTATTGTCTTCCAATGCACTTTTTGCCTCCATTCATCAGGCGAGGTTACTCGCTGCTATTTCGCGTCAGCAATTGCCATTCTCGGGGCAAAATGCAGCCTTACTATTGGACACCTGTGAAATTGCCAATTGGAATAAATTTTTGGCGCCTTGTCTCAAAACAAAGGAATATGCTGCATTCAAGAAAACAGCCGGGTATCGACACTCTAAAGCCTTAATAAAAGACATCGAATTATCCGGCTACAATAGCACTGATCTCAAACAAGTCGAGCGTGTTTGGCAATTGGATATGCAGGCGCTTTTTCCTGCATTGACCAGTTATTCCTCCTGAAAAATATTTTTTTCGGTTAATTCTTGCTTTAAAATGTGTATTTTTGGTAAGAAAACGGTTGAATTTGTAAAAAAAAGTTTCATTTCCAATTATTATTCATTATCTTTGTTTGGTAATAATGAACAAAATATATTATTTGTTACTACAATGATGATGTTTTCCGCTTGTCTGCAACTTCGGAATTCTCTGCAAAAATAAATCTCATTGGGTAAATATTTTTTGTAATTATTGCTTTTTTGGTGAAATAGAAAACTACACTCACTCACACTCTATTTTGCGAAAAAACATATAGGCGAGAGGCGACAAATTAAAAGTGTACTGCATGGGCATATCTATGCTCATCTTTTGTGTTTTTTATTAAACACACCTTCCTTTTTATTTGCCTTTTTTGAATTTAATTAGTGGATACCTTTACACTTGTAGTGAGTTGGTGTCCTGATCTGGTTGTTATTATTTAAAATCAGTAAATAACTGAAGTATGCCCTATTTACTTGAACGAGATAGTTTGCAAAAGCGGCAGGTAGTTGCTTTTCCCAGAGTAGATGAGTTTTTTAATCTTCTTCAGGATAGATTGCACATGGAGTTGGAAGGTTATTTTTTTGAACATACCTTCACGCTATTTATCAATGCCCTTCCGCGGGATGAACCCATGGTCATTGATAGATATCAGGATGTTCCATTAATCTATGCCGGCGTTCCTCATCAGAGGGAACAGCTGGAAGGTCCTCCCAAAATGTGGAAAGAAGAGTTAGATGAGCATTGGAATCATCTCGATGCCTCCGAGCTAAACAGTGAATCTGCCGTTGTTAGTTCCTTATTGTATGCCCAATTTAAAGCGGGAACTTATGCTATTGCGGATATTCCTTCTGTAAGTATGGGGCAGCTAAGTGATTATTTTGCTTCGATTTTGTATCCCGAGTCAGCAGAGCGGGAACCTACATCACGGCAAAAAGCTGAATATCACATTCTTTCGTCCTATTTTAATATTATGACCGGGCGGTATTTGTCCCTGCCGCTCATTCAATTTGGAGAATTTGATGGAGTTGTTCACTTGGTTTATGATGAAAGAGATCATGACGAATTGAGCATCAAAGCCATTTCTAAGATTATTAAATCTTTTAGTATTGTTTATGAAAGTTTAATTTTAGATTGGGATTTGGTGGGGCGAAATCTTGAAAAAACAGAGGCTATTCAATTATCCATGAGTCCTGTTTTTTATGATGAAATCAATAAAAATCCTATCCTGCGAGAGCTCAAATACGAAAAGTATTACAAAAGTTATCTTTCTTATTTTAAAGATAGAATTAGACTGAATGACCGGGTTATTCACAGTAAGGTCTATTCTCCTTACCTGAAAGCGGCTATTATTTCTATCATGATTGATAGTTATGCTCATAATATTAGTGCGCACAGTTTGATTGCATTGAATTGGTGGTTCAAAAGGAGAGCCGATAACCTAAAAGAAAATAAAAACCGCCATCGTCAGGAGTTAGAAGAATTTAAAGACATCGTTAGGGATAATATTCCAAGTGGATATGATAGCGATCGTTTACTGGAGCTGGTAACTCCCTGGTTAAAAGGGAGCTTTATTAGTAATATGGACGAGGAATATGATGTCGTTAAATATCCCGGACCACTGGACAAAGAATTACATCCTTTGATGAAATTCTTGATGCAAAAGGGGGCTTTCTGGAGTGGAATTGCACGCGATAATCACTTTGGGGGGGAATCAACCTCTCTTTTTAATGTGTTTTGGGCAGATTTTGTTAATAATCCACTCTATTTGGGAACGATTGCCAAGTCTGAAGACATTCATAAAATCACCTTAAAGTTTATACTTTATCAAGAAGACAAAAAGAGGAATGAACGCTTATTTAGTTGTCAAAGAGCCAAGCGGGCACTGGTAGAAGGAACTTTAGTTGAAATTGACATTAAAGATAAACGAGCAGGGGTGCAGATGGATGAAAACAACCGCGCCTTTCTTACAACACCCTCTGGCGTCAGGCTCTTCCTTGACGATCATAAGGAGTTGGAGGATATTAGTGATTTTGTGCAGCCCGGAGAAGAATATGCTAAAATAAAGGAAATATTAAAAGACACCAGGGTGTTCTTTCCGGGAGAGATTGTTGGGCGGCACGCTTTTTTTACACTCTTGGAAAATGAGATTAGGAATGTAAAACACTATAAAGGCGCCGATTTACAAAAAATTCAAGAGAATGGACTGGAGCTCAATATTTCTATTCAGGAGACTAATATTAAATATACGAATCAACGAAATAAAGAGAATGAGCTTTATCGTATTGGAGTTTGGATTGGAACACCGACCACCTTACAGATAGACAATGTAAAACCGCTTATCCGTAAAAAATTCGATGCATTATCAGCGGATATTATGGATGTGGACACCTTTGCTCCGAGGTTGGGAGGAAATTTTCAAGATAAGATTTGTGCCGGGATGCTTTTTAATAATAAATTTATTAAAGTCCAAAGCGGAGATAATAATTCTGCACGGGATAAAACCGGTGATACGGAGCGGGACTACAGCTATTACCCCTGGATTGTGCCGGCTACCAGCCCGGAGGATCATCCGCACGATGACATAGAAGTATGTAAAAAGGTCAAAGAATCCGATATCGAATTCACCTTGAAATATAATCACCAAAGAGGCTATTTCAAGAAGTATTTTCATCTTTGGAGAGCAGCGAATATTAATTATGTAAGTCGAAAGAGTGATACCGATCTGAGTTGGGAGAATCTCGCCCGATTTCAATTTGTAGCATTAGGTCACGATGCACCCAATAAACAAAGCCTTTGGGAGAAAACGCGCCAGCAGGGCGTTATTCGCATTATTGATAATGCCGCTATCACGACAAAGAGAGTAGGTGTTAAGCCTGTGATCAGTGCTTACAAAAGCTGGTTGAATAATTGGGTGATATCTCCTTCTTTGTGTATTGAAATCAAAATGGATGATTTATTGATGGGTAAGTTTATTTTTGATAAAAACAGCCATGAAAATTGTCATTATTATAATACCAATGAGTTGACAATTGCCCCTAATGATTGTTCTCAAAGTATTTCTATTAATTTGGCTCATGGGGGCTTTTCTTCTGCACCCAATCAGTTGAGGTATCGCAGTCACGGTATTTATAAAACCTACTTCACCAAGGAGATGGAAGAAGGGATGCCTATTGGTGAAAAAAGCACGGCTCGGATGTTAGAACTATTTGAGGTATTGGCAACCAAAATTAGTATTTTTGATAATCGAATTAAGTTGAGAATCAAAAATAATGAGGTGGAAGATATTTATAGAGAAGTCTTACAAATTGAGACCTTTGACGAAGGTAGTAGCTTCCTTGATAATTCCGGGAAGTGGGTGGGGAATTGGGAAGACAAAAAAATCAATTGCTTAGAAACTTCCCAGTTCCTGATACTGCACCTTTCCTTTATTGAAAAATTATTATTGACAAAATATGGAGACCATCCCGACTATGCGGATGAGAATATCGGTTTGTTTATTCAGGAAGAAATCATTCCTTATATCACTCAAAATGGAAAAATACGAGAAAATTTCATCCTGGTTATTACCTCTGGTAGAGGTCGATCCAATTGGTGGAAAAAATTGCATGATGAAAGTAAATACATTCCCTATACCCAATTTACGATTTTCCGACCGATAGAATCCCTGATTTCGGGTATAGAAGATGCTCTAAGTAGAAAGGATGATATTGAGTTGAAGTATAATCTGGTGAAGGTGTTGTTTGGCTCGTAGTAAAAATAGCTTTTATGATTGGCCCCGCCTTTTTGCCCCGCCTTTTAAGGCGGGGACTTGAAATCAGCCCTCCCTTTCCTAATTATTTAATATTTCACAAGGAATCAATTTTGATGCGTTTCTTCTAAAGTTGATTGTATTTTGTCGCATGTTTTTCACAAAATCCGTATCTTGCCCCCAAATGAGCAATATGTCAAATCGTACAATAATCGTGGTATGGTGGTGGTCTTCCGGTAGCCTGGATACTGCCTATGATGAATGGCAGGTGAGTAACTCATCTGACAGCTTGGTGCGAATTGATACGCCCTACTCTCCCAAAGCATTAAAATTACTTGATGAAGTATTGAGTGGAGCCCCCACGACACAGGAAGTACTTGTTTTTTTGCATCGGACACATGGATATAACGATACGGCTATGCAACAAATAGGACAATTACCGGGCGCGAAGCGGGTAAAAATCTTAAAGAGCTTTTTGTTTGGAGAGGGCAGTGACCCTGTTTATTTGGCCAATAACCCCAGAGGATTACTTGGGACAAAAGGGACGTTTGTAGCCACTTTTTCTTCGGGCAAACAAATTGATGCCCGAGAAAAGAAGGAAACCAAAATCATCAAAAAAGAACATTTTGATCATGTTTGGAATTTTTATGCCAATAGTTTTAAACAACGGATTTTTGAATTTTCGGAGGATTTATATTTGGGGCTTACACCATTAACCGGCAATGATCCAATTGAAAAGGGAGCGCCTTATGAACTATTAAAAAAGTCCGGGAATGAGATATTATTACTCAGATTATTGAGTTTTGTCGGAAAAATAAGAAATAATTCTAAACCGGAGATGGATTTGCGTAAGCAGGAAATTATAGATAAACGAACCTATCATTTTTCTAACCTTTCTCAAAATTTATCCAATCAATACCCAGTAGCTGTTACGGCAGCTTATGTTGATATTTGCAATACAATAAAGTCCGCCATTTTGAGTAGCCGGCAGCATTTGGATTTGGTGACTTTGCGCAATCAGCTCTCTTCATTTTTGAAGGACTTATAGGGGAGGAACAAACCTTTGGCTCAGTCAGAGCGTTAACCGTGCCAAAGGTCGTTGGGTTATAGTTTTTCTATTTTTCCAAAATAAGATTTATTCCCCTGTTGAATTTTGATAAAATATAAACCAGCACAAAGTTGGTCAATTTTTACGGGGAGTGAAAAATTTTCATGGTAATTTTCTGAAACTAATTGCCCATAGATGTTATAAATGGTAACCGTTCCACCATTCTCCAAATGGACAAATACTTCCTCGTTTGCCGGATTGGGACTCAGCGTGACCGAATGCAGATTATTTATTTCCCGGGTGCCGGTTGGTTCTTTTTTGAACTTAATAATACTTAAATAACTGTGATAGTCAGACTGATTATTTATGCCGGCTAAGTAGATACTTCCTTCGTCATCCAATGTTAATGAAAAGGGCGAAAAGCGATTTTCTAATCCGAGGTCTGAGGAGAGAATACTGCCTGATGAATACAATAATTGTCCATCTTTACCGTATTTAACAACTCCAAACTTATAACCGCTATCTGCATTGAAATAAAGCAACGGAATATAAACCGCATCTGCCCAAAATGTTACTTCCGTATAGGTTTGCATTCCTTCGCCATTTATTTTTTTCTCCCAGATGAAATTACCCGAAGAGTCGATTTTTGTTATTGAAACCTGAAGGTCATTTTCTCCAAATACATAGCCTCCAACACCATATACATTCAACTCATTATCCTCCATGAAATAGGGTAATCTATTGCCCCATACATCTAATTGTAGTTCTTTTTCATATTGCCAAAGAACTTGCCCTTCATTATTCATTTTTAGCACTCCATACCTATGTGAAGAAGTCCCATGATAGGAGCCACCGTCATTGGAACTCACTCCTGCATTGAAATGGCTGTCATTAATCAATGTATAATGCGCGCTGATAAGATTTCCAGCTTTAGAGTATCTTTTTGAAAAATAGGAGTCGAAATTGGCTGTAATACCGAGTACTTCTATTTCTTCACCTATCTCATCGATCCAACTTATTCGGTCTGGAAGCTCTAGCTTCTCCCATTCTAGCTCTCCCCCAGAATTGTATTTTTTGAGAAAGGATGTTACTCCTCCATTAGAGGCTACTTTACCTCCACGTACATAAATACTATTCTCACTATCCATGAAAAATGAGTTGGCAAGATACGATTTG